>SDNZ01000111.1 GCA_004524565.1 Candidatus Thorarchaeota archaeon
AGTGATATGAGTCATATAATCACAGATTCAGTTCGTGCTAGTGTTCTGGTAGTGGGTACTCCAACCTATGATGCATTTCCCTATCCGAAAGTGTGGGGATTTGTAAATGAAGTACAAGGCAAGAGATTCCCAGTAGAAACAATTGCATTGTTCGGAACCTACGGATGGGGCGGCGGTGGGGTAAAGAAACTCCAGCAGATGTTCACTGATATGAAAAAGGAAATACTTGAACCAATCATTCGTGTCAAAGCGCGTGCAAGTGAAGAAGAGAATCAACAGCTCAAAGAACTTGCTAAAATTATTGCAGACCGAATAAAGTGAGTTTCAAAATCAAGTTAGTCTAGCCTAAGACTACGCTTATTAACTTGAAAACCATGTTCACTACATTCTCATGTTGGAGAACCTATAATGGAGACTACACTCCATTGAGAGAGTTGGTAAAATGAAGCTAAAAGGAACGGAAACTGAAAAGAATCTCTTAACTTCCTTTGCTGGAGAATCTCAGGCGAGGAATAGATACCAGAGATATGCAAAAGCGGCAAAGAAAGATGGTTTCGAATACATAGCAGCTGTGTTCGAAGAGACAGCCAATCAAGAGTATGAACATGCTTCTCGATTCTTTAAATTCATGGATGCAGGTGAATGTACTCCTGAAATTAAAGTCGAGTGGAACTTTCCAACTGGACATATTGGCACAACTGAAGAAAACCTACGCTCAGCAGCAGCTGGCGAAAAATTCGAATTTTCTGATATGTATCCCGGTTATGCAGATATCGCGGAGAAGGAAGGATTCTCTAAAATAGCTCATGCATGGAGAATGATTGCAAAAGCTGAAATGTGGCATCATGAGAGGTACCATGAACTCGCAGAGAGAATCGCTAATGGCTCTATATTAAAGAAGAAGGAAAAAATACAGTGGCGATGTGAAAATTGTGGGTATATCCATGAAGGAGACCATCCTCCAGAAGTATGCCCTGCATGCGACCATCCAAAGGGTTACTTCTTCCCGCATGTCTTCAAATAGATAGAGTTTGCTAATTGTAGTGACCCCTTCAATAAGAGGGGGTCTATTTTCAATGCCATTAAAAAAGAACTGTGGTATTGAGAGTATAAACCAATGAATTTCAATATCTTGAAGGGTTTAATGGAGTATTGTCTTGGGAAAATTACTAAGCAAAATGAATAATCTTTCTTCTTAAACCAAACCCTTAAGTCATGCATCCTGAGCATTGAAATTACTCGTAGTATGGTGGAAAAGCTTGCAGATAAAGGAAATAGAACGAGCGCTGCTCCTTGCAACAATTCTCATGTTCATGAACTTAATCATCGGATTCATCTCCTTACTCATATTACAGACGGTACTTGTATCAACAATTGCAGGAGGAGGCGCTTTCCTTGAATTTGGCATACTTTTAATCGTGGGATCATGTCTTATGAGCAGACAACCTCTTGATGACAAAGATCGCTACAATGATGATGGTAGTCATACAAAGATGTGGAGGTTTGCGCTAATTGGGCAACGCCTGCTATTCGCAGCGCTTTTTCTTTTTCTATATTTCATTGCTGTCTCAATTGCAGGGACGTATCTCGGATTTTAGAGTGTGATAGTTACTAATACAAATACGATATTATCAGTGGAATCTGAGAAATATACAACATAGCTGTCCAAACTCGTTCTTTCTTAGAACGATATGATTTGCAATTTTAAATTAATATGAATTTCAGTATGAAGCGAATTATCCAATGAATAAATTATGAGCAGAAGGTTATAACCAGGGTAGTGGGGTAAGGAAGTTGAGTGATTGAGTTTGATGTTGTCGTTAGAAAAACTCAGCCTGTCAATAATCCTCTGCTCAAATTATGTTCTACCTTACTCAAATTAGAATGCTAGTAACACTCACTAGATATTAAGCTCATCAATACGCTTGAAGAACTCACGAGTTAGGAAGGATCTATACGCAAATCCACCCCACCCAGATTCAATCATTAGACTATCAATATCACCAAGTAAATCCTCACGACTCATCACCTTGACGTCGAAGATTTCGTAGGTATCGATAGGTTTCATTGTTCCACCAATTGGCTCTGCGAGAAAGACAAGAGACCGCCAGGGGATGGTCTCACTCGAGCAAACAACATCAAGATGTAAATCCAGTATGAATTTCAACAGACGAACTTCAAGACCGGTCTCCTCATACATCTCTCTGTGAGCAGCTACTTCAAGAGATTCTCCAATATTGGCCCCTCCAGATGGAGCGCGATAGATACCTGAATTCGCATACTGATGTTTCTGGATTACAACATACCCATTCTTTTTCTGGCGAATAAAACATGTAATATCATGCAGACGTCCCTTTGTTCGCGTCTGCCTGACTAGATGGCACTCAAATTCAAGAAAATCAGCAGAAAATCTACATTTCTTAGGTTCACCAAACCGCTCAATCAATCTCTGCATTTCTTCTTCGTTGATATCATTCAGTTTACTCGCCAACTTAGGAAACAAAGTGATAGCCAAAAAGGTTGCGGGACAATAACCTTTTACGAAAATGATTACAATAGGTAATGCACTTCATGTGCGGAGTGAGGATAATGGAGAGGAAAATAGGTGATGTCTTAGTTCGTACATATTTGGGAGACATCACTGAACTGGCTGTTGATGCCATTGCCAATGCAGCAAACTCAGACCTATGGATGGGCTCAGGAGTTGCTGGAGCAATTAAAGCAAAAGGGGGTATTGAAATCGAGGAGGAGGCAATCGCTCTAGGTCCTATCAGACCGGGAGAATCGGTCATGACAACTGGAGGAAAATTACCAGCCAAATACGTCCTCCACTGTGCAGGAATGCCGCCAGGTGGTAAGGCAACACAATGGAAGGTGATTTCATCAGTTCAGAGTGCATTAACAATTGCATCCCAACATAATCTGAAGTCTATTGCATTTCCAGCAATTGGGGCAGGTGTTGGGGGTCTCTCAGAATATGATTCAGCTAAGGCAATAGTCACTGGTGTGTGTCATTACGCTCGTTCACCCCAGTCAGTAAAGGAAATAACCCTTGTTGGCCTAACGAAATATGTGTGTGAATGTTTCCGCAAAGCAATAGATGAAAGAGAGGAATAACTACTTTGGAACAGCACTCAATTGGGAGCATTCGTGTTTCAGTTATTTTAGGTCGATTTGATGATTCAGAACTTGACCTTGTCGTAAAAGCTCAAGATATACCATTGGGAATTGCACCTGCTAGGGCTATAAGTAGCAAGGATGCAACTGGAAGATTTGGAATTACGATAAAGGAAGCTAGCAGTGCAGATAATGTAATTCATTGGCCTACAATCTCAATAGAAGACCCAAACCGGAGAAATGCTATCTACAATGCTACATCAAACGCGTTAATTTCCGCGGAAGATATTCATGCAACACAAGTTGGATTCTTCACAATGGGTCTTGAGGTTTCAAGACTACCAAGTTGGGAAATTGCAGAGGAGATTGTAAAGGCTATCAACGATTATTCAAAGAATAAACCAACACTAGGTAAGATTCTACTGGTGGTGAGCTCACCCACTCAGGTGAGCTCTTTTCAATATGCTATCAATAACATCCCTATCATTTCTCAGAAATGATCAATTAGATCTTCAATCTTTTTCGAGCGGCATCTGCAGATTGGACCAAAGGATCCCAAGTATCACAAATTGCAGGAGCGTAACAATTCTCGAAATCGAACAGGTCCTTGGCATCGATATTATGCTGGATTCCCAGAGTTATAACATTGATACGCATTGCAGCATCCTCGAGACCTACCAGTTGGCCACCTACGAGTTTGCCCGTTTCTTTATTGAAATAGGTCTTGACCTTGAGTTCCAATCCACCTGTGTAATAGTGGGGTTTTGTACTACCTTTTATTGAGCCTTTGACAATAGGTACCTCGAAACGTTTGGCAAGGTCATCAGTTAGACCAGTGCTTGCAATCTCTAGATCAAATAGTTTGGTTACCTTAGCACCGACAATACCTGGGAAGCGGACATCTCCTCCAGCAGCATTGATTCCAGCAACTCGGGCTTGACGAACCGCAATGGTTCCTAGTCCTCCAGCCATTCGAGTTCCTGTAATGAATTCTGTACTTTCTGCGCAGTCACCCACAGCATAGACATCAGGTAGATTGGTCAGCATTTTATCATCAGTTACTATACCACGACTTTTCCCAATCTCAACACCCATTTTCTCTGCCAGATTCGTTATAGGACGAACACCTGTAGCAACGACGACAAAATCAGCAGGAATCTCGGATTGTTCTTCCGTTACTCGGTCCTTCACAATAACACCCTTGGGTGAATCAGTACCAGTTACTTCCTGTGCAGCGGTATTGTTGAGAATCTTAAGACCATGATTTCGACAGTGTTCCTCGACAATTTCAGCCATATCAGGATCTACCATTGCTAGAAGAACATGAGGAAGGAACTCCACAACTGTAACATCTAACCCGCGCTCATGGAATGCTTCAGCAGTTTCCATACCTACGAGCCCACCACCAATTACAACAGCTTTCTTTGCCTTATCTGCTTCAGCAGCAAGAGCCTTTGCATCATCTAACGTTCTCAATCCATAAACTCTCTTCTTATCGAGCCCCTTGATTGGAGGATCCGCATTCTCCGCGCCAGTTGCAAAAATAAGCGCATCATATTTTTGTGTTGCTTCACCATCTGGTCCATTATAGGTTAGTACTCGTGCATTGTGGTCAATATTAGTGACAGTCACACCAAATTTGGCATCGATCTTCAGACCGTTCCAACTATCAGGAGGCATTAGGACAAGATCATCAAATTCTTTCACCTTTCCTGAAATAGTATAAGGTAATCCACATCGAGAGTACTGTGAGTAGTTTTCTGTATTATATAGAGAAATCTCAACATCTCGATTGAATTTTCTCGCCTGCATTGCAGCTGTTGCTCCAGCAGCACCGCACCCAATTATAGCAATATGATCCACCATTGTTGAAAACTCCAAGTATGATTCATTTGTTAGTGTGTGTCCATTCAAACCCTATCTTGAATGTTTGGTAATGAGAAAAATCAATCTGGTTGAGATTTTTCAGAACTGATAAAAGGCTGAGGAGTAGTGTCTAGATTGGTTCGTATGAAGGACTTTCGGAAATATATGTTCCTTTGTAATTGCTGGGAGAGAGTATGAATGTCTGATAGATATTGTAATAATCAAAGAAAAGTTAGTAGATTTCGTCCTCAAGAAAAATCACTTGATAATACTGGTAGTGAACTGCTGAAGATTCTAACTATGGGAGTAATGCTACTTGTACTCATGCTACCACTTCTAACTGGAGTCCAAATATCAACTGATAACTCAAATCCGATTCAAGTCGAAAATAGGGGAATAGTAGCAGCAGGAGGACCAGATAACTTACTTTACATTGGTTTGCCAGGTATGTATGCAGTAACACCTGGTGCAACATTAGGCATGAACGGATTTGCATATGTCAATTCAGCAGAAGAGCGAATATACTTTGTAGATCCAATTTCTGAAACCACCATAGACATGGCGTTGCCGAACAGTTACGCACTTCCACCTACATTACTAGCTGCTGATGTCGATGATGATGGTGATATGGAATTTCTTGGTATCAGAAGAGTTACTACCGTTATCGCGGCGGTCTATATTGTGGATTTCGATGCGGGGACTTACATAGAACATACTTTCAGTGGTGTAGGAGGAACATTCTTTGGAACGGGAGACTTCAATGGTGACACCCAACTTGATGTGGCAATATTAGTAAACAATAACTTTCTTCAAATTCTTGATCTTTCAACGGGAACAACCCTTGGAACATTCGACTCCGATGGAATTCTGAGATCCTACAATGCAATTGGAGATTTCACTGGAGCAACTGGAGATCAGATTATAGTAACAAATAAAACATACACCTTTATCATAAATGGAGATGGCTCTCAAGCTCTCAATCTATCCACACCAGAGGACATACGTGAAATCCTGTTATTCAATTACGATGGCGGTTTTTCAGACATTGTGCTTATAGATAACTCCGGATATGCAACCGCACGGCAAGGAACGGATCTATCAGTAATATTCAGCACTCAGGTTGGACCTGTATCGAGTTCAAATTATGGAGTAACAGGTAATTTCACAGGAGATACACAAGAGGATATCTATATTCAATCGAATGGGTGGGTAACTGGACTATTTTTGGATGGTACAAATGGAACCATAATTAGAGAGACACCAGGAACTATTGGATATGGGTCCAGATTGGATGTGGGTAGCATTGATGATGACCCCCTGTCAGATATCGTAACTGAAACGGATCTGGACAATCCATGTTTTGTTCACGGAGTTACCGGTGAAATAGCATATGCTGAAACCCTAATAGAAGGGGCAAGTCAAATTTTCTCATATGATGTTGATTCAAATTCGAGAGATGACATATTCATCAGAAGTAGTAGTGATTTGTACATCTTACTAAGTGAATATGATCCACCAATTATTCATGAGCAACCAATGGATCCAATACACCCAACGGTCGTAGATGATATAGTTACTTTCGAGATTTTCGTTGATGAAGGATCCGCGATTGAATCTGCAGATCTATTTGTGAGAAAGATTGGTACAACTGAATGGACTCAACCTCATATTCAATTGTTCACACCAGATGATGAAACATATTATGCATTTCTTGTGGGACTCGAAGCAGGAGGATACGAATATTATTACGAGATAGTTGATATCTATCTGAATACCGGATACTTTGGTAATATAACACATCCCAAATCATTCAATATTACTGGCCATCTAGCTTGGGAATACGATAAAACAACATATTTTGGTCCTAGTCAATCAATCGCCTATGGCAATGAATCAGGTGGCAATTCTATAATCTATACGCTAGAACTTGGAACTGCAACGAAGACCCTAGACTTAAACAAATATTCTAATGAGGGTATACTGCTTGATACCTATACTATATCATTTACAGATGGAAATAGCTTTGTGCTATTCAGCGGTATGATTGATGGGGACAACTTGTTGGATCCAGTAGCAATGGTATCTTCAGATACGCAGACTATTGCATATGCTCTGCATGGTAGCTCATTCACACTGAATTATATGTCTCCAAGTCCAGATTTTATTAAGACAATACAACTCTTTGATATGATGGATGGAAATGGGGATTCATTAGATGATATTTATCTAATCGAAACTGATCGACCATATAATATCACCTGTATGGATTCAAGTGGAACTTGGACTATTGCATCACTTCCATTCGCATTAGACTATGCTCTTTATCCAAAGTTTGTTGCAGGTGCAAAAGGAGAAAATGGTAATCCAGGTAATCTGACTATTATCCGAGGTAATACTCGCATTGAGGTCTACAATGGTTCGGATATAGGAGATTGGACAAGTGCAGATGTAGCTTATGGAGCTTTCACAAAATATGAAGCGCAGTGGCTATCAACTATGAAGCGAGAAGGAACTGCAAAAGAAGATTTTGTACTTGGTTCAACATACTGGAATGGTCCTATTCCTGAAACCCATCTCTTCGCTTATGATGGAGGATTAACTGGAATAGGAGATATTGATGAATTCACAATCTCTGGAAAAGATATCGAGTTCCTCTATCCATTTGATAGAAATGGAGACCAAATTGATGAATTGATACTGCATATGGATGATGGTGAACTCACGTTAGTAAGTATTGCAGGCTCGCTATCATCCAATTGGTCAACCAGTATTAGTGATGCTACGGCGCTTAGTGGGATTAAAACAGATTTTGATGGAGATATGGAGGATGAATTCATTCTGTTCACCAGTGAAGATGGATTACTCACAGCAATATCCATGGATGGAGTTGTAGAAAGAACAGCTGTTGTTGGTGAGGTAAATAATCCCATTATTGTAGGTAATGTAGATCTTGGATTGGGTCAAGATATTGCTGCATTCCCAATCCAAACTGGAGTAGAAAATGGATCTCTCGGAGTCATTAGAGATATTGACTGGTTTTACAGAATGGATGTTTCATTCACGAGCATGACTTCTGAAATTATTCAAGGTGAGGCATTCAAATCAAATCTCACAGTTTCCAATATCTATGGAGAGATTGTGGAGGATGCCTCGATTTACGTAAGTGCATCGTATCTAACTTCTGAAGGTCAAGTTGTGAACACATTTGGTTCATGGTTTGATACTGATAATATGCTATATAGAGCTGATACTGATGGTAGTTGGTCTATGGGTGTAGCAAATCTCAGTCTAATAGTTAATCATCAATTCTATCACTCGATAGAGAAGATGTACCCCAATGCTGTCACCATTCGAAGTAATTTGGTCGTGAACCTTCAGGTTCCAGATATAGTTCAACAAGGAGATAATACATCGATTCGTGTTCTGGTATCAGACAACCTCGGAGGAATTGTAGGAGGAGCAGCTGTATCGATAACAATTGATGGAGTGACTCAATCTGCAGTTTTGTCAAATCAACTCTACATTCTAAATATTGCAGAAGTCCAACTCGAAGCAGGGATTCATGCTGTTGAAGCAGTTGCAACTCATGCATATGCTATTGGACCAGGTGTGAATGTGAGGGATTTTGAAGTTCAGGTATTGACTGCAAACTTGGTTGTTTCAACGGATTTCCCAACATTAGTACAGCAAGATAATCTTGTCAGTGCATGGTTCAACATAACAGATCCGTATGGTCATCAAATATACAATGCTATCGTTTCACTACAAAGTGGACCTGAACGTTATGGGCTTGTTGAATATTCACCGGGTAATTACAGATTCAATCATACTATTAGGCTTGGCTTGGGAAATCAAACCTTCGATCTTAATGTTGATAAGATGCATATCTTTGGTCCCCCAGTAACCCAAATAGAATTCAATGTGACTGGGAACCTCCAGCCAAACGTGTTCTATGAAACACGTGTAGAAGGAGGAACATTGTTTAACATTCATGTCTTCGTCAGAGACAAGTATGGTCCAATCTTCCTCGGAACTAGTGTATCAATAGAAATCAATGGTACATTGTATACTCAAATCAATACAGATGGAAATCCTGACTATGATTTCAGTGTACCTGCGGATTTCCTCATGGGCCCTAATAACTTCACTATTTTTGTAAACGCAACCTTCGCAAATCAATGGTCGAAAGTGCTAACAATAAGAGCATATTCAGACGCATCTACCTCAACCACAATATTCCCTGAAGGAGATTGGATTGTTAATCAAGGTGAACGGACTGAATTCGAAGTGTTTCTTGATGATTGGTTAGGCAGACCAGTAAGCGGTGCATCAATTACTTTCTATGTTAGAGCACTTGCATATAATCTCCATGAAGTCAGTCCAGGTGTCTATATGACGAACATAACTACTATTGGATGGGCACCCGGAGAATATCAATACACAGTAGCAGTCGGTCATGAAGATATTGAAACTGGTGACCCAATTCAGGGAAACATAACAATACTCGGATCTCTTGAACTCTTCATAGACTTCAATCCCGACACTCCCATGCAAGGGGGACCCCTATTGATTTCCATTACTGTTGTGGATGCTTATGGTAATCCTATTCCTGGCCTCGAGATTGCTCTAACAATGTTGAATCTGCCAACGATGATTGCTGTGGAATCTGAGCAAGTAGGTGAGTACACTATATACATAGAACATTTACCAATTGATGCAGGATATGGATCCTCGAACATCAGTATAGAGGTTAACGGACAGTTTGTTGAACCTGAAGAGATGTTACATCCATTTACGTTGGCAGTTGCACCTCCTGTTATTGAAGCAATGGACGCGACAGCAATTGGATCCTTTGCTGGACTCTCTTTTATTATCAGCTTAATTGGAATGTTCGTTTACTTTAGGTTAGCACCAACGCTTCGCAGTAAGGGTTCAAGTAAAGATGAATTGGAGAAGTCAGTCAAGCGAATGGATATGCTCTATCTTTTGATTGTACTAATTAGCGCGGCGGGTCTTGTGGGATCGATGGGATTGTATTCCATTG
>SDNZ01000011.1 GCA_004524565.1 Candidatus Thorarchaeota archaeon
CAACATTCAGTTCTTCGCTTTCACCCTCGTCTGACTCAAGACTAATCACAACCTTTCTCAACGTCTGTCAGGGGATTGATGGAACACAGAAGTCGACGTTATGGGTTCACTCACCCGCTAACCCGCACAGAATTTGGTGCGGCCACCGGGATTCGAACCCGGGTTACGAGCTTGGAAGGCTCGGATCATAACCAGACTAGACTATGGCCGCTGCGAAAGCAGAACACTAGGCGTTATGATTTAAGGATATTGATAGTATGGACCCTACAAACAGAGAATTGATGTCTAGAAACGCATAATACCTCATTCTAGTATGTATATATCTTAGGAGTGGAGTAATCGTGCAAACTGGCAGCTTTAACCCTTTTGTGTTCTTTGTGGCATTTCTGGGGTTCATGATTGGTTTCATAGCATACGGATACTACAAAGGATTATTATGGTTCCAGCAAGATAGTGCAAAGAGATCTGAGAGTTTACTTGCCTCATTTAACGTGAGAGACGAAGCGAGTGGAGGGTGGTTCCGTAGGTTTGGGAGGGGACTCGTCGTTCTGCTTTTTATAACCCTGATATCCTACCCGATTGTAACGAATCTGATTGTACTTTCACCATTCCAATTATTCATCTTTATTTTTGTGTTTCACTTACCATCAGAACTAATTCTGCTCATTATTTTAACAGTAATATACTGGAGAATCCATAAGCAGCCCATAACAGAAGAAATGGGTCTAGACCAGACTGACTAGTCAATCCATGAGAGTAAATAGTGCTTAGACCGAGGAATATCGACTGTGAATCACTCCTATTCTTGAAGAATACATCCAGAGTATTTCAGCACAAACATGCCAAGCCATCATTACCTCTCTATCAAGTTCAATTTGGGTATCAAATAGCTTCTTCAAGTCTTCAGAAAAGTCGCCATGAGGAAAGGCTCCAACTCCAAAAATGAGTGGAACTGATACATCAAGAGGGAGTATGGACCGAAGAGAATCGATTGGCGTCCTCTGTCCATTCTCAATTGCAAGCATCGACTGAGCCTCTGAACCACCTTTCTTCAAATCGGAGATGAGTGCTGGAAGACTCTTTCTGGTAAAGTGTAATAGAGGTGTACCATCGACTGGTACTTGTCCTTTAGTGAACAATTGTTCAAGAAGACCAACAAATCTATCGTAGTTGCGCGGGAGACGAACTTCGGGATTGACTTCGATGATTCTACCATCTTGAAGATGAAGATGTATTGTAAGATTGCCACTCTTACAGAGAGGCGTTTCTAGAAGAGACATAAGAGAGAAAAACACAATATCAGGACGTCCTCTTTGAAGCCCATTTTCTAAACGAGTCATTTCTCTTCCGTGATGAGATTGATCTAGAAGTATCTCGATTGGTTTCTTTCCTCTTCGCGCGGCATGTTTCTGAATCTGTTTCAAGGCTGAGATTTCAGAGGGAACCAGTTCCAATGCGCACTCTAATAGAATCATATGAAGCATTCTTTATCCCAATGAAGAGAGGGACACGAACGATTTAAGCAGTTTGAAGCTTGCTAAAAGATAGGAAGCGGTATTTCTTTGTCTAAGAGAGGTTTTGCAAAAGAACGAATCAAACGTCTGGCACAAACAAGAGTGGAGATTCTATGGCAGCAGGCTATCAGCAATAGCAAGAGTCGTCCAGAGATTGCGCGATTACAGATGAGAAGTGCACGCAAAATCGCACAACGGTCTAGGACAAAGATACCGTGGAATATCAGCAGAAGATTATGTAAACAGTGTGGAGCAATTCTAATTCCAGGAAAAACATGCAAAGTACGAATGAGGCACAATAGAGCCAAACACATGGTAGTGACTTGCACGGAATGTGGGAAAGTAAAGAGATACTACTTGACAAATCTACGGTCACACGCATAGCTTAATCAGAGTTGAAAATGGGCAAACGGTGAATTACAATGAAGGACGAAACGCACCGCACTAGAATCAATATTGCATGGCAAGATCCAGCAATAATTCAGATTGGAAAAGGTGGGGTCTCGGAAAATCTAGTGAAAGAAACGGTAAGACTTCTCAAAAAACACAATTACATCAAGGTCCGCATGCTCCGGAGTGCACTAGATACCATGACTAAACAAGAATTAATGACTACACTTTGCGAGCGAACTGGTGCAACTTTCGAGGGACTTCGCGGGAACACCGGGGTAATTTACAAGATTCGTGCAGGTCAAGGTCGTTAACTCAACAGGTTTTAGTGAAACACAACGACAATCTTATATGGCAACTCTAGACGGTGACTCCAGCCTTTTGAGGTAAGTCATCGGCCCAATTTGTGTTAGGTGACAAATCTTCAAGAAAAATGGTGACTGACAATGCCCACTGTCTATGATATTCCCGCCAACATCCTAATTCGGCGACTCGCACAGGACCTTAAGTCCAGAGATGAAATTGCTCCCCCAGAGTGGACGCCGTTCGTTAAAACGGGTGCTCACAAAGAGAGAGCTCCAGATGATGCAGACTTCTGGTTTGTCAGATGTGCAAGCATTCTACGGAAAGTCTATCTCAAAGGACCTATTGGGACAGAGAAGTTAAAGATTGATTATGGAGGCAGGAAAAGACGTGGGACCAAACCAAACAAATTCCACAAGAGTGGTGGTGCAATCATCAGGACTGCACTACAGCAACTTGAGAGAGCTGGCTTTGTGAAAAAGCGAGGTACTCAAGGAAGGGAAATGACCGATATTGGTAGGTCATATATGGATAAATTGTCAGCGGCATTGAAGACTGAACTCTCAGAAGCAATCCCAGAGCTTGGAAAGTACTAGGCCAGGAGACTTGGCACAAATGAGTGATGAGGAGTTAGAGGCGATCCGTAGAAGGAAAATGGCTGAACTTCAAGAACAAGCACTCAGAGAACAGTCCCAGGAACAAGCAATTGCCGAAGCACAAGCCCAGAAAGAGGCTATACTACGGCAGATTCTGACGCCTGAGGCACGTGCTCGGTTATCCAACATCAAGATGGTAAAAACACAATTTGCAGAGCAAATTGAAATGCAACTGATTCAACTGGCCAGTTCAGGAAGACTCAGGGGTCAAGTAACAGACGAGCAACTAAAAGCGCTCTTGGTACAATTGCAGGAGAAAGAGCGTGAACGGAAAATAACGTTCAGATAAAGCTGCACAGGTGATAAATATGGCACGAAACAAGCCACTCGGCAAAAAACTCAGAATGGCAAAAGCAATGAAGAGTAATTCCTCAGTCCCCACATGGGTCGTAGTCAAGACTGGTGGAAGGGTCAGAAGGACACCGGCGCAGCGTAACTGGAGACAGAGTAAGCTAAAGCCATAGTCAGGTGGGCATAATGTCAAAGAAAAAGAAAGAAGCAGAAACCGAGGTCTCTGAGGAAGAACCAGAAATTGAAGAGATCGAGGAGATTGAAGAAGTAGAAGATGCACCAGCTGACGATAAAGCACCGACAGTTAAAGCACCTGATAGTGTTGAAGATGAAGAAGCAGAAGAGGAAGAAGAGATCATAGATGAACGCATCTATACTGTTCCTCTACGAAAAGCATACTGGACTGGCAGTAGACTTAGACGTGCAAATAGGTCAGTCAGAATTCTTAGAGAGTTTGTTCAAAGGCATATGAAGCCCGAAGACCTCTTAATTCAACCAGAAGTTAACGATCACATCTGGTCAAGAGGAATGCAGAAACCTCCTCGAAGAGTAAGAATTCGAGCGACAAAGAACGCAGACAATCTTGTTCGCGTATATCTTGCGGAGGGATAGATTAGAATGATCGCCCGAACAAACTTTGAGGGCGATTCTAATGTTGGAGCCTACGGAATCGCCACAGACCGCTTTGTATTTGTCAGCTCTAATATTTCTGAAAAAGGAATAAGTGCAGTTGAGAAAACATTCAATCTACCATTAGTTCAATCAACTGTAGCAACACTAGATGCAATTGGTCTTGTAGCTGTAGCCAATTCAAATGGAATTCTTCTCCCTTACACAACAACAGATGATGAGCTAAAACAAGTAAAGCAAACAGCGGAAGTTCCAGTAGACTGGATTGATGATAAAATGACTGCGCTGGGGAACATCATTATCGCAAATGATAGTGGTGCGATGTGTCACCCAGATTTCAGTCCTGAGGCAATACGGAAAATCTCAGATGTTCTTGGTGTTGAAGTGATACCCGGAACTATAGCCAAACTCCCCATTGTCGGTGCTAATGTAGTAACGACAAATCATGGTGCAGTGGTTCATCCTCTCGCTACGGATGATGAGATGGACCAGCTATCACAGCTGTTAAAAGTACACATCGAAGTTGGAACAGTCAATAGAGGTAGCCCATATACTAGTCTAGGTGTGCTTGCCAATATTGATGGAATGATTGCAGGATCTGATACGACAGGTGTGGAACTTGCACACATAAGCCAGGTCCTTGGTTTCGTATAGATGAGGTGTGAATTAGATGAGTCAGAAAATCTGGATAGCAACAGGTGAATTCAAGAAGAAGAAAAGAACGTTCACTTTTACTCGAGAACTACTCGGTGATAAGGAATCACATGTCCGTGAGAGGATTCTCTCTGAACTTGGTAGTCGCCATAGAGTGAAGAGAAAAGAGATTACAATCTCAGAAATCAAAGAGATTAAGCCAGAAGATGTAAAGAGTCTTGAACTGCGGAATTTCCTAGGACTGGAGAGCGAATTTACATGAGTGAAGAACAGCAACAGCTGCTCCAAAGGATATACCAAGAGCAACAGTTGACTGAATCAAATATTACACTACTTCAGCAACGTTTGGAACTTTTGCAGGCATATCTAACTAACTTCAGAGCTGGACTTATGGTACTCAATGAGATTGAAACTAGAAAGGAAGGCGAAGAGATGCTGATGAACGTTGGAGGAAGTATTTTCGTTCAAGCAAAACTAGTCAATCCTCAAAGTGTCACTCGAAGTATTGGTAGTGGCGTAAGAATTGAACAGAATGTAGCAGATGCAAAAACTGCTGTCCAAGAACAAATCAGTGGCTTAGAAAAACAATACGAAAAATTGGCAGAAGAATATCAGAAAATGATAGCTCGTGCCTCAGTATTAAACTCCCAATTCCAACAACTCGCTGCTCAAGTACAAGGTCAAGACGGGACACCTCAAAGTTCGGAGGAATAGTCCTGTGTTCGATAAGCTCAGGAAAGCTCTTGACACGGCTGTCACCAAGACAACAACAAGAGAACTGAGCGATAAGAACCTTGAAGATGCTGTCTGGCAACTACAGATGGTTTTGATTCAGAATGATGTAGCAGTTGAAGTTGCTGAGCAGATATGTGAATTGACAAAAAAGAAGATACTGGGAACCAGAGCTGGGAGATTAGAGAACCTGGGTAAGTTGTTCAAACAAGCCATTCTCGACTCTATTCTTGAAATCTTAACTCCAGAACATCCCCTCGATCCTTTGGCATTTGCATCTGAAAGGAAACAGAGAGGGGAAATTACAACAATCCTTTTCGTAGGCGTTAACGGAACTGGAAAGACGACTACTCTAGCAAAAGTCGCCAACCTGTTTAAAAAGAATGGATTTTCAGTTGTTATTGCTGCAGGAGATACATTCAGAGCTGGAAGTATTGAACAACTAGAACGACATGCAGAACGTCTGGGGATACGGGTCATCAAACAAGATTATGGATCAGACGCGGCAGCTATTGCTTTCGATGCGATTGCTCACGCAAAGGCTAGACATATCGATATTGTACTCATCGATAGTGCTGGAAGAATGCAAAGTAACAAGAACCTCCTTGATGAGATGAAGAAGATTGCACGTGTTGCCAATCCGGACATCAAACTCTTTGTGGGTGATGCTCTCGCGGGAAATGATGCACTTTCCCAAGCAAAGGAGTTTCATAAGGCCATAACTATCGATGGCGCAGTTCTAACAAAAGTTGATGCAGACCCATCTGGAGGTGCTGCTTTATCCATAGCATATGTGACGGGTCGACCTGTTGTGTTCATTGGAGTGGGTCAAGAATACGATCACATCGAGCGATTTGATCCAGAATGGTTTGCACATAGAATTGTTGGTGATAATTGAGCAAGTGGAGAGCTTTTTATACGAGGCCTTACGATGGGCAATATAGAAGCCTTGAGGTGTTGCTATTGAGCCTGAGAGGTAAAAGTGTAATAGATTTGTCTGATTTCGAGAGGTTCGAACTAAGACAATTTTTAGATACTGGACATGACTTGAAGAGAAAACAGAAACGGGGAGAACCCCATGAGATTCTGAAAGGCAAGTCCATGGCAATGATTTTCATGAAATCTTCAACAAGAACACGCGTTTCATTCGAAGTGGGTATGACTCAACTTGGAGGACATGCACTCTATTTACAGCCAAGTGGAACACAACTTGGTCGGGGAGAAACTATCGGAGATACCGCTCAGGTTCTTAGCAGATATTGTGATGTGATAATGGCCCGAGTCTTCGGACATGACGAGGTTATGGGACTAGCAGAGTTCAGTACAGTTCCTGTTATTAATGGACTCTCAGATCTTCTTCATCCTTGCCAAATCATGGCGGATATGATGACAATAGAAGAACACAGAGGAAATCTCGAGGGGCAAAAGATAGTATATGTTGGTGACTCGAATAACGTAAGCAATTCAATCATGCAGGGTTGCACGATTATGGGAATGGATGTGACCATAGGCTCACCAAAGGGATATACTCCATCTGAAGAAATTCTAAAGAAAGCCACTCAACTGAGTAAGAGATATGGTACGACTCTTGAGGTCAGCACCAATCCAGATGAGGCTGTGAAAGGAGCAGATGTAATCTACACTGATACTTTCTTTAGTATGGGTCAAGAAAGATCGAAAGAGAAAGAAGATGCATTGATGGCTTTTCAAGTGAATAAAGCCCTAGTTGGAAAGGCAAAAAGTGATGCCATAGTGATGCACTGTCTTCCCGCACATAGAGATGAAGAACTAACCTCAGAAGTAATGGATGGTCCTCACTCAGTAGTCTTTGATCAAGCTGAGAACAGACTTCATGCTCAGAAAGGAATTCTTGCTCTAATAGTCTAAGAGGATGATTGTTTGGTAGGCGAGTTTGTATCAATTGGCAGAATCAATATCGACATCGATATGTATGTCGATAGACTTCCAAAGCGAAATGACCACATCATGTGTGATGAGGGCCATGTATCATTAGGAGGTTCTGCAGCAAACTTCGCCACTCAGGCAACACGATTAGGTGTCAAGACCACACTCATGAGTTGTGTTGGAGATGACGTTTATGGTGAACTTGTAATTAAGGAATTGACAAAGATTGGTGTAGACACGAGTAATATTCTTGTTCTCGATAAAAATGAGACTGGAATCTTCTTCTATGCACACGATCCTCAAAATGACCAAATAGTTGTAGCTAAACCTGGTGCAAACAAGTTCCTAGAGAAGAGGTTCTTCGAAGATGATAGCATTGCAGATGCCAAAGTCATTCATGTTGCTGGTTCATTTCCGATGATGATAGGTCGCGCATCAGAAATGACAACGACACATGGAATGGTCCTATCCCTAGATCCTGGAAGAGCAGCCAAAGACCTTGATTTTAATAGAATTCTAAAGCAAACGGACTTATTGTTTTTGAATAGTGATGAGTTGAAGGAATACTTCAAACTGGAACCGACTGAATCAGCATTGCGTAAGTTTGCTAAGACATTTCCTGGTGTTGTAATTCTCAAAATGGGGAAGAATGGCGCCATAGCTACTGATGGATTTGAATATTGTACGTCTCAAATATTTGATGTACCTGTTAAGGACACTTTAGGGGCAGGAGATTCATTTGCAGCTGGTTTCATTACAGCTTGGACTAGATCCGAGAGAATCCCACAAGCACTTAATGTAGCAAATGCTACAGCTGCATTGACGATTAAACATGAGGGAGCTCAACAAGGGCAACCAAACTTGGAAGAGGTAGCTAGATTGTTACGCAATCATAACATCGCAATAGACTCAATTCTCAAGACTTTCAAATCTCACTCAAGGAGCCATCGTAGTAGATGAGTATTACCTAGGTAGTATTCTAGTTTTTACTGTCACATTACACGGGTAATAACATAGAATTAGAAGTGAGTGGTAATTATGCACCCATTATTAGAAGAGGTCCTTAGTTCGGGCGGAAAACGCGACACGAAACCTAAACGAAGAAAGAATGAACCAAGGTCAGCAACAACTGATGAGGAACTTGCAGAGTTACTTGATTCAGTAAGCGCAAGGATTCTTGTTGCAGGCGTTGGAGGCGCAGGTAACAATGCGATAACTCGTCTTATGGAAGTAGGAGTAGAAGGAGCAGAAACCCTCGCACTAAACACTGATGCACAGGACTTATACTTCTGCAATTCCCATCATAAATTGCTTCTAGGAAAGGAAACATGTGGTGGATTGGGTGCAGGTAACAATCCAGATGTTGGCGAAGCTGCGGCAATAGAGTCCTATGAAACCATCAAAGATGTAGTCAGGGGCGATCTTGTATTCATTACAGGAGGAATGGGCGGAGGTACGGGCACTGGAGCAGCTGCACATGTTGCTAAGGCAGCCAAAGAAAATGGTGCTTTGACCGTTGCGATTGTATGCCTACCATTTGATGTTGAAGGTGCAACAAGAAAGAAGAATGCCACTCGCGGTCTTAATGCACTGATGGAACATGTTGACACCCTTATTGCAATACCAAATGAGAAATTATTGGAGATAGCACCAGACCTCTCAATGCCTGAAGCATTCATGGTCGCTGATGAGGTGCTTGTGCGTGCTGTAAAGGGTATTGCTGAACTGATTTCCAAACCAGGTTTAGTGAATCTGGACTTTGCTGATGTGAGGACTACCATGAAGAATGGTGGTGTATCAATTATCGCTCTAGGTGAAGGTGTTGGAGAGGATAGAGCTGAACAAGCGGTTATCAACGCATTACGCAATCCTCTCATTGATGTATCCATAGAGAATGCTCGCAATATACTAGTAAACGTCAGTGGTAGTGCAGACTTGCAACTTATAGAGGCAAAACGTGCAGTTGAACTTGTTACTGAACAGGTTCATCCAGGTGCAGAGGTAATCTATGGTGCATTGATTGTGCCAGAACTAGAAGATAGACTAAGGGTCACAATTATTGCTTCAGGGGTGAGCTCACCCTATGTCTTTGATAAAACAGAACCGTTTACTCCCTTAGTAGATGATCTCAAGTCGGATTTGGGAGTTCCTCGGCTCTCTCAATAAAGTACACACTCAGCAAACGTTAAAAGAGAACCAATCTAGATTGCTGACGAACCCCCTGACTGCTTTTGCAGTCTTTTCAGGGATGTGATTACAAAATGGGTGTTGGTTCATTCATAAACGACAGCAGAAGAATTCTGAAATTGGCTACCAAGCCCTCCAGAACAGAACTATGGACAAGCACAAAGATTAGCTTGCTTGCTATGGTGATAGTAGGAGCGCTCAGTTTCATTATTCAGGTTATTATGACTGTAATAACATCCGGTTGGGGTACAACAGCTACATAGACCAATATTTGGATTGAATATTGACCAATCCGAATCTTCATATCAAACATATGGATTCCCCAATTTGATTTGTAGTTTAAACTATAATATTCAGCAGGAAGTGTAAGAAAAAGTGGAGCCTAGTACAAGCATCTACGCAATCAGAACGACTATTGGTCAGGAACGTAGTGTCACTGACTTGGTCACAACAGCTGTGATAGGTGAGAGTGATATTTGGGAATGTCCATTCTGCAAAGAGGATTTCTCCTCAGAAAAAGCAACCAAACAGCACATGAAGAGCTGTAAAAAGATGGGTAAGAAATCAGGAGATCCTGTACTTATTTCCACAAACCAATTGAAGGGGCGAGTGAAAGCTATTCTTGTTCCTGAAACCCTGCGAGGGTATGTTTTCATTGAGACAACTGAATTCCGTGATGTAGAGATTGCGATTTCAGGAGTCCCCCATGTTCGCGGTCGGGTTGGCGGTAAAGTTAGTCTAAGTGAGATTGACAAATTCTTAGCACCACCACCTGCAGCAGAAGGAATCTCAGAGGGAGATGTTGTAGAGATAATCTCAGGTCCATTCAAGGGAGAACGTGCAAAAGTAGTACGTGTTGACGCAGGTAAAGAGGAACTCATCCTTGAGCTTCTTGATAGTCCATATACTATTCCGGTAAGAGTCCATGCAGACTTTGCTAAGATTGTTGAGCGAGCTGAGCGTGTTGAGGTAGTAGGTGGATCTGCTGAAGGTGCAGAAGAGAAAGAGTCAACAAGTGATGACTTTGATGATGAAGACTCGTTCTGGGCACACTCAACAGATGATGAATAGTATCTTCGAACCATGACGTTTGTTGCAAAGGATTCCCTACAATAGACATCAAAGAAGTATAATCAGTTTGAGAATTGACATTGTTATGCGTCCTTGATATTTCCTTTGCCACCCATGTCATAATCCTTATAACCAAATTAGAAGGCGACGGCTTGACTCCTTAATATGATACGGTCGTTTCGAATGCTGTGTCTGGAGTTAACTTCGTGATATGCAGTAGACCATGCATTTGGTCGAAAATTACCATACTGCATTCAGGAGCGTTATACAAATGAGTGAAAAACCAATAACAGTAGAGGCTTTGGTAGAAGGTGGAAAGGCCAGCGGCGGACCTCCAATTGGACCAGCTCTGGGACCAACGGGAGTGAACATCTTCCAGGTCGTTACCAAAATCAATGAGATTACAGCGCCTTTCACAGGATTGAAAGTACCTGTAACAATCATAGTGAATCCCAATGACAAAAGCTTCGAAATAGAAGTAGGTACACCCCCTACAAGTGCATTGATACTGAAAGAGGTCGGTGTTTCAAAGGGTTCAGGAGAACCTAGCACCAAGATTGTTGGTAACCTAACAGTCGACCAATTGAAGACCATCGCTAAAGGAAAAGAAAGCGCTTTGTCAGCCCAAACAATGAAAGCAGCAGTAATGATAGTATCAGGTAGCTGTGGACAAATGGGCGTTACAATTGAGGGGAAGACAGCAAAGAAGTTCCAAGCAGAAGTCCGCGAAGGTACATGGGATGCTCAGCTGGATGGACCATTAAGGGAGTGATAGTGCATGTCGTCAAATATTGGATCAATTGAAGCGTCAGTTGCTGAGGCAAGGGCTAAGGGTACTGAAAGAGATATCAAATTCGAACAAAGCTTTGATCTAGCAGTCAACTTCAGGAAAAAAGAGTTGGATGTTACCAAACCTGAGAACAGGTTCAATCAAGAGCTTATTCTTCCAAATATCCTCGTTCCAGTACCAAAGATTTGTGCATTCGGAGATGGCGAGTTCGCAGATGCAGTAACCGCTGCAGGTGCAGAACGTGTTGTATCAAAGGATGATATACCCAGATTAGGCGAAGAGAAAAAGGAAAGGAAGAACTTGGCAAAGAACTATGATTTCTTCATAGCAGCCACAGATGCTATGCCCCTTATAGGTCGGTATCTGGGACAAGCTCTTGGTTCAAGAGGAAAAATGCCACGTCCATTCCCACCACAAGCAGACTTCTCTGCGATTGTAAATCAGTATCATCGTACAGTTCGTATCAGAATGAGAAACACACCCACATTTCATGTCAAAGTTGGACATGTGAAAATGAGTGATAGAGAGATAGCAGATAACATCGTTGCAGTGCTAAACCTAGTTGAGAGTAAAGGATTCAAAGATAGGATTAGTAATGTTGTTCTGAAGACAACCATGGGACCTGCAATTGTAATATCCATCTAGGTCGGTGATTAATAGTGTCAGCATATGAAAAAACAATCCCCCAATGGAAAGTTGACTCAGTTGAAACCCTAACGGCAACTATCAATGATAGTAAGATGATAGGTCTTGTGAACGTTGAAGGTGTCGGAGCTAAACAGCTTCAGGGGATTCGTGATAGTCTGAGAGGTTCTGCAGTCATTAAGATGTCGCGTAACACTCTGATGATCAGGGCACTGGAGAAATCCACGAAGAAAGGTATCAAGGACCTGACTGCTTATGTCACAGGACCTGTTGCTTTTGTCTTTAGTGAACAAGACCCCTTTGTTTTGAGCAAATTCCTTGCTGCAAACAAGGCTGCTGCTCCAGCAAAAGGTGGTCAGACTTCTCCAAAGGATATCATAGTCCCAGCCATGAACACTGGGGTTGCACCTGGACCGTTCATTAGTGAACTTGCAGGTCTCAAAATCCCATCCAGAGTAAAGGGTGGTTCAATTCACATTACCGATGATACTGTCGCTGTCAAAGCTGGAGGAGTAATCTCCAATGCTATGGCTATGATGTTGAGCAGACTTGGGATTGAACCCATGGAACTTCAACTCAAACTCATCGCAGCTTACACGGATGGCGAAGTTCTTACTGCAGATAGCTTCGAAGTCGATCTGGAGTCCTTGTTCAGCCAGGTTCTCTTAGGTCATCAATACGCAGTCAATCTGTCGGTCAATACTGGATTCCCAACTGAGGAAACAATGCCACTAATCATAGCAAAGGTGAACATGGAAGCCAAGAGTCTAGCACTGAAAATTGGGTTCTTTGTACCTGAAATGCTGAATGAGTTCCTTGCAAAGGCTAACTCTGAAGCAGCTGCTTTGGCAATGGCAGCATTCGAGAAGGATCCAGAAGCAATACCCTCCGAAATCTTAGGTCAAGTTAGGACAGCTGTAGCTACGTCAGAAGTAGCAACTACTGAAGCGGCGCAGCCAGATGAGCCTGAAGAAGAAGAAGAGGCGGAAGAAGAAACAGCAGGCATAGGAAGCCTGTTTGGATAAACAAACACGAGGTAATAACAATGGAATACGTATACGCAGCACTTCTGCTCCATAAAGCAAGTGGAAAATTGACTGCCAAGGCAATGGAAGATGTTCTAACCGCAGCAGGCTCCACACCTGACAAAGGTAGGATCAAGGCTTTGCTCGCAGCCCTCAAAGATGTTGATATCGATGAGGCTCTAAAGAGCGCAGCCGCTATGCCAGTTGCAGCAGCTCCCGCCGCAGCCGGTGCAGCAGCACCAGCAGAAGCTAAGAAAGAAGAAGAGGAAGAAGAGAAAGAAGAAGAGTTCACCGCTGGACTTGGAAGTCTATTCGGTTAGAATATTCTTGTTCTTCTCGTCTGATTCCTTTAGCATAGAGGACAGGCAGGTCGCGAGCTTGCCTTGTCCACTGAATTATTTTCAACCCACACACAGATATCGCAAGATGTGTATTTGTAACCTATGAAAATTATCTACCATCCGCTCATGCTGGAAACATATGACAGCACACCAGCAGGAGCTCTTGGTCGTCTGGAGTCTGCTGTAGAGATTCTCAGTAAACAGTCGGGCTATGAATTCATTGAACCATCACTAGCCACAGAAGAACAAATTCTTAGAGCCCATACTAAACGATTAATGAAGAAGGTTGAGAGACGATCTCATCTCTCGCGAATGTCGTTACTTGCTGCTGGAGGAGCAATACTGGCAGGAGAACTAGCGGTGAAAGGAGAACCCGTATTTGCATTAATACGACCTCCAGGACATCATGCCTCCGAAGACTCTCATTGGGGATTTTGTTATTACAATAATATCGCTGTTTCACTATTAGATTTGTGTGCAAAAGGTCTCATCAACTCAGCATTCATCCTCGATTTTGACCTTCATGATGGAGATGGAAATATCAATATCCTTGGAGATGACAAGAGATTCACTATCTACAATCCGAATGGGAATGGTGATGAACAGTATCTTGCTGATACAAAGCGAGCACTTGATGATTCACCGGATGTTGATATCATAGTAGCTTCTGCAGGATTTGATGAGTATGAAGGTGACTGGGGAGGAAATCTTTCTACTGACGCATTCAGGAAGATAGGCAAATTGATGTACGATTTTGCTGAGGAACGTTGTCAGGGTCGTCGATATGGATTACTCGAAGGAGGGTATAATTTTGGAGACCTAGGAAAGAATGTGCTTGCATTCTGTGAAGGATTGAGGGGGAATCACTAGAATATGATGTACAAGATGATAGTTTCTGCGGTTCGAAGACACCTCGAAGAGACCCTACCATTAGTCAAACAGCTTACTGAAGTCAATGTAATGAGTAGACCTATTGATGGAGGCAGAGAGATAGGGGAGGTTGTTCTCCACCTAGTGAGATCCCTCGAGTATTATTTGAAGGGAATCACAACTAGTCAATGGGAACCTCCTCCGTATTTCCTTGAAACCTACGACTCTGCGGAATCAATTATAGAACTAACTGAAAAGGTCTTCAAACAAGCTAAGGTATATACAAGCCTGATTTCAACAAGTGATTTGGGACGAAAGATAGAGTCTTTCAATCGACCTACAACTGTAGCAGAATTAATTCTGGAAATGATTGAACATAGTATACACCATCGAGGACAGATTACTGTATACTATAGACATCTTGGAGTGGACCCAACACCAATTCCCTACATCATCTAAAGCTAGCGAAGGGGGGAAGAATATCCCCCAGCAAAGCATCAATTATCAAGTCCTTCAAAGACCTTTTCAAGCATTTTTCGATAATTCTCAAATGCAATCCGACCCGACTTAGTCATGCTAAGGATAGTATGAGGTTTCTTTTCTTGAAACTCCTTTGTTACTTCGATATATCCAACATCCTCGAGCTTAGTCATATGAGATGAGAGATTGCCCCAAGTAAGACCAGTTTGACGCATGATATAGATAAAATCTGCTTCATCTACTACGTAAAGCTGTGTCATAATCTGCAGTCGAGCAGGTTCATGGATGATCTTATCAATCTCAAGTGGGGAATCTCTATCTTCATTGCTCACTCGAACTATCCTCCTGGATATCAATCACGGGATTTGAGTGAAGAAAGTATGCAAATTTTACGATACCAACTATAAGCAACCCAAAGCCTAGCAAAATTGAGAAAGCTAGTAGACCATCAAAAGGTCCGTCGGGAGGGTAGGTCAAAGTGATCGTGGACATCACCAATCCAAAGATAGTTGCTACTATACCAAAACCCCAGTATATCTTCGCTCCTGTTCTATATACCAGATATGCACTTGGTGCAAGCAGTGCCGCTCCAAGGATGAATGGAAATACTAGGAACCAATTATAGTAATTCGCTACGTCTTGAGTCATCAGCATGATGAGTATTCCTGAGGATATAATTACAATAAACAACAGCGTAAGCAGAGCTTTCGGTCTATAGTCTAAGGGGTCAGTCCGTAATTTTACATACCCTACACGAGGGTTGGTATACTTCTTACGGAATATTTCAGTATATTGTGGAAGGAATAGGACATATATCAAAACGAAGATACCAACGAAAGCTGGTTGGATGAAGATAACTGGAGTCATCATGAAGAAGAATCCAGCCAATATCTCAATGAAACCATCTTTCATGGTTGCTCTGTAAGCATCCTGTCCTGTTTTTACCAAATCTTTATCGTTCATTATCAATCACTGTACAAAGTGCTTTGTATTGCAAAGTGCTTTGTAAGCATATAAAGTCTTACAACCACGTAATGCAAAGGACCTTTCGGAAAGCTTTATGTCCTAACAAAAATCTCGGAAATTATAGGGCCCGTTGCCTAGCCCGGTACCTTATGCAATCAATGCGTTGTGTGGGAACATAGGGCGCCAGCCTTCTAAGTTGGAGTTCGTGCGTTCGAATCGCACCGGGCCCGCCATTTTGCATTTTGAAAATAACTAAGTGAACTAATTCTCAAAGGAGAAGGATTGTTCTAACCAGTCAGGGATCTCCATATCTAATACAGTCGAAACATCACTCAAAGATTCAAGGGTTTTAGCAGCCTTGAGTCGTACAGCTCGTTTTCCTCCGATTCCGGGAATAGTTTTCCATTGCGCCATTGATGCCTCTTTTGGTTTGAAAGGATAAGGAAGGACTGTTAGAGACCTTGGACCATGATCTACTACAAATACATCATGAGGAATTTGATTGTCACCTACTAATGGCATATGACATAGGAGAGGGTAAGTGCCAAGCTGCCGAAGGAGCATATGATTGCCTTCTACTGCATCAAGAAAAACAGAGTGAAGAATGGTTCCTGCTGGTGCGACTCTTCGAATCATTTCACTATCGACGGTATCACGAATTTCCTGTCGATGTTTGAAGAACTGGTTCCTCTTGATGCCCTTGCCTGAGGTTTTTCCAAGCATAGTTCCTTCAAGTCCGATGACTTGCCTGATGTTGATTCTTCGCACGATTAATCCTTCATCTAGAATCTGTCTGAGGAAATTCATATTGTGCTCAAGTGTTTTCTTTGACTCTCCAGGAAGACCATAGAGTAGGTTGATACCAGGGAGAAGATGTGGAAGTCCTCGCGGTTCTCTCGTTCCACCTACTTCATTTAGGATACGAACTGCTTCAATCATTTCATCTACAGAGCCCTTGAGATTATTCTTTTTTACAACCTCAGGATCAGTAGATTCCACGCCGAATGCTGCTACATCTCCAGGTGTATGATACTTCATTATTGCTTTCGCAACCTGTTTCGATTCAGTAGGATGATGAGCAATTGTTCCTGGATTTACATTATCAATATGAAGTACATCTAACTCAGGAGCTATCTGTCTGATTGTAGAGAATAAGTCCTCAATAGCGTTAGCATTGGGTGTAGGGAACTCTTCTTCACCGATCTCTTTTGATCCATAAGAAAACAGATCCGCCTGATGACCAAGACGAAATGCTCGTACTCCTAATTCATAGAGCGACTCAATTTCAGCAGCTATACTCTTGACGGTCCTCTGTTGGGGAATTCCATAGGAAGGCTCGATACAAAAAGAACAGCCACCTGTCAGGAAACGTGGACAGCCACGATAGGTTTCTATCTCGCAGATTATGTGGTTTGTGTGATATCCAGGATGCTGTGCAACAATCCTTGACCCTTTTACAATGAACTCCTCAATTTCAGCTGCACTCTCTCTTGTTGCCCCCATATCTGCGGATTCAAGTCCAATTGAGTGGTCGAAAATCTGTGAGAAGACAACTTCAGCATCCCCCTTGACAACATAGTCAAACGGTGGAACCAATACATCGGAACTGAGTGCGATTTTCCCGCCTTCTATCCCACATCCGAAATTTCCCCAAGGGCCTACCAGAACCTTAGGGATATCTTCTAAAATCGGAGAAGAAAAGAGTGTACGAGCCTCTCGAATGGAGATTGGGGTTCCACCTACATATTTCCCGGGGACAATCATTCCAGCTATCAAGATAAGGAGGTCCATCTTCGACCATTCTCTTTGCGCATTCTCAAAACTCGTACGCACTTGGTCAATTGTCCGATAATGGATTTGTATCTTGGAAGACTGTGCCCAGATAGCACCAGCAACATAGCGAGGGTAGATGCTTACATAGGGAGGAACGCCCAAGACAGTGGGCTCGTCAACATACCCATCAAGTATTGCTATTCGTTCCAACTAATCCCATCCCTTTACATTATCATAACCTGATTCAGGGATATCTATGTAGCCTTCTTTCGTTTCATACACGACTCCTTCTCCCATCTTGGTATATCCAATGTTGTAAAGTGGTACTTTCTGCTTTTGAGCAATATCTAATGCAGTTTCCCATTTTTCTTCCGGGATTGATAGAACGAGTATGAATTCTTCTCCACCCTGCATTACATAATTGAATTCCATAATATTGTTGTTACGAGCGAATTTCATCACTTCTGTAGGAATGGGTAGACTATCAATAACAAACGCCAATCCACTCTGTTTCGCCATCGTGTGAAGTGTGATACCCAAGCCATCGCTACTGTCCATTGATGCATTAACTGCACCTTCTTTAGCTAAGGCATGGACAAATTCGTGATGAATATGAGGATTAAGAGCAGCTGCTAGAGCATCATATTTCAGATTGTTTTCGATTGATTTTCCATGTAATAGATGGTCAAATGCAACTCTGGTCAGACCAAGCTCCCCGGTTACTGCGAGAATATCATTTGGTTGTGATCCACCTCTGGTTATTATTCCATTAGCGGGTGCAAACCCAATTCCAACCCCAGTAAGGACTACATCGCTTGCAATTCCAAAGTCTCCACCGATAAACGCTATGCCAGTCTTCATACAATATTGAGAGTATCCACGAACGAGGTCTTCAGCATCCTCAACAGGATAGTCTTTTGGAACACATAATGAGAGCATAGCCACTTTTGGTATAGCCCCTTTTGCTGCGACATCACTAATTGTCATTACTGCAGTCTTCTTTCCTGCTTGAGCTGCAGTCATCTCAGGCAACCAATCAGTCTTACGAACAAAAGTATCGACATTAACAACAAGATTTTGTCCATTTTCCATGGGAATATCTGATGCATCTTCATCAAAACCTAGTATGGCTCCTTCGAGAGAGTGTACATAGTTCTTTATCCGCTGAAGAAATTCCCGCTCACTGGGCATTGATATATCCATACCTAGACCTCATAGATTGACAAGATGGTTTCATGATAAAGTTTTATTAGAGAACTTAAGAGGTCAGCGTTTAGGTGTGCCTCGGTGGCTTAGGGGCTATAGCGTCTGCTTCGTAAGCAGAATGTCGCGGGTTCAAATCCCGCCCGGGGCTCCATTCTTTACTAAATTAACTATAACTAATATTGATTGCGTGCAATCCATACATCCTAGGAAGGGGCTATAATGCCGTAAATGTACACTTCTAAGTCATGTGCAGGTTCCCACAGCTTTATACACTTTCGTAGGTACCTTATAATTTACAAGGTGAAATATTAATGAAAACTGATAAAAAAGACGAGAAAGCCCCCACTAGGGCTAATAAACCAGGCCTCTTTGAGTGGCTGGCTGGCGCTACCAGATAATTGAGGTAGACCAACGAAACAAACGAACAGAGCGGACTGTCACATCGTGACTCCTTCTGTTCTGAACAATTTACGTCTCTTATGAAATTCTCACTATACAAACTAAGTATAGATAAAAGACTCTGAGTTTGGCATCCAATATTGAACAATGAACGAAGGTCTTGCCAAGATTTTGGAAACTGATTTTGACCACTGGGTAGTTTCACCAGATGAGAGTAAAGTTGTTGCGTGGAAAAACCAAGGAAAGAATGCGATTATCTTCGAAACTAAGACAGGTGAGAAACTTCTAACCATTGATACTGAGAAGGACAGGTGGTACTGGTCGCCAAATGGGAAGGAGTTAATTTCGCATGATTATATTATAACTAGCATCTGGGATGCATCAACAGGAAAATTCCTTCGTTGTGTCGAGGCAATGTATGATCGACCAGATGAGTAGAGTAGTTGGATGAATACAGGGTTCAACAGAAATCCTTATCATACAAACTTCTACGAAAAACGATGAACTCCAAAGTACAATGCTCCGGAAGCGCCTTCCTGGAATACGGAGTATTGCCATTTTTCTTGCATATGCGGAGGTTGCCCAGCCAGGTTAAAGGCGCTAGGTTGAGGGCCTAGATTTTGTGGTGTTTCACCACGGAAAGGCTATCTCGTAGGAGTTCGCGAGTTCAAATCTCGCCCTCCGCACCATTATCGTTCTTCTTTGAAATAATCTCATTTAGAAAATATCATTGGTTTTCTTTGCTCCAACTATACCTGCAGGGAGAGATGATATTCCCAATAGATGAATACATTTTCCAAGTATATAAAATCGACAATCAAAACCACCATGGAAACGGAAATTAGCAAATGTTTCATAAATTGAATATTCGTTGTTAGCAATTATGTAATATGACCTCTCGACAGAGCGCCATCCTGAATAGTTCTCTTTTTGTTCACCAACCAAAAACTCGAATAAATATCTCCCTGTGAGATTATCAAAAGATTCAGAAATTAGAGCCGAAGCTTCTCGAACGGTAGAAAATATATTTTGAAGGAATGGAAAAATAGGCTTAGTCCTATGAGCTAGCACACCAGATTCTACTTCGAGAAAACATTTACTTATGCTAGCTAGTTCACCCTCACCTCCACCCATTTTTGACATTAAATTCACAATTGTAAATTTATTATCCAATAGAGGCGTTTCATCAAGAATTGATATTTCCTTTTCAATATCAAACCTTATTCTATCTTTGAATTCTGCGTTATCTATACAATCGTCTTTCATGACTAGATTGATTGCTTCGTCTTTGGTTCTTGAAAGAATCCATCCTTCATAGATGAGATTTGAATTGTCCGCGTCTGCTGGATCTGAAATACAGACTCTATAGATTTTTCGAGAATTCAAACAATCACTCCTCCTTTGTGCGATGTTGATTCCGTTGAAAAGGATAATAATTCTCCTAGTCGATATAAATAAAATTCAATAAATAATTCGCGAGTTCAAATCTCGCCCTCCACACCATTTCTTCTATCTAATGACTTCTCAAGCCATACATGATAACCCCATGGATTTTCATCCTTCTGAAAGACAGAATACCCATGTTTCTTATAGAAATTAATTGCCCACTTTGCTTCACTATCTGTTTCAAGCTGGATACTTTTGTAGTCGAGGGTTTTTGCTTTCGTCTCAAGATATTCCATTAGTGAAGATCCAATCCCCATTCTCTGATAATTGTCTTCAACATGCATCAATGGAATCCAAGCTGTATTTTCATCTCTTGAGCTAAATGACCCTACAGCAATGATTTGACCTTCTCTTCTTATAACAAAGAAATCCATGAATGTCGCCATCTGGTTGAACTGTTTCTGTGATAGAAATGGTTCTTTGTAGTATTCTTTTGGTATGATTTTGATAAACCACTCAGCAACCACTTTGTTAACGAGAGAAAGAATCTCGGACAAATCAGAGTCTACTGCAGGTTCGATTTCGATTGCCACTATATTTCAATCTTGGAGATACATCAACTTGAATAAGAATTCTTTCACCCTCCGCACCACTTATTCATTCTAATACGATTGGTTCCATCCTAAATTTTCTCATCCGCCCATCAATTTTCGAACCAAATGGAGCCATAAATCTCTGAATGGATGTAAATATCTCTTCAGGAACCTCTAATGCAGCCTCAATGCACTGAGTGAGATCATCCTTTGAGAGGTGTTGGGTCAGGGGACAATGAACTAGAAAATGTTCCTCACCATCTGTTGAGAAGATGGGGTATTTTTGGCATAGTAATGGACGTATGTGATAAATTTCGCAGGTGGAATCTTTGAGATAAGGACAGACCAACTCCTTTCCAAAATCAGTAACATAGCAGTTCTCTGTAATTTCGATGAACTGGTTCGGATATCCGGCCGCAATAATTCGGTCTACTTCTGACTTTGTAGCAAGAGTGCCTCCTAATTTGCAACAGTATCCACCACATCTTTTGCAAATGTTCGAGTGATTGTTATCTACCATCAAATAATCACAATTGTCGTATTCCTATATCAAATCTCGCTCTCTGCATCACTCATTCTTCTAATACTATGTGAGAAGATCTTGGTTGATTAAATCAAAGGGCATCAAAAAGAGAATTTTGTGAGCAATCAATAACGATTACTCACAATCAAACAGCTAATGCTGTGTTAGATTATTTCTAGGATAAAGATCTAGTATCTACGACGTCTGTCGCCGCCTCCGCCGCCACCTCGGCTGCCACCACCGTAGCCACCGCCGCTGCTTCTGCCGCCACCGCCATATCCACCGCCACTGCTGCGACCACCGTAGCCGCCGCCGCCGCCACCTCGGCCGCCACCACCGTAGCCACCACCACCGCCACCACTGTAGCTTCTACGGGGGCGGTCGTCTTCGTGCTCTTCGGCAGACATATCTATAGATTCGTTGATTTCTTCAATAGCTTCTTCAGCTGCATCGAGCTTGCCGTACCTACCAACATTCAAACGCAGGTTTCCGCGAAAGAGTCCTGTGTATCCATTAGTTAGATTGTAGGTTGAACCTTCTTCAACTGCATCGATAGTATCATCCCATAGTGGAACCTGTACGATTCCGCTAGCATCACCAACAGTGATATCACAGACACGGTGGGAGGTTCCATCTTTTCTAGACTCGATTTCACGCTGTTCACCTATGCTGATCACCTTGAAAGAAATGGTGACGTTCTTCATTCGTGGCTTTAGTTCTGCCACAGTAGCCTCAATTGGCTCACGTTCTTCATAACCCATTGTTATTCACTCGCTTAATGCGATTTATGCAAGTCGTCAAAACTAGTGTATCATTCTGTGAAATTTACGATGCTGAAAAAATAACTCTCGATAATTCCTGCGATAGAAAACTCTTCTCGTGTACCTGCAAGGAGATTTTCAGAATGGATGCTTAAGTACTTGTATACAGGGTCTATTTTCACGAAAGTTGGAACAAATCTCGCCCAACGCACAATTTATTCTAGTTCGAGGTACATGTAATCTATTCAGTTTCATATCTTGCTGGCTCAGCGAAGAAATCCATTATTTTACAGAAAGTCTTGAACTCCGCTGAGTGAACAACTCCTTCAGGTATATAGTATGAGTCACCTCTCTTGTAGAGGTTCGTTTTATCACCAATAGTCAGTAGCATCTCACCTTCGATTACAAAACCATATTGTGCATTATGACTATGTGGGGGGACTGTTCCAATTGGTTCAATCTCAAAAAATGCGATTTGAAAGGCAACACCTTGTGCAATCCGTGCTTGCACTCCTTGCATTGGAATCTTTGCTTTTGGCAATTCTTTGATACAATCTGGGTATTCCTCAACGTCCATTGATCTCACAAGTGAAGGTTCGAGAAATGGGATATTAATATTTCATAGCTTATTCTAAAGGGTTAATCCATCTCTCAACACCACTTTTCTTATTGTTTCTTAAGATAGTTAATTTGGCTTAGAGATTTGAAAAAGAAGAATTTGTGAGCGATCATTAAAACCGCCCACAGTTGTACATCAAATGCTGTATTAGATTAATTCTAGAATTATGGTCTAGTATCTACGACGTCTGTCGCCGCCACCGCCGCCACGGTCTCTACCGCCGCCACCGTAACCACCGCCACCGCCGCCACGGTCTCTACCGCCATAGCCACCGCCACCACTTCGGCCACCACCGCCGTAACCGCCGCCACCTCGGCCGCCGCCACCGCCATAGCCTCCGCCGCCACGACCACCACCGCCTCCACCGTAGCTTCTACGGGGGCGATCGTCTTCGTGCTCTTCAGCAGACATGTCTACTTCCATGTTGACATCTTCGATTGCTTCATCAGCTACATCGAGTTTGCCGTACCTACCTACGTTCAAACGCAGGTTTCCGCGAAAGAGACCTGTGTATCCGTTTGTAAGATTGTAAGTGGAACCTTCTTCAACTGCGTCAATAGTGTCATCCCACAGTGGAACCTGTACGATTCCGCTAGCATCACCAACAGTGATATCACAGACACGGTGGGAACCGCCATCCCGTCGGGACTCGATTTCACGCTGTTCACCTATGCTGATCACCTTGAAAGAAATGGTGACGTTCTTCATTCGTGGCTTTAGTTCTGCCACAGTAGCCTCAATTGGCTCACGTTCTTCATAACCCATTGTTATTCACTCGCTTAATGCGATTATGCAAGTCGTCAAAACTAGTGTGTCCTTCTGTCAAATTTGCGATGTTGAAAAAAATTCTCTCGACAATTCCGATGATAGAAAACGCTTTCCGCTTTTCGTGTACCTGCAAATAGCTTTTCAAAAAGAGTGCTTAAGAACTTGTGCACAGGGATGTCTGTCACCTAGAACATTAATTACTGCATCAATATCAAATAGCAATATGAAGTCTATCGCGCAGGTAGAATGATTTGTACTAATGATTCGATGTTGTCAACAGGTCGTAAATCAATAAAATCCAGTGGATTATAGGCAAGATTAAGGTATTCTAATTTTGTGCAATAAGACAACGGAGCCAATTGGATTTCCTCTAGTCGATTTATTTCAAGATTCAATGATTTCAGATTCGTACAAAATTCTAAGGGTGATAGGTCAAGTGATTTCAAAGAGTTATAATTTAAGTTGACAGTTTCGAGATTCAAACTTGATGAGAGTGGAAATAAATCAATCTCTGTGAGTTTGCAGAAACTCAAATCGAGAGATTTCAGTTCGGGAAGATCAACAAGATGGATAGAACTTAGCCTATTCTGAGAAAAGTTTACGGTTTCAATGCTTGGAGATGATTCTAGCGGTTTACAATCAATTGATTCTATGTGGTTGCTCTGGAGATTGATCTCATGGAGGTGATGCAAATTGGATAGAGGAGTAAGATCAATTCCTTTCAAATCACATGATGAAACAATCAATTGTTCTAATTTATCGCATCTCTGTAATTCGGTGATATCAATATCTAAGACACCGACTTTGAATTTGAATTCAATGATTTTGGAATCTTTAGGATATTCAATACTCTGTTCAGACTTGATCAGAGACCATACCCATCGCGTGCCATCATCATAAGTAGTTCTAACTGCATTTTCAAATTCTCCGGGCACCCATTCTTCCTGCTTATATCGAATTGCAACCTGTGTCAAACTATTTCACAAGTAGGCAACAAAGATATTGATATCAAAGTGTCTTGTACGATATATTTGGAGATTTCAAAAACAAGACCAATTTAAAAGGACCCACCCACAGCACGGTAGAAGCGGGAGCATGCTGGGTCCACGGGTGGGTCCGGGGGAGGGAGTTTGTCTGTGATTGCTACAGAAGTCGTAGCAGGAGCACGATTCCAAAGAGAGGGAATCGCTCAGGGTCTGTTACTTTTGTTCCACTACTAAGTATGTTACTTGAAATATAAAGACCTCATAAGAGTGAGTGCTGTTTTTGGCTATCTAAATAGAAAAACTATCACATTTTATCATTACGTAGTTTAAGCCGCTCTACTCATAACAATGTATAAAGGAGGTAATTGAGCCGGAAAGCCTGAATAACTCTGGAGTGAAATAAAACGACACGCTTGAAGATTGGAATCGTTGGTGTGGGAAATATGGGCAGGATTCATGCTCGTATTCTAAATGACATGAATGTGCTAGTAGGTGTTGCAGATTCTGCGTTAGATATTGCTAATCAAACTGCAGATGCATACAAAGTCCCTGCATTTGATGATTTTCGTGGACTAATTGAGGAAACATCCCCCGATGCCTTGGTCATTGCAACCCCAACTTTCACTCATGCAGAAATAGCAGAAGAGGTTGCATCAAAGTATGCGTGTATTCGCGGGTTACTAATCGAGAAGCCCTTGGCTAGTACGTTAGAAGATGGAAAAAAAGTAGCAGGCATTGTTCAAAAGAAGGGGATAGTTACCTTAGTGTCGCACTCTGAAATCTATAATCCAATTGTTGGGAGAGCAATATCTCTTATCAAAACAGGGGCTATTGGTGATCCTCAATCCGTGATTCATGACAGGAGAGGTTTTGTACCACCTTCGAGAATTCCATCTTTAGGAGATGTCTTTGAGGATATTGGCGTTCATGACTTCGATATCATGGCAAGGATTAGCCAAGGAAGAGCCAAGCTCTACGCAAATAGTAGTTCGGAGGGAGGAATATTCAATAGAGGAACAGTGATTGTTAATTTCGAGTCAGGATTAGAACACTCCTTCCATCTCTCACGTCAGTATGCTGGGCGTCGTAGATTCATGGATGTTTCAGGAAGTAAGGGTTCGTTGATGCTTGATTTGTTTGGACAAATTATCAAGGTACAGCATCTTGATCAAGCCCCTATGGCTGCAAGTGACACAATACAACTCCCAGAAAGAGGTGCTACTATCAAGGTATATGGAGAACCAGTAAGAGAAGTTCTCAATGATTTTGTATCTTGTATCAAATCTGGAGGGACCCCCAGAGTAAGCGTTGATGATGCACTTTGTGCCCTAGAAGTTGTGGAAGCAGCAAGAAAAAGCGTAATTACTGGAAAGATTGTTGATATCGAGATCAAGTCTAAGAGATAGTTTCGCCAAACAGATGTGTCCGTTCAGCTTCGATTATACGAATTGATACGGTATCTCCTAACTCAAAATCATCATTGACTATGATTGGTTTGTATGAAGAGTTGCGGCTCATAAGACCCCCACGCGATCCTTTCTCAGTTATGATAACTTCACCAGTCCAACCAATCCAAGATTTATTATTCTCTTCAAGTATTTCATTAACCAGTTTGGTTAATCTTCGACTGCGATTCTTCTTTGCTGAAGTATCAACTTTGTTTTCTGCTTTCGAAGCGACCGTGCCAGGGCGATCACCATATTTTGAAATATTTACAACAGGAGGCCTGACCTTTGCGATAAGATCCATAGTCAATTCGAAGTCCTGTTCAGTTTCACCCGGAAATCCAACTATGATATCGGTGGCAATTGTTGAGTCATTGAAGGTTCCCCTAACAACATTCACAATTTGTTCCCATTCCAACACGGTATATTTACGCTGCATAGAACTTAGAATGGTATCACTTCCAGATTGTAGGGGTATATGGAAGAACTTGAAAAAGTGGTCTGATTTCATTACTCGAACTAATTCACCAATCGAATCTATGACCAAATTAGGATTGAACATCCCTAACCGAAATTTGTGTTGCCCATCAATCTTGTCTATCATTGCCACCAGATCAACAAGATTACTATCAATATCAGTGCCGTATGTACCAAGGTCTTGGGAAGTAATGCGAATCTCTCTATAACCTGAACGAACACATTTCTCAATAGTGTCAAAGATATCCCGTTTGGAATGACTCCTGACACTACCTCTAGCAAATCTTACAGCACAATACGTACAACTACCAAGACAGCCTTCGCAGATTGGAATTGTGCAGATCACACTATTTGGTGGTCCTTCTAGCCAGTTCAGCTTTGAAACATCATTCGAATCAAGATGAACAATACCTACCTCACCCTTGAGAACACGTGGTACTACATCAATGAGTGACTCAATGGATTGAGGACCGATTATCGCGGCGAAATCAGGGATTGCTTTTTCAATTCTTGTTAGGGATATCTTAGGCAGACAACCAGCAACTATTACTGGAATATTTTCAGTAGATAATTTCTCCAGTCTACTGATAATCCGATCTTCAGTAGGCTCCTTCACCCCACAAGTGTTTAGGATGATTAGATTCGCAGAATCAATGGATTGTACACGAGTACCATCCATATTCGCTAACGTACCTACAATCACATCTGAATCAGCAGAGTTTAGAGAACAGCCATAGGTTTCCAAATAGAAGTTGATTGTCATCCGAGTACCTAACCACCCTGAACATGGGGAAGCAAAGCAATTTCATCTCCATTAGATACAGTCAAATCTACTCCGCCAATGGTTGAAACGTCCTTCTTGTTAAGCATCACAATCAGATTTCCATCGATTTTTCCGTTTTTCAATATCAAGTCTTTTAATGCAGAACCGCCCAAATCCGTGATTTTCTGAACAACTTCAAGTACAGTAGTTCCTTCTGGAACCTCTACTTCTATCAGCTGCTTATCAAGAAGCCTACGAATTGGTCCAAAGGACTTGAATCTCACCAGCATTATTCTCAGAATCTTCAATCATGGAGTACTATTCAGCCTTTGCATAGTGAGATAGAATGTCTTCAACTAGAGCATCAACAGTATTGATTATTTCATCAATGTCTCTCTTTGTAGCTTTGTCATAATGAATGCCAACTGTGACTACAGTTGATCGTTTAAGCACCTTGCAGATTTTCTCAGCTGCTGAGTTTGCTACTATGTAGTCCTTGTGTCCTGGAAAAGTCAATGAGCTAAGACTTACGGTGGATGCATCCCTATAATGACTTGGAGTTACATATGCAATCGAAACACCACCAATGTGGTGCTCATCGCCTCCATGAATTGATATGAGAAGATCTTTTCCAATCTCTTTCACCTCAAGATAGATAGTATGACTGCCAGCGTTGCGTTCGAACATCATCATTCTTCTTCTCCCTGTGCAATGCGTTCTTGGTACATCTTGTACGACAGAGTAAGAGTCTTTGGATGTGCGGACCGATATTCATCAAGGAGTCTTACTGCGGTAGTATGAGGGGCTGTTTTAACTATCTCTGGATTTTCATGGGCTTCTTTTGAAATTTGACGGAGCGCGTCAATAAGATGATCTAATTCTTGTTTAGATTCGGTTTCGGTAGGTTCAATCATGAGCGCTTCAGGCACGATTAGTGGAAAGTAAACAGTGGGAGAATGCAAGCCAAAATCGAGTAAGCGCTTTGCAACATTCATAGCAGTAACACCAGTAGTTTCTTTCAGCTCTTCTGCAGAGATAACACATTCATGCATTCGTGGAGCATCCTGAGAGAATGGTAATGTGAAACCAGGAATCTTTCTGACATGATGAGCAATGTAGTTTGCATTCAATACAGCAATCTCAGATGCCCGTTTGAGACCTTCTCTTCCAAGGGAGTATGAATAGGCATAGGCTCGTACAAGTACCCCAAAGTTTCCATAGAATGATTTCACTTTGCCAATGGATTTGGGAAAATCGTAATCCAAATCAAAAAGACCGTTTTCGGTCTTTACAACTCTCGGAACGGGTAAGAACTCTTGAAGAGATTTCTTTACTCCTACGGGACCAGCCCCTGGACCTCCGCCTCCATGAGGTGTTGAGAAGGTCTTATGCAGGTTCAAATGAACAACATCAAAGCCCATGTCACCAGGTCTAACCTTGTGCATTATCGCATTGAAGTTAGCACCATCGTAATAGACCAGTCCCCCAGCATCGTGCACTATTCCCGTGATTTCACCAATATCTTTCTCAAAAACTCCAATAGTGTTGGGATTGGTAAGCATCAAACCCGCTGTCTTTGGTCCTGCAACTGCCTTTAGAGCTTCAATATCAACAAGACCTTCCTTACTAGAGGGAATTACAACCACGTTGTATCCAGCCATAGCAGCTGATGCGGGATTGGTACCATGTGCTGCATCTGGAATGAGCATCTCATTTCTTTGTTCACACTCGTTGGTAACGCAACGATGATACTCTCGCATCATCAGAACCCCGGTCCACTCACCTTGTGCTCCTGCTGCAGGTTGTAAAGTGACTGCATCCATTCCCGTGATTTCACTTAACCACTGCTCAAGTTCCCACATCAATTCTAATGCACCTTGAACTGTGGAAACATCTTGTAATGGGTGAATCCATGAGAAACCAGGATTTGCGGCAGCCAGATTATTCTGCTCAGGATTGTATTTCATAGTACAGCTTCCGAGTGGATATGTTCCAAGACTCACTGAGTAGTTCATTTGAGAGAGTCGAGTAAAATGACGTACAATGGCAGGTTCTGACACCTCAGGTAGCTTAGGTGAAGTCTTACGTATCATAGATTTGGGAATGATATCCGTAAGTTTTCCTACTTCTTTTCGAATGTGATCTTCTGGAGTTGGAAATCTGTGTGCGATAACACCAGGATTTGTTCGCTCAAAGAGAAGTGGCTCATCCCACTTAGCTTGCCTACCTTTGTTTCCAGTTGAACCATTGCTCATTTGATTGCACCTCCCTTTGCAACAATATCTCCAACCGTTTCTACCAGTTTATCGATATCTTGTTGTGTATGGATCTCGGTCACGCAGAATAGCATAGATTCTCCAAGTTCCGGAAATTCCTCATTTAGCATCTTACCGCCTTGAATTCCATGTTGTAACAGATGTTCATGTACCTGCTGTGCTGTGATACCATTCTCAAACTGAACTACAAATTCTTTCCAGATTGATTCACCGATAGCTGGTGCTTTGACACCTTTGAGCGCGTTGAGTTTTTTCGCAGCATAGTTAGCCTTCAGAGCAATAGTCTCACCAATCTGCTCTATGCCTGTTGGGCCAAGAACTGACATGTAGATTGCAGCAGTGACCGCTGCTAGAGCTTGATTAGAGCAAATATTACTCGTAGCTTTCTCCCTGCGTATGTGTTGCTCTCTTGGACTAAGTGTGAGCATATATCCAACTTCGTAGGGTTCTTCTTCGGTTCGAGTTAAGCCAACCAAACGACCAGGTAATTGATAAATCAACTTTCTATCATTGATACAACCAAAAATCCCAAGTAACGGACCTCCAAAGCTTACCGGAGAACCGAGGTGCTGCCCTTCAGCAACAATGATGTCTGCACCGTAATCCCCAGGCGGTCTCAAGATGCCCAATGAGAGAATGTCTACACCTGCAACAAGGAGGGCGTCCTTTCCGTGAGCAATTCGAGCAATCTCATCAACTTGGGTCTCAATGAATCCAAGATAACTAGGAGTTTCAACATAAACACCCGCAACTTGCTCATCCATCTTTGACTCGAGGTCAGAAAGGGACATTAAACCTGTATTTTTGTCGTATTCAATCTTGATTACTTCAATACCGGCAGGTTCTGTGTACGTGTGAAGGACCTCGTAGAATTCGGGATTGATTGTACCGGGTACAAGAAATTTTGAACGTTTCTTCTTCACTCGGACCGTCATCCGTGCGGCTTCTGCGACTCCAGTGGACATATCATACATTGAAGAATTTACAACATCAATCTGCAATATCTCTGCCAGCAGGCTTTGATACTCGAACAGGGTCTGCAGCATCCCTTGACTTATTTCTGCTTGATAACTTGTATAAGATGTCACAAATTCAGATCTCCCCGCTAAGGCAGGGACAATAGCAGGAATATAGTGCATTCCAACACCTGCTCCAAGAAAGACGCTACCATCAGAAGCGGATTTGTTTTTCCCAGCAAGTTCTTGTATTCTTTCAGATACTTCAAACTCCGAATGGGAGGCTGGAAGATTCAGATTATGCTTAACTCTGAACTTCTCAGGAATATTAGAGAAAAGATCATCGAGACTCTTCTTTCCAATAGAAGCTAGCATCTCTTTCTCAGTATCCTTTGTAATTGGAATCCAGGGATGTTTGTACTCCATCGTCCTTGTCTCCGAGTGTACACTGGGTCTGAAGGCGGATTGTTTCACCAAAATAGCTTTCGGGTAGAACAAAATTGTTAGAATGATTTTTAACCACAATTGATGAAACGACGACAAGCCACAGGAGTGACACCAAGTGAAGCATTGGCTCATGGATATTCTTGCCTGCCCTGAAAGTGACTGTAGAAGCAAACTCAAACTTGAGGTCTACAAGTCACATATGTTGGAATCAGAAGGCGAAGAAATCGAAGAGATTGATGAAGCATTAATCCGGTGTGACAAATGTGGTAGATGGTATCCTGTAATTGATGGGATTGCATGTATGCTCCCTGATAATTTACGAATGGATGGCAAACAGCATATTGAAGAGACTGCCTTTCTTGAGAGATGGAAGGAGAAAGTACCTACCGACATCTTGAAGAATGGAATACCCTTTAGCCTTTCAAAATAGCCCCGTGGTGTAGTGGTCCAGCATCGAGGGTTTTGGTCTCTTGGACCTAGGTTCGAATCCTGGCGGGGCTACCACTTCCTATTTTTCTTTAACCGGAGGTATATCTCCAGAATTCGCCATTTGAACTCTGAAGAGCCGTTTAACGTGAGATAGAACTAAACGGTCTCCATTGACGAGCACGTCGATATCCACGTGGTCTTGAAGACTGGATGTAGAGAGCTTCTTTTCAAGAACTGCCTGAACTTGGAAGACTCCAGCAGGATTATCCATTGCAACAGTGATTCTCAAAGGCTTCTTGTCACCTTTTTCCAGAATGATATTATTGATTGCCATAGCACTGACAGAGTGTATGTCTACCTTTCCTTTTTGGAATGGTACAATCGTACGACCCTTTGTCATATCAGCACCATCGCCAATCTTTGTTATACCAGCTTCAAGAGTGAGGCACTGAGTGTCATCATCATGTGCATAAATTCCATGAAAAATGAAGGAAAGGATATCTGTGGCTTTTGCAGGATCATTATAGATATTCATCAACTTATTTTCAAGAATCGGACCTGCAAGCTGAACTGCTGCCTGGTTATGTTCATTACGATGTACTACCATACCGATATCGTGAAGATATGTAGACGCAAGGACAATGAGTCGAGCGTCATCAATATCACCAATTCCCTCTGCAACAACATTGGGTTGAAAGGTTTCATCAAGAATATCAAAGACTTTGAGAGCATTCCATGTGGCCACTTCAGCATGAACTGGACCATGGTCAGTATAGCCTAATCTTGAAACTGCCATCCTATTTGCTGTTCGTAGATAGGATTGTACTTTTGGAGAACCAGAAAGATATTGGTACATCTCCAGAGCTCGTGTATTATCTGGAATTAGTTCTCTAGCGCTTATTTTTTCGCGATCTATTACATCATGAATATTCATTGAAACCACTCTTGAGGGACAGAGATGAGATTCCTCTGTTTTGATAAGACTTACTGAAACGGTAAAATCACTCTTTTGGAAAAAAAGAGAATACTAGATAGACAAAGTGTCTATCTAGACTTCTCCAGCTTCTTCCTGAATTGAGAGAAGGATTCTGTCAGTAGCACTTGTTGCTTTCTGGATTGTTTTGAGGTAATCCTGTCTGGACTTCTCAAAGGCAACACGACTGATACGCTGCTTCTTCTTTCTGAGGAGTAACTGACGTAGACCTGCTTTCGCACCTTCAATTCGCTCATTCTGAAGCTCGAGTTGAGCAACTAAGTCGCGATATCGAGGTCCATAACGTGTCATATCCTCCTTGACTTTAGGAAGCTTAGAATCTATCTCTTCAATTTGCTTCTTCAAATCTTTTTCACGAAGCATGTACTCACGTTTCTTGACCTTACCTCTTCTTCTGGAAGCTTCAAGTTTTTCAAGATCCATATTGAGCGAAGTCTTTCGGGAATAGAGATTAGCAAAGTCGTTGAGGAGTTCTGCAGGTGCACCTATCTGTCGTGGCTGTGATGTGTCGGTGCCATGATCTACTTTTGGTCCAACGATTTCTTCAGGCAGCTCTACTTTCCTATATGAAACATAGATAGCCGCAATAAGACCCACGATTAATGTGAAAAGCATGGGCCTAGCTGCTGCTCCGATTGTTATTTGATAGATAACCGCGATTGAAGCAGGATTTCGCTGAGTTTCATTGTAGAAGACGTATTGGTATGTGGTATCAAAGATACCATAGAGAGTCCTGTATCCTTCGGATGCTTCTGCAGCGGATACAGACACAGGAAATACAACATTGATTGTGTGGGTTAATATCAGATTATCACCCAGAAGTCCTATAGGAATATCCAGCTGATTACCACCTGCTTCTGCACTTTGATACTCACTTGCTTGAACTATGAATGATACATGGAATGTGTATTTGTATGTTGGAGCGAAGCCTGTGCCGCTAAATCTATCGCTTGCTAGATGGATTGATACATCATTTGTTTCGTTGTAGTCACCGGTTGTAGTTAATTGAGATAGTGCGAGTATACCAACTTCATCGTAGACTTTGATATTCTTTGCATAGGCAGGAACTTGGAAGACAAGAGATGTGACCGAACTTCCACCAGTATTCTCCAAAGTGAATGTCTCTTCATAGCTTATCCAACCCCATGCATCGACCACAGCTACTGTAGTTCGTTGAACAAGAATATTCTCGGTGAACAATCGAAGCCCGCTCTGGAAGACTGATTCAGTAAAAGGCGCTAGATTCTGAAGTTGTTCGTCAGGTAGTTCTTCTCCTGGCACTAGTTGGCCCTCTTCCTCAAAGGATAGAGAGAATTTTGCAGTTCTAAGCACATATGGTAAGATGGGATATCGAAGGAAACTCAGTTGATATTCAAACTCAGTCGGATCTGATAACCAGAATAGCGAGTGCATGTACATAGTTGTATCAAAACTATATGCATCCTGGTACCCAACTGATTCTGGAAAGTGGAGTTTCCAGTGCATCATGCCACCTTCATTTGCATGACGCACAATCTTGATTGTATTATCAGACTCATCAACTGCTTCCATTGACAAGAAATGAATTTCATATTTTTCGGGCAGGTATATGTCAATCGCACTAATTGGTGCTGATCCATTGTTGAGAACCGTGTAAGAGTCTTCAACTCTTGATCCATAACTTGCGGTAGTTATGAAATTGCGTTCGACTTGAATTCGCATGCCAAGCAGAGATAGGAATGGTCGAGCAATTGTGAAATTAATGACCGAAACTCCTGTTGCATTTGACATATCTGTTGCATTGAATGTAAAAGTATGAGCTCCTTCATCACTGGCAGACAAATCAAAACTGCCTTCCCAAAGTCTAGTAAGGAAATTGTAGCTTAGTAATGCCCAAGGTTCATCATCAATTCGATACGATGCTTGTTTGACAAAGCTATCAGTGGCATTGAGAACTATATCTGTGACCCATTCTAGTGTTGAGTCAGCCTCTGGACTAATAATATTTAGAGATGGGGGTGAATTCGGAACCAATTCAACCATTGCTGGGTCAGTCCAGTAGGTATGTTGAACAGGAAGACCATTGAGTTCCTCAGTGTTTCCAAACATGAAAACAAAGGGATATCGCTCAGCAGTTGCTTCGAGAAGTGAAATATCCTGAGAGTCTGTACTGTTCAGCAAGATTGTAAATTCTATCTGGGTCACAGTACCATTATCATACCCTCCAGCTTCTATAACCTGTGATTGATTTTGGTCAGGCAAGTGCTGGAATGTATTTATACCATGCTCATCGCTAAAAATAATTTCACCATTTTCAGCAGGGTTTTCAGTTCGTGTACTGCCTTCTCTGTAGATACTGGTAAGCTCAATCTCGTAGATTAAGTCTTTGCCATAAAGTTCGTGACCTACGGTATTGTATGCCTCCTCAGCAGGGATGACAAAGTAACGGATTTCACCAATTCGCATTCCAAAAATTGCATCCTTGTACATTGGGAGTGCATTCAAATCCTGAACTGGGTTTGTTAGCATGGTTTCGTCGGGATAATCATCCTCTTGAATCATTGTCCCATTACGCAAGTATAATTTGTAGTGAACTATTGCACCATCTGAACCTATGACTCTCCATAGATCACTGGAAGATTCGCCTGGAACATATCCAACAATGACATCACTGTTGTTCAAACCAGCAGATGTGAAATCTGAGCTAGTATTCTGCCAAGCAAATCCAATCCAACCAGAGGTTGCTTTTTCAA
>SDNZ01000012.1 GCA_004524565.1 Candidatus Thorarchaeota archaeon
AGACGGTGAAAATACAAGTGACTATTCAATTGCCGAGATATCAAAATTGGTCTCTCTTGTACAGCAAGATCCTGATAGTCAAATCTGTACATTGAAGGTAATTGATGAGGTAGCTTTTGGACCCGAAAACTATGAATTTTCACCAGAAATTATCAAAAAAATCGCAGAATCTTCTCTTTTCGCTGTGGATACATTTCATCTTCATAATCGTAATACACACACCCTTTCAGGAGGAGAAAAACAGAGACTTGCAATAGCTTCCATGCTGTCATGTCAACCAAAATATCTCATTCTTGATGAGCCATCGGCCAGTCTGGATCCAAAAGGAGTCTTATCGCTTAGAAAAATTCTTGCAGGGTTGAAAAACAAAAATGTAGGTGTGCTTTGTATCGAACATAATCTTGATGCGATTCGAACTGTAGCTGACCGTATTCTTTCAATATCCGACGGTACAATAATTGATTGGACTCCTCCTACTGAACAACTTATTACACCCACAAAACAAACAATGGTTCCTGATACTCCATTACTCACCTTGGAAAGAGTCAATTTTTCCTATGGGTCAACCCAAGTAATCCATGATGCTAGTCTGACTATCCATCAAGGAGAAATAATTGCACTCATGGGAGGAAATGGGTCTGGAAAAACAACCCTAGTTTCTCTTCTTGGAGGGTTACTTGAGCAAGATAATGGTCGAGTAGATTTAGGAAGAGTTCCAATTAACAAAGGAGATCGAAAAGAAATCACAAAGAGAATCTCAGTTGTTTTTCAGAACCCGAATCATCAAATTTTCGAGAGAACTGTCTGGAAAGAGCAGATTCTGACATCTGAAATCCTGAATGAAGTGCACGAAGCTTCGATAGCACGGTCAGCAAATCTTCTGAACTCAGCAAACCTTGGAAATTCCTTGGATAGGAATCCTTTCTCTCTCAGCCACGGGCAGAAAAGGCGGCTCAATATCACAGCATCTATAGCTCATACACCTCGTATTTTGTTGTTGGATGAACCATTTATTGGTCAAGACCAAGAAGGGCGCGAGTTCATTTCGAAGATGATTGCAGAAACTGCCAGGGGAAATGGCGCTGTTCTGGTCGTCACTCATAATCCAAATTTTGCAAAAAACCACTGTAATCGTGTGATTTTCGTTGAAAATGGGTCAATTTTACTGGATGGATCTCCTGAGATTGTATTACAACGATTGGAAGAGATTGGTCATAGTGAATATTCTCAACTGGGGGTGTATTCGTAGTTGATGGTACAGGAAAAATTCATACAGAATAGTGGAAGAATTAATCCCCTCCTGAAGCTCTTGTTACTAATACTAACCATTACAGGTATAATGATTTACCCAAGTTGGCGTTTGAGTTCCATACTCTTAGTAATTGTAATACTGTTATTCCGAGTAAGTCGAGTACCATTGAATCTTTCTCGTAATCGTGCCAGATTTCTCATCATATTCTCAATCTTACTCTTAATCTTCCAAGTTCTCATGACTGTGAATGGAACGATTCTTGGATACATGGTACCACAGCTGAACACCTTTGGACCATTCTTCCCCATAACTGATTATGGACTTGAGCGGGGTCTCTCCATAGCATCACGGTTTCTACTGGTTGTTCTGTCAAGTATGTTATTTGTTGCAGTGACAGATCCCACATTGTTAGCTCACTCATTGACCCGACTAAGAATTCCGTACAGGTATAGCTTTGCTCTCATTATCGCTTTGAGATTCTTACCATTATTTGATTCTGAAAATCAGATAGTGCGCATGGCACAGAAATCAAGAGGTATTCAACCCGAAGTAGGAGGTTTCAGGAAAATTCTCAGAACAATTCAGTATACCTTCTTTCCTCTTCTGGTTTCTTCATTATCCAGAGTTGAGTCCTTATCAATCTCTATGGATGGACGTGGTTTTGGGTACAGTGAAAATCGAACATATTTCAGAAAATCGACTTGGAAAATCTATGATTCAATACTCACACTTTTAGGATTTGGGTACATCATCTTCTGTTTCTTACTTGCATTAGGTTTTCTACCATACCTAACTACCATTCTCTAGAAACCAGCAAAAGAGAGAAGATCTGGGGATAATCTAACCGCGCACTCAGTCTTTCTTGGTACAAAATTAGGATGTGGAACTTTCTTCCGATAAAACTGTGAACCGACTCCCTGGCAATAATGAGATATTTCATCAAAATATCTACATTCCTTGCACGCAAGGTCATCATCAATTGTACGTTGTATAGGTACTTCCACAAACTGTGCCAATCTCCTATCCCACATACGAACCATTCGAGTAGCTCTCATATTCCTTAGTTTTGTAAAGGACCTATAAACTCCCCATCAAATTGTCATGGTTTAGGACTGATTTCGTTTTGCGCATTTTCTGCCCATAGAATGTTCTACTTCTTCAATCGTTTTTCCATGAAGAAACCAGGTACTTTGTATCCTCTCTCTTTGAAGAAATCCACATCGAGAGGATCGGTTGAGTGAAGAAGTATGTACACTGATGAAAATTTGTTCTTTTGTGCCCATTTTTCAGCTGAATTGACCAAATAATCACCAATTTTGTCACTTTGATTTTTTACGTTGATGGTAATCTCGTGGAACCTAGCTATCAACTTGTTGTCAAAACCAGCAGAACCAACCCAAATTGTACCAACAATCTCATCATCTTTCGTGAGAGCAACTAATCTTTGATGTTTTTCTCTATCCTTGAAATATATCTCTTGATGTTCTTGATGTAATTTCTTCTTCACGTTTATATCTACATCAACAGAAAATTCTACCTTCTTCTTGAATTGATCAAATTCTGCCTCTATTATGGCGTCATACTCGTCATCCTTCATCTCTCGAACAATGAAATTATCACCAAGAGGAGTATCTTCTGAATCATATGGAAATAACCTTGAAACTGGTACTTGTTTGACAACATAATCCGACTTTTTGTATAGTGCAATAGCTGGAGAATTATCTGCATGTACAAATAATCCTAGATTTCGATTTAATTCAGTAGAAAATTCCTCTGCTTTCTCTAGCAGAAGTCTTCCAATACCATTTCCATAGAATTTTGGATCAACAACAATATCATAAATCCACTGTTGATTCTCAGTATCCCACGCATCTTTGCTATTCCTCATTCCCATCCAAAGGTATCCAAACCGTTCTTTTTCTTCGGTTTCTGCAATGAAAACACGTGCGTCAGGAAGTTCAAAATCGAAGTATTCCTCCGTTTCTTTCCTGAAAAGACTAGCAATTTCTTCATCAGATGCATCAGGATTGTCTTTCACAAAAGGATCTAGTACAAATTTTCTAAGCACTTTTGCGGTTTCATACCCCAACTTGAAGAAGAAATCCCAATCATCATCATTCTCAAATCTTCGTATCTGAAATTTCGTCGTACAACACGCACCTATTTTCGTTCAATCTTTCCCACTGGTGAAATGTAGACGGTCATTTCATTCTCACCATCAACCTGAATTAATTCATCCATCGCTTTCTGCTCGTATGCAGCAATTGCACAAGTCCCAGCACCAATTGCTTCGCATGCAAGGTACAAATTCTGACAAATATGACCTGCCTCAATGAGAATATCCTTGTAACTGATGAAACTGTATCTCCATTCTGTTTTGTATGGAATTGCTGCCCATACAAAGACAACTGCTGATTTTCCAATGAATTTCTGATACCACACTCTCCCCATCAGATCATCTGCTTCTGGAAGCGTTTCAGTAACTAAAATCAGCTTGTGCTCGATTGGCAGGTAACGATATACTCCTCGCTTGAGACCGTCTATTAAGTTGATTAATAGATAGGTTTCAAAGGGTTGCCGTCCTCCACCAGATGGTACTGCACGCTTTGTCCATACTTTGTTCTTGTCTACTTCACGCACGCCTTGTATGGACCAAAGAAGAAAGGACAACTCTTCTAGAGTTAGTGGTTCATCAGTGAAAGCACGCTGACTTGCCCGATTCTTTATTGCATCAATAAGAGGAATACATCCAACTTTGAAATCATTGGGATCGACCAAGTCTATGAGGTCTGCATCTTTACTGAATGGTTTTTCTAGAGGCGGTGGGTCTACCCCCTTAATCTGGTCGGGTTTCCACCACTCTTCCTGAGGGATTGCCTCATAGTCATGAGCTTTTAATAATTCACGACGTTCCTTAATCATCTCTGCATACCTTGTCATTTCATGTACCACCCGACAGGAAAAAATGGAGGGATTTACGTTGTGCGCGTCATGAGGAACCTATAAGCTCACCCTTTTACGCCTCTTTCAAAATGGGTTACAAGATAATGACTATGGAGCAATCCTTTTATTGCTACCAGAGATGCAAACGAACCACACGGGACGTAGCTGTTTTTTTTTCCATATCGTTTAATTTGGATTCATAAATTATCATGAAGTCCTATCTCATCGAGTAGTGTTTCTAATTCTTGCATGAACTCATCACCATTCGCGATGTTATACTCAGATAACTCCCCTGAATCAAACTGACCATAGAACCCCTCTAAGACTGCCTCACGATTTTCTGTACTCTCTATTCTGAATGTATCTTTGCTAATAATACGTGCCACCATCTCATTTTCTTCAGCTAACGTGATAGTGAACTCGTTTCCATTACGTGATATTGAGAGAAAACATTGCGGACCTATCTCACCATAACCCCGGTTTGATAATATTGTTTCAATCTCTATGTTGATATCATGTAAATTCAAAATGATGTCAGATGAGATTTCGTCTGTTATACTATTAAGAAATTCATCCTTTGCATTCCTAAGGTTAAGGGATGGATTAAGCTGGAACTGAAAAATTCTGTCTTTCCAGTGAATATCCGTCAGAGATGAAATCCCTACCCATTGGATGTAATTACCTTGAATACTATATTCAATTATCCACCTCTCATCATCTCTTAGATAAGTTCCTGGTGTTAGTTTTTTCAAATAGATATCATTTCTTCTAAGAACCCGACGAATCCAGTCGTCTTCATAATAAACATAAAATTCTCTACTGCTAAAATCATACTCTAAAGAAATCTCAATGTTATAGATTACTTGTCCAGCATCTATTTTTCCAGCTGCTAATTGACCAAATATCTCCCTACCGCTCATCGGATTCTTAAAGAGTTGTGTATTCACGCTATCATCCTCTGATCTGATAATCCAACACGAACCATGGGTCAGACCAGTCCCCAATACGAGAGGGCAACTATCATTGTCGTGAGATAACACCAAGTGAAGAGTTCCTTCTTCCTTTGATTCCATCAAACCATCAATTTTCTGTGGTAGATGTATACCAACTTCTCTTGGTGCATTAGTTTCAATAAATGGTCTAATTAATTCAAATTCTCTGTATTCTATATCAGTGAAAGGATTCCAAATCACCAGTTCTCCCTTGTCTGTTCTATAGTGCTTTCTCTCTGATATTGGCAATCTTAAGACATTGACCAAATCTGGAGTACTTTGTATCTTTAGTAGATGAATTTCTTCATTATCCATTAAGTCCAGAAATCTGACATTACAATATGCCCCCTCTTTTTCAAGAGATATTTTCACATTCTTTGGCATTCTTTTCTGACCTACTAATCGATACACTGACTGTCTGGCATAGAAATTGAATGATTCGGGAATACCAATGTGTGATGAAATCTCTCTTGTCAGCTCAAATTTCATTTCTCGAATCCCATTAATAGAACCAACTCGACCTGTCCTACTTGATAGAATCTCAATAACACTGCGAGGGAGCCATTCACTTCTATCGAAATCCCACTGCCATAGTTCTTGTTGATTGTCTGTGGTTTTTATTAGAAGGTCCTCTATTTCAAGTAAATCAAATTCTTCTAATATGGTCGATAATCGATCTTTATTGAAGTCACTCCATAAGAATCCAGATTGATCCTTTCTAGAGGACTCAGAAAAATGTCCAATTAGCAACATTGTAGAATCTTTTGAACCTTCTATTACTAACAATTCGTCTTGAGTTTCAGAAGAAGTTCTTGTGTAGATGCGACCAAACCGTAGTTTTTCAATTTGATCAGAATCCATTAACTCAGACCTTTCATACGATGACCTTTCTTTTACCTTAATTGAATAAGAAGAACGATAAAGCCGCTGAGAGTTGATTGTACCTTTGGCAACTGGTACGTATGATTTTCCACTCTTCTGGCTCCGAGGTCTGAATTTTACTCTTTCAAGTATTCCTTTTTCCTGAAGTTTCGTAGTCAATAACTCATTTTGAATCTCAATTTGGTTTCGCGGCACCCTATACATCTTTTTCAAATCGTGCAGAGATTGACGAGTTGGTTTATCACCATCTGAATTGGGCCATAAATCAAGAAGCCAGGGAACCAAATCGAAAGATAAAATCCTGATTTTATTTCGTATGCCTAACGGAGGTACTTCTTCTTGCAAGAGTGTATCTAATTCTGACTCAAGGAAGTCACTCCTGAATTTCCGTGACCATCCTACTAGAGGGGGAATATTGACAAGTTCTGTATCAAACCCACTCTGTTTCTGAGCTATAATCACTCTAATATCATCAAAAAGGGGGACAGAAGTTGTGTAGGGTAGGGTCCACTCATCACTCAATATCTCACTTTCTGGAGCTACAGGTAGATTCCAGATTATCTGAGTAACTCTTCCGAAGAAAGGAGAGTCTTGATAGTACGGAATCAATGTTCGAGTCGAATAGATACTTGAATTTTGCTCATCAGGTATTGGATTATCAAACCAAAGAACTGAAGCATCAAAATCCTCTGAAACATTCCTCACCATATTTGCTTTGAGTTCTCTAAACTTTTCATCATAGGGAGTGGGGACCGAACTCTGCAGTCTATCCCAGCCGCTAACAACAATCAGATCTGGAACTTTCTTAGGTTGAATGCTTGGGATATTTCCATCTCTAAAGAGAAAATCTTGCATTTTGTCAAATAATCCTACTATCTCTATGGAGTCAAAGATATTCTTCATTAAGCCAGAGTGAGAACGAGCGGTATCATGAAAATTACCACTTCGCGGGTGTAAATAGAGCCTAGCTTCTCTGAAACCAGATTGAATGAACTCATCTGCAAGATCTATCCATAATATATTGGAATTACGATTTCTCTTCTTCCATTCGTCGACGAATTGTAATCCGTGGAAATATTTGGAAATCCACGCAGCAGATGTTCCACCTGATGTCTGCGTTTCGCCAGCAAGATAGAGAGTGAACTCCTTGTCTGTTCCAATCAATGCCTCAAATGGATCCTGAACTCGAATAATAGGGGCAGGAAATGATACCAGCTCGGAGGTATGGGGATTTTCTTGTTCATGAAGTAACACTGCTACTTTCAGCGATTTCTGGTTGATTGCAATATTGAAGACAGTTCTTGATATCTCATCATCTAATTCATTGATGGACTCAAACACCTCTATGACAAAGGACCTGATTACTGACCGAATCTCTCTGATATCATCACAGGCATCAACAAATAGTGTCCCTTTCAGAATCTTTACTGGTTCTTTATTCTGTGAAATATCTAGAAATTCATTTGCTACTGCATCAGCATACGCATTTACCTGAGTCACTATTCTATCATCTGGATTTCCTTCCAAAATATTTCTCCATTCATCATCATTCAACAATCTTTCGGAGATGATGAATTCAGGAATCTTTCTTAATGGTAGACCATGGCTTCTTCTCGATGCTGAATCTTTTGTTTCATATCCTAAATCCCATGTGTACCCTTGCTTCGTCTTGATATCAAGTATGAACACAGGTTGCCAGAACACATTAAGACCATCTGGGGTAATCACTCGCTTGAGTAGAATAAGATCGATACGACCCTTTCCCAGTTCTGTATCAACAGGAATCTCAGAAATGAGAAGATACCCGTCTTCTCCTCCCAACTCATCTCCAAAGCGTATTGCACGACTGATGTTCCAGTGGCTAGGAAAGAGGCTAGTGATTTGTCGGTGAACTTGAGTCCCCTTCTGTCCACTTAGTTCTCGAAGTCGTCGCCAGATATGTTTCACATCATCCTCTGTCAGGCACGGTGCAGGTTTCTCTTCAAGTGTTTCTTCATCCAATATGGTCTTGATAATAGACCCGCCATTCACAATCCGGTCAAGCTCGTCCAATGTACTTGATACGATTCCCCGTTCTCGAGCCTCTCTCACCTGTTCCTTGAAGAAATTAACTTTGAATTTCGGTTCTTCGAACTCGAAAGATGAAGTTACTGTTGGAGTATCACCTATTCTCACCTTGTGGTGTTTCGCAATGTCGTCCTTGAGGTCTCTCAGAACCTTCAGAGTTCCTTCTCGAAATCCTGCCTTTCCATACTTATTCTCCGAGTATATCCGTTCCAAGTATGGTCGAGCTCGAAGAAGGAATAGATTGGAGTACTTCGCGGTATCAGTCAGCGAAACATCAAAGATGTAGCACCATGTATTCAGAACCTGGACATGTTTTCTGCATGAGTCGATAAAGTCCAGTTCTGGTAGGTTGTGGATAGGAACTACCTTGTGGCACAATGAGTCACCATGATAGCCATAGGTTTCTTCGGTGAATCCATACAGGAGTTCTCGATCTGGAAAAGGGAATGTCGTCATAACAAAATCTCTGAGTACAGCTCCGCCAATGTTGAACCTCTGATTCAGGGGACCTACTGACTTGTCTGAACTTTTGACCCGTCGGACTTCCTTATTTCCATAGGCTGCTGCAATCTCGAAGAGCATTTGCAGGGAATTCTTTCTGATATTGTTCTCTGCTTCAGCGAGGTGGTCAAAATCAGGGTGTCCGCGTTCCTTTGATTTCCGATACTTTTTCTGAGCCTTCCCCAAAATATTTCGTGAACTCTCATGCAGGTGTGCAGTATTCTTGTTCTTGATTGCACGTTGAAGGTAGACCACCGTTGAGAGGGAGGTTCTCAGAGACCTTGTGAGGACTAAATTAGGATGAATTGGCATGACTTTACGTGGTCGCCCTCTCGTTCCAAGCATGGAATTTACACCTTTCTGAATAATATTCTTTGATTATTGTGACTATATTAAATATATATCTAATGTTTATTTTGTTTTTAAAATACAAATATATGAAGTAAAAAAATATTTAGATAATTATTTGTTAATATTACTTAATAAGTTTAAATATGTCGAGTATAATGAAGATATGAGTTCAAAACACCAGTTCCCTACAAAACTGGGAGTGAACTCAACTGCTGACTGAAACAGGTCAGAAGTTTAAATATATGAGGCGAAAGCTATGGGTCGTTCCAAAGGCGTAACAATCACGGTAAGAGTCCCTGTAGCTTGGGATACAATGACCAAGCGGAAAAAACAGAGACTTCGCCAGATTGTAGGGCGGGACACTCGTATCATTCGTTCCTTCTTGGGTGTAATTGAACAGCATGAAAGAGATTTATTATCAGGCCGTAATAAGACACGAATTGATGATGGTGCACTGGATCGTTTGACTATCACTACAATAAAAGTGACCTCAAAATACCAACCGCGTCTAATAGTTCCTCATGATATGAAGAAACGATTTCCCAGATGTTCAACAGGTGAACTCATTGAGTGTAGGAGAACAGCAATTGGTCTATACGAAAGCTATCTAGCTCTTAGAAAAAGAAGTAGAAGCAATGTATCAAGACCATGTGAATCTACAAATTCAGGGAGAATTCCAAGATGGATTTACTCCCTAAAATTCAAACTCGTAGAGAGCACATCATCAGTTACCTGTTGGTGGTTAGATCTACAAGATTCCTTCGAGTCTGTTCTCATGAAAAAAGTCATTCACGACCGTTTACTTATTCCTCTTAAAATGTCTGAGTTTCATACCAGCCAAATTAAGAAAGGAGAAGTGAAAGCTCTCCAGCTAATCAATGATAGGCATGGAAAATGGTGGGTGCACTTTGCTGTCAGACTTGAAGAAAACCTATCAAAATCAAAAGGTAATCTTCCTGTTGCAGTTCTGGGAATCGATTTAGGAATAAAGAAAGCCGCATGTACTGCCTTAGTAACCCCAGAAAAAGTTCGAGAAACTAGATACTTTATTCAACAAGATAAAGTGAAATCCATCGAAAAATATGACCAACTTGTAGCAGAACTCCAGAGAGAAATGGACAATCGACGCAACAAGAAACAATCGTACGATAAAGTTGCTTATAGATTGAAAGAACTAAAATCCAAGCGAGAAAACATATCAAAAGATTATGATCTGATTCTACTTCGACATCTGCTAAACTACATTACAATGTTGTCTAAGAAATATACTCTATACGTTTCTCTTGGTAGATTGAAATACATACGAGATAAAGCTAGACGCCAAAACCGAACAGGGCGTTTACATCGAAGTATGATTAATTCATGGTCTTTTGCTAGGATTACTAATGGTCTAAAACATCAGCTCTCACAACTTGGATGGACTGTAGATGGAAAAAAAGCACACTTTCGAATTGTTTCTGAAGCATGGACGTCTTCATTATGCTGGAAATGTGGTTCAAAAGGTAGGCGCCCTAAACAGAACCATTTCATCTGTCCAACATGCGGCCACCAGACAAATGCTGACAGGAACGGAGCTATCAATATTGCTGCACGCCTTATCATGCTCACGGATTCATTACATTCTGTGAGAGGACGAGGAAAGTGGATGGACTCTGTAGCCACAGGGAAGAATCCACAACTGATGTCCTTACTCCAAAGAAGGAGTGACGTATCGCACTCCAAGGAGTCCGCGGTTGATCACTTTGTCCAGACGGACCTTCCAAGCTTTGGTGACAAATCTGAGAAGAGTGATAATGACCCTGCCGTGGAAAGTACTGTGGAAGAACTTGCTGTTTTCGAGAGTGATACATCGATAGAAAAACAGGAGAAGGAAACCAGGTCCTTAGGAGGGACAGTGTCCCAATGAATATGGATGAAATCTTAGCTAACCTTTGGGTGACGCCAAAGTGTGATGGTGACATCTGGCTAAGAAATGGTGAAACACAGAAGTTACTTGCAGTTGATGTTCACTCAACATTAGTAAGGAATAGGTCAAGAGCTACGTCCCGTATACAGAAAGAGAGTGATACTAGAGTAATCCTTTTAACAAAACAAAATAGCACAAGAGCCGAATCGGAGCGTAGCTCAATCTGGCAGTCTGATGTATTATTGATGCATCAGGCCATCAGCAATGGACTGTAGAGAGCGGCCGTCGCGAAAGCTGTTCGCAGCTATCCATCGGTTGCCGGTTCAAATCCGGCCGCTCCGACCATATTTTTCAAACGATATTATAAAACTCTCATTTCAAGTATGAATCCAATATTTCATCGATTATTATTCTTCGAAATATTCAGGTTTCAGACGTTTAACAGAATATGTAGCGACATCATCAACACCTACATTATATTGAATCATATAATTTGCAAGTTGTGCTCCATCAATAAGAGCTATTTTCTTTTCAATAGCTTTCACGTAATCTTTTGCTGATTTAGAAAATTCCGAAGTCGTGATTATTATTCCTTTCTTTGCTTTCTTGAGTTCTAAAGCACCAACAAAGTTTCTTACCACATCACTTCCTACAGTATTTGCCCATCTTTTTGCTTGGATGTAGATTGAGTCGAGTCCTAACATATCTTCCTTGATTATTCCATCAACGCCTCCATCGCCAGATCTTCCTAATGCTTCACCAGCATCATCTCTCGACCCTCCATATTTCATTGCTAACAATACATCAACAACTAACTGTTCGAAGAACTGAGGTGAACAACTCATTATAGTATCAAGAATCTCTGCAGCTAATAGATCATTGTGATTATTATGTGCTATCTCAATTATCTCCTCGGGTGTTTGTTCAGTTTCTTCTTCAGATTCAACTTCAGCATCTTTTCTAGTCCATTTCTCAACTTCTTTTTTGTAGTCTGTATGTGCATAGAGATACTTTACATCCAGTTTTTCCGGCTTAGTTTTTAGTATCTTTCGACCTTCATCAGTGATTTGAAATGTTGCAGTTCCTGTCTTCTTCAAGAGCTTGGCCCTTGCTAGTACCCAAGCTGCCCACCGGGTTCGGTTATTGAATCTTCTCTCTCCACTCTTAAGACGTTGCTCACGCTCTTCTTGACTAAGATTGAATCTGTCTGCTAATACTGGTATCATTTCTCTAACAGGATGATTTTGACCATCTGATGATAGTTCTAATACAGGTAAAGTCAAGTCCCACTTCGTTGGCATTGGCATTCTATATTACCTCACTCGCGAATTGATTTATCCTGATTAATGAATTTGTCCACTACAAGATGAATTTTGAAACTTTCTTTAGATTCACCATTTACCGGTTCAAATCCTACCGTCCCGACCATTTTCTATTTCTTGAATTTTTTATGCAAACCCATAATACAGAGATATTCTATTTTCACAAACGTAGGAGACCGTCGTATATGAGAAAAATTGCATTAATTGGAGCTGGAAACCCTAGATGGCAAGAAACCCTTATTGAATTCCAAAAGCAAGAAGGTGCAGTATTTACAGACTGGACATATCGAATAAGAGACCATGAATTAAGCCATCTAAAAAAACAAATTGAGTCTGATGGTGAATTCAAGTTATTCTTCTATGAACCAAAGTCTCGTGGCGGAGATATGAAGATTAGGTTAATTGGATATGTTAGTGAATTTATAGCATCAGACAGTCTAATGACAGAATGTCCAGATTCAGATTATTTCTATCTTGAAAGTGAATCTAATATAAACGTTAGAACTTGGTTGAAAATCGACCGATTTGAAACAATAGCTCGCCCAATGGACATCTCAGAGTTTTGGGATCACAGGACTAGACGAAGAATTACTCCATCTCATCTCAAAAGCTCATTTGCATATGTTGCAGATACTAAGGAAATGGAAACTGAAATAGTCGAAATAGAAGATGAAGGGTATTATGAACTCTATCTTGAAGAATCATTTATCGAAGACGAACTAGCAGCAAACCCTGAGATGTTGGGTCTAGGAAATCTCAAACTCATAGACAGACAGAAAGTCACCCCTGCGGGTCGTCCAGATCTAATATTCTATCAAGAAGAACGTGATTTGCATATCATTGTAGAATTAAAGAAATACGAGATTACTAAAACTGATGTTGAGCAAGCAACTCGATATCATAATTGGGGTAAAAAACAGTATGGAAATCGAGTAATTACACTATTGATTGGTTTTTGGATAGAAGAAGATATCCTTCCCCGTCTCGAAAATCTAAAGGAAACAGATTCAGGCATATTTGCATTAGTATATGATGCACAATTCAGAATAATCTGAGTTGACCATTTCGACAATCTCTTATCATAGTTCGATTACCAATCTTGTTTGCGATTACATTAGCAATTTTACCCATAGTATTCCCATTCATCAAAAGGTTCAGGTTCTTGACCATTTTTACCAACCCTTTGATAGTTCTCCATATTACGATAATCCTTGAAATCGCATTCTACACATTCAACGACCAAGATATCCGGAATGCCCTTTTCATCATCACCAACATTGTAATTATTCAAATCCATCGATCCACACATTGGACAAGCAACATAGGGAAAGGGATCTCCCAGTTCCATCGCTTCAATAGCATTTCTTTGTGCCTCTGCAAGAACTTCTCGATGCGTTTTCCTTTCTCCCAAGCCATAAACTCCCCTTGATACACCTACAACTACTTTCATCATATTTCCATTATAAGAAATATTATTAATTGCCCTCAACAGATTTGGAACTGGTGTATTATCTATACGAATGGGAATTATCTTGACTGATTTGTCAGCAAGAGTTCTTGGAAGAAACGATGTCCATTCATGTTTTACCCACTCAGATTCTGCAGCATTCTTACTCCAAATTAGAATTAGGAATTTTGATACACTCATTGCTTCTTCCATCCATTTTACAAAATTATCACCGGGAGTTACTTCCCAAGAATCAATCCTCGGATGCATATCTTCAAATTCAAGAGATTTTGCAATTCTTTCTGATACATCTGTGTCCTTGTTATTATGAGCAATGAAAATACTGGGTTGTTGTGCAATACTCACTTTGTTACCCCTCAACAATCTATCATTATTCGTTGATTTAATTCTACTCTTTATAGTATTTCATGACAAAGATGTAGATCCATCGGTTGCCGGTTCAAATCCGGCCGTCCCGACCATTCATTCTCTAATACTATTGAAAATTTCTACGGTTTCAATTCCCTAGTTATAATGACTGAATTTGCAACTCTCTGACAAGTTCTTTGTATCGATTTCTCACAGTCACTTCTGTCACTCCTGCAGCAAATGAAATCTCTCGTTGAGTTATTCGATTATCTGTAAGGATTGAAGCGATATATAATGCTCCAGCAGCAAGACCACGTGGGTCACGTCCTGTTGTGAGTCCATTGTGATCTTTCGCTTTTTGTAGTATTTCCAAGACTTTCTCCTGCATCTCACCTGGCAAATCAAGGTCTATAATGAGTTTTGGCACATAATTCATTGAATCAGGCACGGGCATTCTTAGATGGAGTTTTCTCACCAGCAACCGATAATACTTACCAATCACTCTTGAATCGAGATGAGTATGTTTTGCGATTTCTTTCAGTGAGCGAGGTAGTTTTCTCAAGCGAAGCGCAGCGTAAATAGCTGCAGCAGATAAAGCGTCAATTGATCGGCTGCGTACTAATCGCTTCATAATGAGTTTTCTATAGAGAGTTGCTGCAAGTTCCTTTACACTCTTTTTCAAACCCATTTGTGAACTCAATCTAGCAATTTCAGTCATTGCTTGAGAAATATTTCTATATCTCGAACCATGGACTCTAGAACGAATCTGCCATTTTCTCATCCTGGCAATCGCAGCTCTTCGCTCTGGGGAGTATTTTTTACTTGTTGAATACTTGGAATCCCACCCTATCACGGTTGATAGTCCCTTATCAGTGTAGGAATATTGTGTTGGTCCTCCAACTCTGCTTCTGGAATTTCGTTCATCATGTGTGAATGCTCTCCATTCTGCTCTCGGATCTATCTGACGCTCGCTCATCACCAGTCCGCATTTTGTACAGACTATATCCCCAGTTCGAGAAATTTTGACTGTAGTTCTCGCTCCACATTCAGAACAAATCTTAGGTTTAGAATCTGAATATCTCTTTGAATCCTTCTTCTCTCTAATTCCAGAAGATGTTATCACTACTTTACCACCTGCGTCTTCCGGACCTATCATGATGTGAGTATCTATCAGAATCTCGTCTTCGATATGATCCGTACCCACCATAACTTCTTGACCTTCGACGTGGTTGATAATATCCGCTATCCCTAGAAGTTCGATGACTCTCTGCTGACATATTTACTTCATTGTTTATGGTTTCTATTTCATCATCAGCTTCAGTTACCTTACTATTCCGTCCAATCTTGAGCTGGAGACTTCCCCTGAACAGTCCTGTGAATCCATCTTCAAGTCTGTAGGTTTTTCCAACGACCATCTCTTCTATGCTCTCATTCCATAGAGGAACTAACACAATACCAGTTTCATCTCCAACTGTTGCATCCGCAACGCGATGTGTCTCGTAAGAATGTCGAGAACTAACCTCTCGTGTTTCACCTATACTTACTACCTTGAATGTTGTAGTTAGATTATTCATTCTTGGTTCTAGGTCTTTGATTTTTATTGCATGTTTCTTTTCAGTTGTTTCACTTTCATTTTCAATTTCTGCAGTCATTTAAATCACGTAAATAATGTAAGCTACCATGAATGCTGAATTCTGGAATTTTTGACCTTTTCACTAAACAAATTCATCTATTTTGGCAACCCTTTACATAGATACTGAATCGTTACTATATAAATATCAGGATATAAAAGAGATTAATAAAACTCTATTGAAATAAATTAGCTTTATTATAACTTATTTAGGCGAATAAAGTATTATTATGCTCGTAAAATTACATATCCTTCAATGGTTTTCAAAGAAATGTTTGCAGAAGCAGAAGAAATCTGCTTCAACTAGGTTTATTCTACATGTAATCTGTCTTTGACTTCTTTTACACCAAAAGTATTGTATGCAAATTCTAATGCTGATTCACATAATGATCGAGTCGGAAGATTTCCAGATAGTGTAACAATTCCATTTTTCACCTTAACATCTATGTCTTCTGTTTTTAGGAGGTTACTACGGTCGATTGCATTAATGATATCAGTAGCAATAACTTGATCTTCAATATTTTCTGTTGGTACTACTGTCAATTTATTGTCAATGTCAACAACACCTATCACATCTGATGCAAGTTTCAGTGCTCGAAATATCTTCCAGTATGCATCAACATGGCCTTCAAGGGATACCTTTCCTTTCTTTACAACCACTTGGATATTCTCTCTACTTGTACTATCATTCCATTCAAGCTGTTTCCTAATACTTTCCTCAATCTGAGAATCAGTCAATGTTTTTGCAGTGGTTGGAAACCTGACGAAGGAGTTATTATTGACTTTTCTAACTCCTGGAACCTTCCATGCTGCAAATAGCGAGGCTTCTTTTATACCATAGCTAGGAACAGTTCCCGTGAGTGTGACTTCCCCCTCATTTACATCGACATGAATATCTGATGCATCAACACGGCTGTCCCAATATAACATCTCTACAACGGCTCTCTTAATTTGTTCATCTTTTGATTTCATTATTTTCTTATCCTAATGTATACACATTAGATAGAGAGTATATAAGAGTTATGATAGAGTTGTAATAGAGAAAATATAAATGAATAATATTATAAGAAATAAATACAAAATATAGATATGGAATTAGATAATATAAGAACCAAATCAGAGAAAAATTTAAGATATCGTAGAGGAAGAACAAAGAATTACCCAAAGTTCAATAAAGTGTTGGAAAAATATAGAGATACTGGTGAACCGCTCTGTCTGCAAGATGTCGTAGAATACATGGGTCTCTCTCATCATACCCTTAGAAACTATGCAAAAGAACTGAATCTTCAGATGGTTGTAATGACTGATGAAGATGGTGTTCGTTGGGTAGCTTTCAAAAATGAGGAGTCCATTTAGGAAATCTACTTTCCTAAGTATGCTACTATATCAAGCATCATAGTCCTGTATCGGATTCTATAAGATATGCTATGAAGTTCAAAAGACGTTCTCGATGTGTTGTATCTACTGCTGATAACCCAAGAGTGGGAAGTTTAATCATTTGCTCAATTTGTTTACTTGAAAAACTATTTTCAAAATCTTGCTTATTTGCAATTATTGCAAACCTGGTGTTTGGAAAAATTTGTCTGAGAAATTTCATTGAGATCTTGATTTTGTCTACATCATCTCTGGAGCTATCTGATACAATAATCACAAACCGATAATATGGTTGACTAGCTTCTAAGAAAGATTTGGAAAAGATCTCTATTCTTGCTGGTTCAAAACTTGATGTTTGCAGCTCCCAGATGGTGTACAAGATATCTCCAGTACTTAGTTGATATGTGGTTCCCTGGTTTTCAAATTCCTTATGTAATAAATTTACAATTGTTGTTTTTCCGACTTTTTGGTCACCAATTAATGCAAGAGAAATATGTTTCATTTTCTGCGACTCAAACACATCCAAAATTGATAGTTTACGAACGAAATCAAACCTTCACCCAGATTTGATTAAGTTCATTCATATCACCCGAATCTAATTATTCGAGATTTCAACTATTAGCTTGCTTGTGTTAATGTTTCTATGAAATACTTCACACTTACAATCTTCGCATTCGCCATCGAAATTATCGTGTTTTTCACGATTATGACCACATGAACAATGGTCTAAAGATCTTGTACTCATTTTTTCACCTCTGTAATTTACTAGAAATAATCACTTCTTTTCAAGAATCAGTTTCGTCTGTTGTTTCTCTCAATGCCTCTTCTTGTATCATTTCCAACATTCTATGAGGCTCTCTTCCACTAGTCACACGATTTCTCTTGTATTCAATTTTAGAATTGATTTTCATATCTTCCATCTTCAATATCCTGCCAATATGAGAACAATATATCACCCAGACTAAGTCTGTGAATGATGAAAAACAGATACTCTAAACTCCAGACAAAAAGGTCTGCTCAATTTTTATGTTATCGTTAAACTATCTCTTCCATTCTCACGTTCTGCATAGTTTCATTCTCGACAGCTCTTATAAACTTGGGCATCCAATCGGTCAATATTCATCAAATCTCAGCTATTTGACCTCTTATTCTGAAAAGAACATCTAAGTCTAAGCCCATTCATTTTTTGTCACGAGCTTGTGTTATTTGAAGAAATGACTACGAACTGACATTTATCGTGATTCCAAGAACACGAACAAGTTCTTTGTAACGATTACGAATTGTGACTTCTGTAACCCTTGAAGCCTGAGCTATCTCCCTCTGAGTACGCCTATCTTCTTCAAGTATGCCAGCTATGTAAAGTGCTGCTCCTGCGATCCCACCTGGAGCTTTTCCTATGGTTACATATTTTTCTTTGGCTTGATTGATTATTTCAGTAGCTTTCTTGATCGTTCTTCCTTCTAGCATAAGATCCGATGACACCCTTGGTATCAGGTCCTTAGCAGATGGAAGTGGCACATTAATACTAATCCCAGAAACAATTCGGCGAACAGAATGACCAACCTGTTTTCTGTCCACGTTTGTTTCAGTCACAATCTCATCAAGTGGCCTTGGAATTCTATGGATACGACACGCAAGGTAGACCGATGCTGCAACTACTGACTCTATGCTCCTTCCCCTCACTAGTTTCTTGAACAGAGATTTTCGATATATCAAAGCTGCAGTCTCTCTAACATCACGAGGTACTCCAAGTTGTGAGGAGAGTCTTTGCAGCTCATTCATGGCAATACCAAGATTTCTGTGCTGCGAACTATGGAGCATACTTCGAATGTGCCATTTTCGCATTCTGTAAATAGCCGCTCGAGTATTGCCTCCGATTACCCTTCCATTTGCATCTCTATTTCGCCAATCAATTGTGGTCGATATACCCTTGTCAGCTATAGTTAAAGTCATAGGTGAACCTGTTCTCGCTCTTGCATTCCTCTCTTCCGCAGTGAATGCTCTCCATTCAGGTCCTGAATCTACAGTACGCTCTGAAGCAACTAGGCCACATACTGTACAGGTATGTTCTCCACGAGTGTAGTCCTCTGTGAAAATATTTTGTCCACAGCCCATGCATACCTCTTTCCCAGTTATATGAGCACCTTTGGTATCTGCCAAGTTCTTCATGATTCTCATCCTATTTTTCTTCAGCAGCTATCTTTCAGTTGAAAGAAGTCTATCAATGAACGGTCTCAAGCCAATGAGAACAAAACATTATATAGACTGAGTCTGTGATTTTTGAAAAGCAGGTACTATAAACACCAGAGAAAAGGATCTGGCGGTATTCCATTTATTGTTGAGCTGTCTCTTCCATTCTCACGTTCTGCAGTATGCCACTCACTAGGATGCTAATAAATTTAATTATCCATTTAAGAAATTTTGACTTCAGTCTCACCGATTGCTGGTTTAAATCCGGTATTCACAACTACTAATTCTATATCTCATTAACTCATGAATTCTACAACTTCATTAACAGATAATCTAGGTTTAGGTCCTGGAGATACATCAGGCCATCCAACTGTAATGGCTGCAAGTAGCTTCCATGGTTTCTTGAAGTAATCCATAATTGCTTCGTATGTATAGAAGATGTCTCCAATCCAACAAGTTCCAAGTCCAATAGCATGAGCTTTCAATAACATATTTTGGATTGCCGCTGAAACACTATGAATCTCAGTAGGCCACCCATATTCATTTGTATTCCAGACTATGATAACTACTGGAGCCTCTTCCATCATTGTACATGAACCAAATGAAGATCCGACATCAAAAGTGAGCTTACTAAGTTCACTTCTGTACATATCTGTAAACTTGTCCTTGGATTCACCAGTCAATACGGTAAATCTCCATTGTTGACCATTCTTAGCACTCGGAGCATATGTTGCAGCTTCAATGATTTCTCTGACGAGTTCTTCTTTTACATCATCACTCTTGTAGTTCCTAATACTTCGACGTCCTCTGATTGCATCATCAATATTCATGATATTACTCAACACCTTCAGGAAGATAGATGACGAAACTACACTCATCATCACCCTTGAGCACTGACTTTACCATATCATACTCAAGCGGTTGATCAAGTGCTGCTTCCCAGGGTTGTTTGGTGAACCCGCCACTACAATGACAGAAGCTATCTGATACATCAACATCTTCATCCAAAATCGATTCACGTGCCCAAGCACAATGACAGGCATAGTATCTCTTCATTTTCTCATCTTTCTCAGTTAGATATTCCTTTACCATGTATGGAATTTTTGTATGATAGATTGTATTTCCCCTTCTTTCTCCACTTAGCACATCAGGGCGGCTTTTCACATAATCAACAACTTCTGCTGAGATGTATTGGTTGTAGAAAAGTGAGCCATTATCTCTATGTTTTTCCAGTTCTGCAATAGCATTTTCTCGTTTTCTTTTCAAGTATTCATCAATGCTACCAGCTTCCAGATATTTTTCTCGCTCTCCCTTTCTAAAATCGCGAGGTAATCCATGAGCGACATCCGCTAGAATCTTCTTGCAGTCAGCTGAACTGAGGGTCTTTTGCATTTTCTTTACAATCTCTCTTGTGACTAGAATTTTCTCTTTGTCAGGCATACCAAGTGGAGGTAGATCTTTTTGTGGGAGTATTTTATCACGTACTTCTTCACCCGCATGCTCACCGAGTCTTTCTCGGAGCACGTTCATTACTTCCCCACCATCAAATATTCCTAGGACTGGCAAGTAGAGGTTCATATTCTGTATAAAGAACGCATATCGAGATATCCCCGCATAATCTAGGTAGGTATTGGTCCCTTCTTTGACTAAAATTGCGGAGAATTTTTCAAACTCATCCTCACCTGCAGTTTCGAGTGTCTTTCCAAATTGCTTCAGAAACTCTTCAAGTTTCTCTACCATTGCTGTATTAGCAATGATTTGCTCCTCAGGAACGGGTTGTTCCCTTTCCGTCAAGTACTTTCGAAATCCTTCTTTGTCCATATTCTACACACTCTCCTAACCTTTCCTTCTGTCGCTTTTCAATCGAAGGAAGAACGCAAGAAATAAGGTGTTCACTCGGAAAGATTGAGGAGTAAGGATTCGTTTTGGCGCGCCTTTGTAGAGTATTACTCTGTTAATACAGGTGCTTTAGTACTCTGAAAAGTACGAAATTATGGTTGATAGTCGTATGAAACACATAGAGGCCAAAATAAAGCACGCTCTGGAAAACAAAGGCATCAAATGCCAATCAATCTTTACAATGCCAGATCTTGATGATACCAGAGTTCTTCTGGCATTCAATTCTCAGGATAACAGAAAGTTATCAGTTAGAAAGATTGAGAATGCATTAGAATCACTCGATGTTGGAGAGTTCAAGGTTCCAAAAGAGTTCCAGCGACTCAGTTCTGCGTTCTTGCACCTTGAAGTAACACTTGGCACAAGAACTGAAAAACCCATCACTCATGGCGCTGCCTAATTTCTTATCAGCATCTTTGTAATGTAGATGGATTATGGATCTTGATCTAAAAGACCGCACATATCTTGTAACAGCAGCTTCTCGTGGGCTTGGATTCAGTGTAGCTAAAGCTCTTGTTAATGAAGGAGCTAACGTGATAATCTGTGGTCGCAATGAGGAATCTCTGAAGAACGCAACATCATCTCTTGGCGATTTAGCTGAATATTATGTAGCTGACGTGTCAAAGAAAGAAGATGTCCAGTCACTAGTAAAGAATATTGCAACAAACCTTCTTGTTCTTGATGGTCTCTTTGTCAATGCTGGAGGTCCACCTCCAGGTACTTTTTCAAACTTGACTGATGACGACTGGAAGAAAGCTTTCAATCTCACACTAATGAGCGCAGTTTGGCTGACTAGAGAAACAAGACTTCTTCTGAAGATGTCTGATTCTGCATCTATTCTATACAGCACTTCAATATCAGTAAAACAACCTATCGATAATCTATTGCTCTCAAATGCTATTCGTCCGGCAGTTATTGGCATGATGCGTACACTTGCCACTGAACTTGCTCCTGACTATATTCGTGTGAATGCTATCTGCCCTGGATATATTCAAACTGAACGAGTAGATGAGCTATTAGCTTCATCTGATTCTGCAGAAGAGAATATCACCACAAAAATCCCTCTGAAACGTATTGGAAAACCCGATGAATTTGGACCAGTGGCAGCATTCCTTATGAGTCCAGTTTCAAGTTATATCCACGGATCCTTATTGCTTGTAGATGGTGGTCTCTATCAAGGAATGATGTAGAATTAGAGTCAAAGTTGTAAATCTGTGGAATCAAATCCCCCAGTTCGAATGAGCGCGATTCTTGCATAATCCCGAACCTCCTCATCCTCATCGTCGAGGAGTTCTTTGAGACTAGGAACTGCGGGTGGATATGGTGAAACACCTAAAGCCCAAGCAGCTGTGCGTCTGACACGAATATCCGGTGATCCTAGTAATTCTACTACAGCTCTGAGAATAACCTCAGATTTCCTTTCTATTACTAATCGAGTCATTCTTTCTTGTTCCTCGGGAGGACTTGTATGGATTGCATCAGCTAGACCCTGTAATGCACGTGCATCATCCATATCACGAAGTCCACGAATGGCCCAATCTCTAACAATCTCATCGTCATCATCCAGAGCAGCCAGTAAACAGCTGATAGAATCTGGAGAACCAATATTACTCAATGCCCAGGCTCCAGATTGACGAATTTCTACATTTGAATCTCCTAATAGTGTGCAGAGAGTTCCTAATGTTTTATCGTTCACAATCTGAGTTAGAGCAAAGATGGCCTCCTTACGAATATTAGCATCTTCTGAATTATTTCGAGCTATTTTCACAATTTGACCACTGTAATATTCTGGATCTGTACTAGCCAAGATATGAATCGCCCATTTTCTTACTTCAAACGCCTCCTCTATATTGGAAAGAATCTCAGCTACGTGAATATTCAGTGAATCAACTCTAGTTCGGTAAGCCGCTTGTAATCCACGTCTTCTTGTTAAAACATCAACATCCAAGACAGCTTGTTCGATGACCTGAATCATCTGGACACCATTCAATAGATCAACAATATCAAGTAGAGGTTTTTTCAGCTCAGAATTGTCTGAGAAGGCGCGGCTTAGTACTTTTTCAAACTCTTTTGGATGATTACTAATATACTCAGCAATCTCATATCTTCTATCTTTAGTGAGCTTCTTCAACAAGAGTCCAGACAGTTCTGTCACAAGATATCTCCTCTACTTTCGTATTGATACGTCTTCCCGTGAAGGTAGAATTCAGTATATTCTGAATGCTTTTGCATGAGGCATCCTAAACCATTCCATATCCGGATTGTATCGTCGTACCGTGAAATGAGCCCCCATCTGAAGGGCTATTGCGTTTGGAATTGTCTGTGCAAGTGCAGTTTTGAGACCGAATTCTTCAGGCACATGAATATGATGAGCCTGCATATTCAGCACTTCTGTTAGAATTTTCATGTATCTTTCATCGTCAGGGCTTTTCGTTCCAGACACAAGCAACGCTTGGTCTTCATCATCGATTGACAGATTTTGGTGATGACAGAAATCTTCTCGTAGGGCGGCAAACCCTTTGACAACTGCAAACTCATTGAATTTCATCATGCCAATCTGAGTTGCAACATGATTTGGGCCATCTGAAATCATGTATAGCGGTGGTCCAGGAGTCACAAGCCTAGCAACGACTTTCCCCTCATGTTCTGCCCACTCTAGCATCTTTTCTCCTATTTTGGTGAGTTGTTTGATATCACTCTGCAAATCTTCTTGCAACACACTATCCATTTCAGAAGCTATTGTAAGTAGGTATGCCATTGCAGTGGTCGTTGGCGAAGCTGGACTTACATTGTATGAATCTACACCAGCTTTGGTCACCCATAGATTGGAGGCCTCTTCTGATGCTTTCCCTTTTGGATCATCTGTAAGTACGATGGTTTCAGCACCTTTTGGTCTGGCTTTTTGGAGTGCATCAAGTGTGGAGAGGCTTCTACCAGAAGCTGTAACTCCAATCACCACAGTATCTGAATCCATTGGAATATGAATGACCTCAGGTGGTGACAATGACATGGCATCTAATCCAACAGCCCTGAATACCCATTTCCCATACTCAGAAACAGCATATGAGTCTCCAGCACCTATCAACACAATCCTCCGTTTACCAGCAATATCAGATACGTTGTTTGCATCTACTGAATTGATAGTATCAGCGATAGAGTGCTCTTGTATCTTAATCACTTCATAACAAGAATCTAGGAATTCTGTCACTACCTGTTCAACTCCTTTCAAATCATATCAAAGCCTGGTGGGTCTATTCCCTGCTGTCTAATCAAGCCTGTCAATACACCTCGATGATGTGTTTCGTGGGTTGCTACATGCATCAATACTTTTCCTATTGTAAAGCTGACAGTTTGATTCCCCCATTTGACACTTTTCACATGTAGTAGTTGGTCTTCCCTTACTTTGTCCATGAATTCTCTTGTTCCTTCATGAACTCTAGACCAGATTTCTCTTATTGATTGGACTCTGTCACGGCTTTCTGGTTCTATGTCAGTAGATTCACGATTATCCAAAAACGATATCCAGCCTCTCTCTGTGTTCACTAAGTGAACAAGGATATTCCGTATCGAACTTTTACCTACTCCTCTATCCCTCACAAACTCTTCTGTATTCACTTGTTCCAGTGTGTCAAGAAGTGATTCTCTGCATGTAAGATTATGTTCAAACAGTATTTCGATACATGACATCATAGTTCACTGGATAGAAACTGCTCCCTTATCTTAGTCACGATATGAAACTTACCTAAAAGTAACATGCTTAAGGACCAAATAGTTTGATTGCTACATCGTGTTTGGAGGGATTATCCTGTTAAAAGAACTATCAAGTGAATCGTCCAGTATAAAAGAACTTGAGGATCGAATAGAAATTCTTCGCTGGTCTCTTCTTGTCGTGATTGTTACTGTAATTCTATTATCTGCATATGTGATTTCACAACTGTTTCAGCAACTTCCACTTTACGATTTCGGATTCTTTGGGTTGATTTTTATCAGCCTCATCATTCTTCACGTTATAGCTGCATGTTGCATAGTAAGTGACAGGTGAAAATGAAGTAGCGCCCATGATGTAGCTTGTATGGGACTACATAGAACCTGACAGTGATTGATACGCATTATCTCCATGACTCGAACCAATTTTGTAGTAATATGTATAAGAACCAATAATTACCTTTGTTCATCGGGTTAGGTGGGATTCAATTGTCAGATGAATCATCTAAGACTACAGTTGACGTAGAACGTCTAGAAAGGCAAATTGGCAATCTTCGTTGCTCTATTACGATTCTAATTATTCTTGTAATTATATTATCAGGTTACATTATTCTTCAACCTTATTTGCAAAGCATACATGACCCCTTTTTCGGGATGCTCTTCATTCTTGCAATTGTTTTTCTTCCTCTAATTGCTTGTCTTTCTGCAAATGATAAGAGATGAAAAGAAGTGGCGCCCCCGCCGGGACTTGAACCCGGGTCTCAAGAGATCCGTTCCAAGGTGTCAACCACAATGGATTGACAGTCTTGAATGCTAGACCGGACTACACTACAGGGGCCAATTGACTGCTGCAAATCTGATTTTCTATTAAACCTGTCGTTCTGTAAATAGCAATGAACTGCTTTCTTAGTACCACCCCATCTCAATTTCATTGGAAAAATTGACCAAGATTCAGTGAAGGGAAAACTGAGTAAGTTTATTACTGTCCGACGCATATACTAAACTGGCTCACACAGCCAAACCGCTCCTAGATGTAATGCCATTTAGTTGTTTTATCGTAATCCTTTTATGGTTACAAAATTCCCCGTCCGTTGCTCAGACAGAACTGCTTCCCATTCATGCATGACCATAAGTTACAGTCACGTCACTTTTTGTCATGTAGGAGGTCATTGACGGTCATAGACTAGTATCCGTCTGGATATCAGGGGCTCGTGGCGCAGATAGGTAGCGCTGCAGGCTTTTAACCTGAAGAACAAGAGTTTCCTCTCTTGTTTCGGGGATAGGTCGCGGGTTCAAATCCCGCCGAGCCCGCCATTGACCTTGGCATGCGTGTGGACCACAAGTAGATTTGTCAGAGTAAATAAACAGCGGGGCGGCTATTGTAGCAGATGTGTGAGCTCGGATTTTCTGGGTTCTAAACGTTGGGAAGCGTACATGCAAACAGTAGTTCCCCCGTCCTTCACGCTCATGGTGTGATCAAGCATGGCATCGGGTACAGATAGAGACAAGTATTGGCCAGTAATAGAAGCTTTCTTCCAACATTACGGGTTAGTAGGCCAACACCTTGACTCATTTAATCGGTTTATACGAGAGGAGCTTCAGCAAGTAGTTGACAGTGTCGGAAAGCTAACTCCTAAGATCGAAGGTTATGTTGTTGAACTCGGCGACATTGAGATTGGAAAACCTACGATCAGAGAAGCGGATGGAAGTGAGCATAACCTTACTCCTAACGAGGCAAGGATTAGAAATCTCACCTATGCCAGCAAGCTCTTTCTTCATATGACCCCTGTTAGAAAAGAGGGATCAGTATCAACAAGGCTTGAGACCCTAAAGGTCTATGTTGGCAACATGCCAATTATGCTTCGAAGCGAACAATGTCATCTCTATGGCAAATCAGATGAAGAATTGATCGCTCAAGGTGAAGACCCGAAAGACCCTGGTGGTTACTTCATTATCAACGGTTCAGAGCGAGTTTTAGTTACACAGGAAGATTTGGCGCCAAACCGAATCCTCATTGAAGAGGCTAGTAAGAGCTCAAGCTTTACTCACATCGCCAAAGTATTCTCCACATCACGAGGCTTTAGAGCTCCGGTCACCATCGAGAGAAAAAGAACTGGTGAACTGCGAGTTTCATTCCCCTCTGTTCCTGGAAAGATTCCTCTGGCAATTCTCATGAAGTCTCTGGGACTTGAGTCAGATAGGGAGATTGTTGATGTTATCTCTGATGATGACGAACTTCGTAATGAACTGATAGTCACAATTGAACAGTCAGCACCCATCAATGCTTTCAAGGATGAAGAGGAGGGGTCAACAAGAACAAACGCCCTTGACTTCATTGGAAAGCGTGTTGCAGTAGGCCAGACCAAGGAGTATAGGCTAGCACGAGCTGAGAAAGTGCTTGACCGTTATCTACTACCCCATATTGGAACTGAAGATGATACCCGGCTTCACAAGGCATACTACCTTGGCCAGATGGTTGAACGCTTGCTTGAACTAGTCCTTGGAAAACGAACACCCGATGACAAGGACCACTATGCAAACAAGCGACTGAAACTATCAGGTGACCTTCTGATGTCACTGTTCAGAGTCGCACTTTATTCTCTAACACGTGATATCAAGTATCAGCTTGAACGTACTGCAGTAAGAGGTAGGAAACCCAACATCAGAACAGCAGTTCGTGCAGATGTAATTACTCAGCGGTTGAAGCATGCTTTAGCTACCGGAAATTGGGTTGGTGGTAAAGCAGGAGTTTCACAGCTACTAGATAGAACAAATTACATCTCATCACTCTCACATCTCAGGAGAGTTGTTTCTCCACTCTCACGATCACAACCACACTTTGAAGCACGTGACTTGCACTCCACACATTGGGGCAAAATATGTCCAAACGAAACCCCTGAAGGACCAAATTGTGGGCTGGTCAAGAATCTCGCTATGATGTCATACATCTCTGTAGGTACCGATGAAGATGCTATTGAACGTGTGATGATCAAATCCGAAGTTGAACCAATCGAAAAATTACTTGGTAAACGTGGTCGAGCAGGCGCGGACGTCTTTCTCAATGGAAGACTTGTCGGAATTCATAACGCACCTCAAGTATTAGTAAAGACACTACGTCAAAAGCGACGAGCTGGAGAAATTGACAGCCAGACAAACGTTGCTTACTACGAAGATACCCACGAAGTACAAGTCAATTGTGATGCTGGTAGGGTAAGAAGACCTGTAATCGTCACTGAGAAGGATAAGAGCCGTCTTACTGACGAGCACCTTCGAATGATTATTGATGGTGAATGGGGCTTTCCAGATCTACTCAGAAACGGAATTGTAGAGTTTATTGATGCTGAGGAAGAAGAGAATGCGCTCATAGCAATGTATCCTGAAGATATGCAAGATAAAACAACTCATCTTGAGATTGTTCCATCTACAATCCTTGGTATTTCTGCTGCATTGATACCATTCCCTGAGAGGAATCAGTCACCACGTAATGTGTACATGGCTGGTATGGCCAAGCAATCAGTAGGAGTTCCAGCATCTAATTTCAGATTCCGTGCAGATACCCGTTCTCACTTCTTCCATTATCCACAGGTTCCAATGGTAAAGACTCGTGCAATGGACTCTATTGGTTACGAGGAACGCCCCGCAGGACAGAACTTTGTTGTAGCAATTTTGTCCTTTGAGGGTTATAATATTGAAGACGCACTCATTATGAACAAGGCCTCAATTGAACGTGGCCTTGGTAGAAGCACCTTTGCTCGTGTTTATGAGAGCGAAGAACGAAAATATCCTGGTGGTCAGGAAGACCGCTTTGAAATTCCAGATCGTAGTGTCAGAGGATACAGAGCATCAGAATCTTACAGGAATCTTGGTGAAGATGGAATAATCGAGACCGAAGTAGAAGTATTAGGTGGAGATGTACTCATTGGTAGAACTTCACCACCGAGATTCTTAGAAGAATATTCTGAATTTGAGATTGCTTCACCAAATCGTCGAGAGACTTCAGTTGCTGTACGTCATGGTGAAGCAGGCGTTGTTGACAGTGTTATACTTACTGAAACTATTGATGGCAATCGCTTAGTCAAGGTGAAAGTACGAGACCTTCGAATACCCGAACTTGGTGATAAATATGCATCACGTCATGGTCAAAAAGGAGTTATCGGATATATTGTTCCACAACAGGACCTACCATTCACAGAGGATGGTGTTGTTCCAGATTTACTAATCAATCCTCATGCTATCCCAAGCCGAATGACCATTGGTCAGATATTAGAAATGGTCGCTGGAAAGGCTGGATGCATGGCAGGCAAACAACAAGATGCGACACCCTTCTGTGGAGTTACTGAAGACGAACTCTTTGAAACACTACGAAAACATGGGCTGAAGCATAATGCTCGTGAAACCATGTACTCTGGAATCACAGGAGAGCGCCTTAAAGTTGACATTTTCATAGGTGTTATCTTCTACCAGAAGCTACACCACATGGTTGCAGATAAGATTCATGCACGAGCCAGAGGACCAGTCCAGATTCTGACACGACAGCCCACAGAGGGTCGTGCACGAGAAGGTGGTCTGAGATTCGGAGAAATGGAGCGTGATGTACTCATTGGTCATGGTGCTGCAATCCTTCTGAAAGGTCGACTTTTAGATGAATCTGATAAGAGTAACATGCTCGTTTGTGAAGACTGTGGTCTTATCGGAGTATATGACCGTAACAAGGACCAATACTACTGTCCAATCTGTGGCACAAATGCCAAGATTAGCAGTGTAGTGGTTTCCTATGCATTCAAACTTCTCATACAAGAAATGATGTCACTCGGCCTGGCCACCAGGCTTAGACTTAAGGAGATGATCTAGATGATCTCGGGACTCACCACAAAAAAGATTGACACAATTGAATTTGGACTATTGTCCCCCGAAGATATCCGTAAGATGTCTATTGCACAGATAGTGGTAGCTGATACCTACGACGAAGATGGTTATCCAATTGATAGCGGCATAATGGATCCTAAACTTGGTGTGATTGACCCTGGTCAGCGCTGCAAGACCTGTGGAAACCGAGTAGGCAATTGCCCCGGTCATTTTGGTCATATTGAACTTGCTCGTCCAATCATGCATGAAGGTTATGCAAAAGTCATTCACAAAGTACTTCGAGCAATATGCAGAGAATGCAATCGCGTTCTTCTGAGTGATGAAGAAATCACTCATTTTCAGAAGCTCTTCAAGAGATATCCTGAAATGGGTCAAAAGACTGCAAACCTCTCGAACGAGATTCTAAAACGAGCTGCGAAGAGTAAAACCTGTCCACATTGTGAAGCAGAACAACTCAAATTGAAGCTAGAAAAGCCAACATCAATATACGAGGTTGGTGAAGCTGGCTCAGTCCGACTAACCCCCATTGATGTCAGAGCACGGCTAGAGAATATTGAGGATGATGATTATAGGCTTCTGGGTATCAATCCAGATGCAGCACGTCTTGAATGGGCAATTCTTACAGTTCTATCCGTTCCTCCTGTCACTGTGAGACCATCAATTACACTAGAATCTGGAGTTAGAAGCGAAGATGACCTAAGTCACAAGCTTATTGACATCATCAGAATAAATCAAAGATTACGTGAGAATCTTGATGCTGGAGCCCCTCAATTAATCGTTGAAGACCTTTGGGAACTACTTCAGTACCATTGTACAACCTATTTTGATAATGGTGTGAGTGGAATCCCTCCAGCTAGGCATAGATCAGGTAGAGCACTACGAACCTTGGCTCAAAGACTTAAGGGTAAGGAAGGTCGATTCCGTTCCAACCTTTCTGGAAAACGAGTCGATTTCTCAGCCCGTACAGTTATTTCCCCGGATCCAAATCTTAGTATGAATGAGGTCGGTGTCCCAGATCAGATAGCCAAGATTCTAACAATCCCACAGCGTGTTACTGAGTGGAATATTGATGAAATGAAGGATTTAGTCATACGAGGTCCAGATAGACATCCAGGTTGTAATTACTTGATACGAACTGATGGTCGACGTGTAGATCTTAGGTTCGTGAAAGATAGATCAATTATCGCAGATACCATTGAACCTGGGTTCATTGTGGAACGCCATCTTGCTAATGGCGATATTGTACTATTCAACAGACAACCATCACTACACAGAATGTCAATCATGGCACACGAGGTCCGTGTCATGCCATACAGAACATTTAGACTATCTCTCTATGTTTGTCCTCCATACAACGCAGACTTTGATGGTGATGAAATGAATCTGCATGTTCCACAATCCGAAGAATCTCGTGCAGAAGCAAGAGTTCTCATGCGTGTGCAGGAACAGATTCTGTCCCCACGATACGGTGGTCCAATCATTGGAGCACTTCAGGACTATATCTCAGCAGCATTTCTACTGACACGTAAATCCAATCTACTTACTAAGGACCAAGTAAATCAATTACTAGCCACAGCAGATTACGAGCTCGTACTTCCACCACCAGCTATCAAAGCTCCAGTGGAATTATGGACTGGTAAACAAATCTTCAGCATATTTATTCCCGAAGGAATCAACATCTCCTTCAAGGCTAACATCTGCAGGAAATGCACTGTTTGTAAACGTGAAGACTGTGACTATGATTCTTACGTGGTAGTTCGTGATGGTAATCTGGTATTTGGTGTGGTTGATGAGAAAGCCTTCGGTGCGGGTGAACCTGACTCATTATTCCATCGAATAATCAAAGAAAATGGACCCACAACTGCAAGAATTTTCATGGACTCTGTAGGAAAACTACTTGTTCGGTTGATTACTGACAGGGGTTTCTCGATGGGTTTGAATGATGTTACACTCCCACGTGCTGCATCACAGAGAATCAAGAGAATCCTTTCTGATGCCGATCAGAAAGTGAATCAATTAATTGAAACCTACCAGAGAGGAGAACTTGACCCCAATCCAGGTCAGACTCTTCTTGAAACTTTGGAACAGAGAATTATGGCTACTTTAGCTGAAGCACGTGACTCAGCTGGTGCAGTTGCAGGAGAACACCTTGGTCTTGAGAACACTGCTGTTATCATGGCTCAGACTGGAGCCCGCGGTTCACGACTTAATCTATCTCAGATGGCAGCTGTTGTAGGACAGCAAGCGGTTCGTGGTGAACGAATCAGTAGAGGGTATGTTGGAAGAACTCTTCCGCACTTTGAGAGAGGAAACCTTGGTGCCCGTGCACGGGGATTTGTCACTTCGAGTTACAAGAGTGGTTTAGATCCTATTGAATACTGGTTCCATGCTGCAGGAGGTCGTGAAGGACTTGTGGACACTGCAGTACGAACTTCGACCTCAGGGTACATGCAGAGACGTCTCATGACAGCTCTTCAAGACCTTAAGGTTGAAACTGATGGTACTGTACGAACTGCTCCGGGTAGAATCGTTCAATTCCGCTTTGGAGATGATGGTGTTGACCCAAGCAAATCGGACCACGGTCGTTCAGTGAATATAGACATAGTAATCGAGAAAGTCCTCGGAAAAACAAGGATTGAATAAGTGGAGGTCTAATAATGTCAAAATCAACAAAGAGCAAGAAGTCGACCACTAAGAGCACAGCGAGTACAAAGCCTAAGGCTAAGCCAAAGAAACCAGCAAGTACTGCTGAGGAATCCAGTGATAAGAAGACTACAAAAGCAGAAACAAAAACGACTACCTCCGCAATCGATAAGCACATGGAGAAGCGGTTCGAAACAATGCGTGAAGAACGACGTCTTCCTCCAAAAGTAATGACTGAACTTGTAACAAAAGTCAGCAATCTAGGGGTTACCAAGAAAGAGTTTGATGATATCTGTGATAACGTAGTTGATTCATACGAACGTTCTCTTGTTGAACCTGGAGAAGCTGTCGGTACGGTAGCTGCTCAGAGTATAGGAGAACCTGGTACCCAGATGACACTACGAACATTTCATTACGCCGGAGTTGCAGAGCTTAGTGTTACTCAGGGCCTTCCACGTTTAATTGAGATAGTCGATGCACGAAATAACCCAAGCACTCCTACAATGAAGATATACCTTGATAATGAAATTGCTAGTGATAGAAGTGACGCAAGAAGAATCGCTCGTGATATTGAGATGGTTCTAGTTGAAAGTGTTGCTAGTAATGTATCCATTGACCTTCTTCGACAAGCAATTGATATTCGACTCGATCCTGAACTGATGGAAGATAAGGGGTTGACAGTAGAAATCGTAGCTACTGCGATTGAAGAGAAGATCAAGGGTAAAGGTGAAGTAGAACCTGGTGAGAATGTCATCTTTGTTTATCCTGCAAATGATACCCTAGCAGAACTTCAACGACTCAGTGAAAAAATACGTGAGGTTCGAGTGAAAGGAATTAACGATGTGACCCACGTAGTAATTCGAAAAGAATCTGACGGGTATATTCTATATACCGAAGGTTCCAATCTTCAAGATGCCCTTGAAGTCGAAGGTGTGAACCCACACAAAATATACACCAATAACCTCAGAGAAATCTATCAAGTACTGGGAATCGAAGCGACTAGAAATGCAATCATCAAGGAAGCCATGAGCGTTCTTAATGAACAAGGAATGGATGTTGACGTTCGCCATATCATACTGGTAGCAGATATGATGACCGCTGATGGTAATATCCGTCAGATTGGACGTCATGGAATTTCCGGTTCAAAGAACAGCGCTCTTGCTAGAGCAGCTTTTGAAGTAACTATTAAGCATCTTCTCGGTGCAGGAATCGCTGGAACAAAAGACCCACTTCGAGGTATAACAGAAAACGTCATACTGGGACAACTGATTCCACTCGGAACAGGAAGCATTGACCTTCTCATGAACCCTCATGTTCCAGTCACACAGAAGAAAACCAAAAAATGAGAACACCCAGAGAGTCCATGACGGAAGCATTAAAACAGAATTCCATTTGAGGCAACTTAATCGGGTGTTTAAATAAACATCAAAGAGGTCCATAATATGAGCCTAAATCAACCAATTGCAAGCGCAGTAAGCACAGGTAAGTGCAGAATAGGGGCAAAGTCATCAATTGCTGCTGTAAAGAAAGGTGAGGCAAAACTAGTTGTAGTAGCCGCAAACTGCCCAAAGAATGAATATGATGACATTAAGAGATATGCTGATCTATCAGAAATCAAAGTCCAACAATTTGAAGGCACATCATGGGATCTCGGTGAAACTGTGGGTAAGCCTTTCATGGTTTCTGCTATTGCAATCATTGAACCTGGTGACTCCAAGATTTTGAAGATGGTCTGAGGCGAATCTCTTGGGAAAAGTCAAGTTGTCGATGGATGACATGGCAATGATTGCCAGATTCGAACAAATCACTGGCGCTGCGGCTGTAGATGTTATCCGTGATGACGAAGGAGAACGCATTATCATTGTTGTCCGAGCTAAACAGCTTGGGAAAGCAATCGGTCGCGGTGGAGTAAATGTCAAAGCTGCCTCTGAGGTCTTTGGCCGAGCTGTGGATGTCGTCGAGATGGCTGAGACCGCTGAAGAATTTGTGAAGAGTGCTCTTGCTCCTGCTCGAGTTGAAGCAGTAAAAATCATTGAGCATCGTGATGGAAATAAGGTGGCATCAGTCACTGTAAAGAACGAAGATCGTGGGATTGCTATAGGCCGCGATGGAAGAAACGTTGCTCGTGCTCGTATTCTAATCAAGCGTCACTTTGATTTGGATAATGTTGTAATTGCTTAGATGCACCTTAGACTATACTGGTGTTCCAATTCAAAACCAAGACTAACAGCTCATTCAATCACACTTACATGAATACATTGTTCAGAGTTGTCACTCCTATTGATTTTCTTACGTATGAAATTAGCTACGAATAACAACACTGATTGTCCGATGAGGAATAAGTAAACAAAACTGAAAATAAACGGTATAAATGATATCAAGAGATATACTCCTCCAAGAATATCAAGTTGGTAGAAAGTAAACGCAATCTGGGTTAGCATTGAAAACAATATGTTTTGATTCAATACATAACTACCCATGAAAGTGATATTGACAAA
>SDNZ01000112.1 GCA_004524565.1 Candidatus Thorarchaeota archaeon
TCCAATAGACACACTCATATACTCTGTCATACATAGTATACATGATAAAAATGGGCGATGTTCTTTCAGTGAGAATGGATAAAGAATTGGAGAAACGACTTGCTTTTCTGATGGAAAAAAGAAAGATTGTAGACAAGTCATCCTACGTGAGGCAGCTCATCGATAGGTCTCTTTCATATGATCTTCTAGATTATCTGGCTGAGGAAGTTGCTGCTAGACATATCAGTATCTGGAAAGCTGCCTCCATTGCTGATATTCCACTCAGGGCAATGATGAAAGAATTAGCAAAACGAAACATATCGATGTACGATGAACAAGCACTCGCAGAGGACCTGATTTTTGCTGAGGGAAAGTGAATTGATTGCAATAGTCAACGCATCACCTCTTATCTATTTGGGAAAACTTGGACTTCTAAATATTCTACAGCAATTATTCGACCAAGTGATCACTGTTGATACTGTGAAGAAAGAGGTTCTTAATCCAACGGCTTCTGAATATGCCATACTACATGATGCATTCTCAGATTGGTTAATTGTATCTGAGATTCCAAAAAGTTCGCTATTGACAAGGCTTAGTGAGATGGGACTCCATCAAGGTGAGGCAGATGCAATTCTCCTTGCATATCATACTAAGGAACAAAAATCAGCTTCAGTCATAGTAATTGACGACCTTGCAGCGAGAGATGTAGCTAGAACATTGGGACTCAAAGTAACTGGGACTATCGGTGTCATTCTACGAGCGACAAAGAATGGATTACTTACGAGAAATGAATCTCGTACTAAAATTCGTTTTCTCGTTGAAGAAACTTCATTCCGAATGTCTGCCGCATTGTATTCAAGGGTTGTTTCTGATTTAGAATAATGTATTTTCCGAGCTTTTGGTTATACGATGTTCTCCTCCTCGATGTGATCAGGTAACCAGGGAACTTTCCCAGTACCTGTCTTTTGTTGAGCCACCCTTTTCTTTTTGCAGTATTCCGTTTGATTGATTAGTTCGTAATAGGATACTCGGAATGATTGAGGATTAGGTTCATTAGATTCATGGATTTGTCTGAACCATGTGACCCGAGAAAGGAGGAAGAGATTGATGCAATCAATCATTGAAAGTCCTGAGATTGAGAGAGTACTGAAGAAACAGGTCAAATGGACTTCGGCCTTACCCGCGGATCCCCAGAAGCATCTCATTCAGAGCGAAGAGTCTTTCACGGTTTTTGGAACATTGGTCGATTTATTCGATTTCTCAAAAACACATCCGATAGTTAAGAAAATCAGAAAATCAGTACTAGCTGACGTACGGATACCGGAGCTTGTACATAATCTACCAGACGACTGGGGTAATTACTTAGTAAAGGGTCACCAGAAGGCAGATTATCCTCCATCGGTACTACTGCTCCTCTATGATTTTGGCATCAACAAGAATGACTTCCCCCAAATTGAGAAACTTCTAGATCAGATGCTGAATCTTCAGGATGATGAGGGACGCTTCCAATCTCTAGCTCAATTTCCAAGATCAAAACCAATGATTGGCTCAAATCTATGTGATACTCATATTATCACAGAGACCCTTCTACGTGGAGGCTATGGTGGAACTGCAGAAGTTCAGAAGGCACTTGATTTCATAGTGCTCCAACTCAAAGAGACATCTCAGGGAATAGCTTGGAAATGTGAACCAAACAGCGTATCAAAAGCTCGAGGCCCTGGAAGGAAAGATGACCTCTGTCCACAGGTAACCCTTGAAGCTCTAAGATTGTTTTCACATCTCCCCAAGAATAAGCATCCAAAGGAACTTGTCAATGCTGGTAGAACTCTCCTGAGATGTTACGAACGATCAAAAGAAAACCGTCCGTATCTGTTTGGCCATGGTTCCCGATTCAAGAAACTCAGACCTCCCTTTTTCTGGTATGACATAGGTGCGGTTCTAGCTGCAACAAGTCACTACTCAGAACTTGTTCAAGAATCAGCTTTCAAGGATATGCTATCGATTGTTACCTCGAAGGCTGATGAAAATGGAATGTTCACCCCTGAATCAATCTACCTTCCATTCAAAAACTGGTCCTTTGGTCAGAAGAAAGTAGAGTCTCCATGGTTGACTCTCTTCATCTCTAGAATTTTAAAGAGAGTATATCAATAACTGAGTGGAGTATTTTATCTCAGATAGGCTTGGGGTATGGGCTGACGGAGTCAGGTAATTAGGGAATTTTTCCGTCATTTGTTAATTGTTGAGCTGCCCTCTCATTTTTCATCCATCTAGTTACCTTAGTGGATTCTAAATCTATTATCTGTCCACATTCTGCAAACATAATTTCAGAACGAGGTGACCACCAGCATCTCGAAGTCTTCCGTTGTCAATTTGTGCTCTCTGGAGAACTCGCCGAGCTTGGCACCGAAAATGCCTATGTCCTTGAAACCGAGACTCTTTAGCAACCATGTTATCTCGCTGGGTATGTAGTACCTCTCGTTGCTCCTAACTTCCACCTTGTTCCCGACGTCATCAATGATGGTAGTGATATTGTGATCCCTGAAGGTCATAAGGTCAAATGTATTGGATCTATATGTAGCCTTTCCTTCCTCCGCGCCTTCAGCCATGAACTCCTCCACCGAGTGATAAAGTGGAAATAACCCATTCAGGGTGGTGAAGATGAACCTACCAGGACTGCGAAGAGCTCTAGCTACACCCTCCAGTATCTTATAATTCATCTCATCAGTTTCCATCAGCGGAAAGCCACCCTCACAGAGCATGATGGCGGCATCGAACTCATTTCTAAATGGCAGTTCTCTGGCATCAAGAAGGAGAAACTTCACATCCGCACCAGCCTCTTCCGCTTTCTCTTTGGCTCTGGCAAGCTGGGTTTTTGACAGGTCGATGCCAGTTACATTATAACCCCTCCTTGCAAGTTCTATTACATGCCTTCCAGTACCACAGCCCACATCAAGGATACGTATTGATTTGTCGTGGGATATCTCCTTTTCGATGAAGTCGCATTCTCCCAGTGTGCCTCTGACAAATACTTCCTCGTCGTACTTCCTGGCGTAGTTTTCAAACAGGGCCTCGTACCATTTCTTCATTTTACTTCCTTCAAGCTCCCTCTAACACCTGAATGTTATAATCCTTTTATGATTCTTTGGAAAATTACTCTTCAGAAACCTCTCTTGAAAGTAAATAGATTGGAAACAGAAAACCCATCAATGACACACCTATTATTAGAAACCATAACCCACTATCTATTGGAACGGTACCAAATATGGTTGAGAGCGGTGTATACACTACTAGAAGAATTAGTACAAATGATATTATCACTGAAACGACTAATTCTTTTGAATCTCGAATATTGGTCCGCCAAACTGGATTGTACTCATCTCTGACATTCCAAACCCAAAATAGTTGAAAGAGTACCAGCGATACGAATGTTGCAGTTTGCGCCATTTGGAGAATCACTGCATATTGAGGCAATAACCAATTAACATTAGGACCTGTAACTCCAGGAATATGGCCAATGTTTATCCAAAGCACATAGAGATATACGGAACCTGCTGCCAAAGTTGCAAGGAACCCTCCAATCAGGATTATTCTCACCATCGCTCTGTTCAATATTCGGGTTCCTGGTTTTCTTGGACTGCGATTCATGAGCCCCTTGGGAGGTGAATCGAATCCTAGAGCTAGGGCTGGAGGTCCATCTGTTACTAGGTTGATCCATAATATCATAATCGGTGTTAACGGAATGGGTAATCCAATCATAACCATAGTAAAGACAACTAACACCTCTCCTGCATTAGCTGAAAGAAGGAATGCAACGAATTTTCGAATATTTGCATAAATTTCTCTTCCAACTTCGATTGCTGATACAATTGTTGAGAAATTGTCATCAGTTAGAATTAGGTCTGACGCTTCTTTAGTTACACCTGCTCCACGGATACCCATTGAAATTCCGACGTCTGCGGTCTTTATCGCAGGCGCATCGTTAACTCCATCTCCAGTCATTGCTACAACTTGATTCTGTCGCTTTAAAGCCTGGACAATTCGTAACTTGTGTTCAGGAGCAACACGTGCAAAAACATCATTTTCATTGACTGTTTTATCAAGTTCATCATCACTCATCTCAATAAGCTCTGAACCTGTAATCCCATCGGTATCTACTTGAGCTAGGCCCACACTTTTTGCAATTGCGCTCGCTGTCAATGCATGATCGCCAGTTATCATTATGGTTCGAATACCTGCTTTTCGTGATTTTGCGATTGATTCAATAACACCCTCTCGAGGAGGATCTATCATCCCTACTAATCCCAGAAATACAAGATCGGATTCCACTTCATCTGCTTTCCAATTATTTGATTCAGAGTCCAGCTTCTTATATGCCAATGCAAGAACCCTCATCGCACAACTTGCCATTGCTGAATTTGCTGCAAGAAGTTCTTCGCGATATTCTGAATCCAGCTCGATTTCTTCCCCATCAATCAGGATTCTTGTTACTCTATCAAGGATTATTTCTGGTGCGCCTTTTGTAAATGCCCAGACCGTCCCCTCTTTGCCTTCCTGAATTGTTGTCATTCTCTTCCTTACAGAATCAAATGAGAATTCTGCCAGTTCTTTGAATTCTGAACGTGTTTTTTCTAAACGGAGATTGGCTTTTTCAGATGCGACTAATATTGCTCCTTCTGTAGGATCTCCAATTATCTTCCAATCAGAATCATTATCTGATTCTATTGAAATCCTTGCTGTTGAGCATAGCTGACCCGTTTTTAATAACATTTTGAGATCTTGATTTTGCTCTACATCAATATTTTCTTGATTCTCAAACGATTCATTACAATCTGTGGGATTAAGAGCTCTATAGAACAACCCCTCTTTTGAATAACCTGTACCAGCTATTGCAATTTTTTCAGAAGCAAGATGGATATATCGAACTGTCATCTCATTCTTTGTTATTGTTCCAGTCTTGTCAGAACAAATTATTGTTGTTGATCCTAAGGTTTCAACGCTTGGTAATCTTCGTACTATGGCATTTTTCTTCACCATTCTATTGACACCAATAGCAAGCGTCACCGTCACTATTGCAGGCAACCCTTCAGGAATTGCTGCAACAGCAATTGCAATTCCTACAAAAAGAGCTTCATTCCAATCATAAGTTGCATTGACGAAGACTAAAACCAAAGTGACTAGAATCGATATACCTAGTATTATTCCTCCTAACCTTTTTCCTAAATCCTGAAGGTCTAATTGTAAGGGTGTGAGTTCTTTCTCACTTTCTTGTACTAGTTTTGCAATTTTTCCAAATTCTGTTTTCATTCCTGTGGAGATAATTATGGCTGTGCCTTTTCCTGATGTTACTATCGACCCTTGATAAACAAGATTGGTTCTATCTCCAAGAGATAATCTTTCGGATGTAATTGTGCTACAATTCTTTTGTACTGCTAATGATTCTCCAGTAAGTGCAGACTCGTCGACCGTGAAACCAACTTGATTCAATATTCTTCCATCAGCAGGGATTATGTCCCCTGCTTCAAGAGCAATAATATCTCCTGGGACAATTTGTACAGCATCGATTTCTTTCCATTCACCATCTCTCTTTACTATAGCTTTTGGAGCTGATAAATCCTTCAAAGCCTCAAGTGCTTTTTCTGATTTGTATTCTTGAACAAAGCCAAATATTGCATTTACTAGGACAATTACTGAGATGACAATTGCATCAATGTAGCCTTCTCTTTCATGACTACCATGTAGACTCGCAGTGATTATGGAAAGGACGATTGCTAATAATAAGATAATTACCATTGGATTTGTGAATTGCTGAAGAAACATTCTTAGAGGGCTGATTCGATTCAACTCTTGAAGTTCATTTGGTCCGTATTCAGAAATCCTAAGTTTAGCATCTTGATCACTCAGCCCCTCAATTGAACTATCAAGGTACTTCAATGTCGATTCAGGTGTTTCTCTAAACCATTCACGTTCGGTAGTTAACATCTTAGTCTTATCCTGTTAATTCTGACAATCTTGTTGTAATTAACATGATGCCTATTGATACAAAATGAAATACATTCGTTCATTATTTCATATTGCAACTAATCTCTTCAAGTGTCTCGTTCTCTCTCTGTTCAGGTATCCATTTCATTATTGTACTTTTTAATAGAGGAATCACAATAAATGGAATCAAGATGACTGAGAGAATAAGCACTCCGTAAAATGCTTGAGTGAAATAACCAAGTGAAAAGCCCGTGTAGGCAAAGAATAGTGTCACTTCACCTCTAGCAGCCATGCTAAGTCCCACAATCCGTGACTCTCCTTTTGAATATCCCGATACTTTAGTACCAATAATTCCAGCAAGGTGCTTTGTTAGAATTGCTATAGAAACTAAAATCAAAGCAAGAATGATAATGAAGAAGTTCCAAATATTTACTAGATTGACCCCCAGACCAATTGTCAGGAAGAAGAAAGGAATTACCCACGATGATATAGGTTCAAAGTCTCTATTGACATCAAGGAATCCTTCTTCATTTCCGATGATGACTCCTGCCATAAAAGCTCCAATAATAGGTGCCAATCCCAGCGCTTGTGCGAGGGTAGCCATATATAGCATAAATCCTATACTAACGAAGATTGGTAGAGATTTGTCTCCGTTCCCGTTAATTTTCGAAAAGAAAAATGGTAGGATATATCTGTATAATAGATAACTTATGGCAAAAAACATTATGATATTCAAAAGAATGATGGGTAAACCTAATGGATTGAATGAACCAGCACTCCCGAAATATGCTACAATGATTGAGAAAAGTGCCACTGCTATTATATCATCAAAAATTGCAGAACATACTACTGTTTGAGCCACTCGGGATCGCAATCTATCACAATCACAGAATATACGAGTACTAATCCCAATACTTGTTGCAGTCAGAATAATCCCTACAAAAACAGCAGTCTGCCAGATATCAGTTTCTGCAGGAAATAATTCAATGAAACCTATTCCAAAAATACCAAGGACGAAAACCACTCCTCCAATAAGTGGCAGCAATATACCTGTTGTTGCAGTGATGACAGCAGGGGTTCGAACACGTTTTAAATCTTCAAAATCTACTTCAAGTCCTACCTTAAAGAGTAGAAGTAGGACTGCAAATTCACTGATAAAAGTGATAATTCTAGCTGTCCCAACTAGATTCTCTTGACTAATACCAAGAACTAGACCTAAAGAGGACGTAGGTGTTTCAGCAAGATACAGAACTCCTAACGCAGTTGGACCTAGGATAATTCCTACAAGAAGTTCTCCTAATACATCTGGTAGGTCAAATCTTCTCGATACGAACTGAGATGCTTTGATAAATGTAAGAATTATTGCGATGAGGAAGAAGGATAACAAGAAATCCGATGTTTTCATTTGTTCACCATATCTATTAATTAGTAAGAATTTACGCCTCTAGATGATACCCTTGGTTGCTAGAGCTTGACCATGCGTGTTACATTGATCGATAGGTGTACCTGTGATTCTTTGTCGAATTTTTGAAAGCGCCAATGCCAATCCAGATACATATATCATCAGTACAACTGGGAGTAAGAATTCCTCGATGAGTTCAACTATTATCACGAAATTTCACCCACTGAAGTGTCTCTCGATTTTATATTTAATATCAGTCTATTAGTATAGTTATTATATTATTCTATATGAACAACATTTAATCAAAATTTAATCTATTAGAAAGTCAATCGTTCTACTGATTTTCTCACAAGTTTGATATTAAAAAAAGAAATTGAACTATCAGTTTTCCTCCATTATCATCACTATGACGTTTGAGTCACTGTGATCATTCATCGAAGCAAAGGGTACAAATGGTTGGAGTAAGAACAATCTAAGAAAGACTTGGAGTATGGACGACGGGATCCGGTAACCAGTGTAACTTTCCCAGTACCTGTATATTGTTGAGCCACCCTTTTCTTTTTTGCATTATCGTCAAACTCTGATTTTTTCTTTCCCTTCTCTCACTGGAAACGTAGAACTCTACAAGTTTATATGCCTTAATAGTTACTTAGTTACTGGGTGTTACCAGTGTCCACAGTAAAGTTTGACCTCAAAGATGACTTGGAAGAGCTACAGGCTCGATTATATCTTGACACGAGAAAGCGTCTGACAAAGAAGGAGATACTAGAGATTGTGTTCAGAATTGGCCTTGAGAATTATGAACTTATAGTGAATGAGATACGACTGATGGATTATCCTCTGGACGATGATGTTATTGAAAAGGTCCTTTCTCTAGCTGAGGATTTAGGGCTTGGCAGTGAAGATCTCTCATCAAGCGTAGACGATGTGGTCTATGGCGGTGGCTCCACGTGACCGTACTCATAGATAGTAATGTCATCATTGCATTGCTAAACACGCGCGACCGCAACCATCCAAAAGCGAGAGAGATTCTTACGAAACTCAAGGATCAGGAGTATGGAATGAGGCTTACGATTGATTATGTCCTAGATGAAGTGCTCACGACTCTTTGGATGCATACCCACCAAAAGAGTGTGGTGAAAAAAGCTTACGAGCTCATTCGTGGCACTCCTAAATTCATCAAGTTTGACTACACAACACCTGAAGTTTTGGACCTCGCCTGGGAGAAATGGGAAAGCTATGCTAAGTGGCCTGAAAAACCTTTGAGCTTCACTGATTGCTGCATTCTTTCATTTATCGATACTAATGATGTCGGATTCCTAGCCACGTTTGACTCTGACTTTGGAGGTCTTTGTCAACTAGTATAGAAATAATGAAATGAATATGATATATTTGAAACGTGAACTTTGAAGTGAGTAAGTCAAGTCCATCAATCACCTCCTATGTTTTCTCGCTCATAGAGGTAGAAGCAGCTTGTTCTTGCTCTTCGGAGCAGGAAGAGGTACGGGCCTTCGACGGGGTCAGGTATTCAGGGGTACTTTCCCAGTACCTGTCTTTGATGAGCCACCCTTTTCTTTTTGCATCTATCTAATAGTGTGAAACGATTCCCTGTTGCTGAATCCAAATCACTTGTTTGTCGATCATATCTTCAATTACTTCTCAGTTAGTTACATTCGCAACAACCACTGGCATATCTTAAACATCAAGGTCCATTCTGATTCAGGATCGTTCAGAGTATCGTAGTAGTCGGTTCCATCGTTGAGATTACCTTCCTCATACTCGGGGTGAGGACTTGAGAGGAATACCCTGCCTTCACCACACTCGAACGCAATCATGCATGATTGATTCAGATCCTTATATGTACATATCGAGAATATTCCTGTCATATTATCTGCATCGAAATAACCTGAACTCTCATAGAATAGAGTATAGGACTCTGGTTCTCCTGACAGATCAAGAGCCTGAGAGTCCCTGTTCACGTTCACTTCAGTGAGGAAGTCCCTAGCTCCGAGACAATCAGGATATAATGTACCATTGAAGAGTCCTACACGATAGCTAGTTGCATAGGATGCTCCGCCATCTATGCCGAAGTAAGCACCCCCATCTAGCACATACTGACGGACTATATACCTCTCATCACCTTGGATAGAACAATGCACGTTGCACCAACAACCTCCTGGCATGACTAGGAGGTCAGTAGTATTTAGAACTCCGCTGTTCAAGCTTGTACGGTTAATGAATGTGACTTCCGCTCCCATCCACTCAAACATGTGTCGAAGTGCAGTCTTGCTTGAGAATGAAACACCATGATCTTCA
>SDNZ01000113.1 GCA_004524565.1 Candidatus Thorarchaeota archaeon
AGTACGTCACACGTTTTAGCCCGACTCGAGGCACTACAGGAAAGTTTTGGGCTTGAAGAGAGTGCACTTGCCAGGGGGCAGATTCTCGATGCGGATGCTCTAGGGAAGCCATTGAGTGTGCTCAAACTTGCTCGTTCAACTGCTCGTGCATATTGGAAAGAGACAGTAACTGCAAAAGAAATGAAATCTGCATGGGACAAGATACTTGAACCAGCAATCAAGGAGTTCATGGAACTCTCTGACCTGAAGAAGGTCTCAGAAAAAGACTGGGGAAAGGATGCACGTTTTGATAGATTCAATTCCAAAGTCCTCAAGGCAATACGAAAATTAGACTCAGGAAAATCAGGGTCTCTGGGGCTAACTCTCGAAGAGATTGCACAAGAGGCGGGTGTAGAGAAACACGTTGCTGCTGAAACACTAGCAAGGATGAAGGATAGTGGTGTCCTTTATGAACCAAGACCGGGTAGTTACAGGTTAGTGTAGAAATCAATCACACGAGTAACCTTTATGGTCTATTTTTTGTCTGTCTAACATAATCCTTCGGATCGTAATAGGAGAAAGCATTAGATGTCAGATAACGAAATTCCTGAATTTATCAGAGAGATTCGAAAAGATATGGGATTCGATCTAGTAGAACTCTATCAACAGGCTCAGAAAGCTATTGATACATTGACACCAGATCAATATGAAGGAGCGTTACTAGTAACTAGGGAACGAGCGCAACAAGACTATCAAGCGGGGAAACTGGACTTGATTGCAGCAAGTAAAATATTCCTCTCGGTTCTTCAATTAAGCTATATTGTGAATGACTTCGAATCTCAAATTATCACACTCAGTAACTTGGGGGTAATGTATCAAAATTCCCGTGCTTACGATGTAGCGATAATATTTGCAACTGAAGGAATCAAAATTGCGTATCAACATAATTTACTAGAATTGAAACTCAAAGCTTTGAATGTTCTCTCTCTAGTCTATACCAATACTTCGCAATCTGAGAAACGCATAGAAGTAATGGAAGAAGTTGCAGCAACCTACGGAAAACTTGGGCAGATGGATAAAAAGGCAGAAATTGAAGGATTGATTAAGCAAACTAGAGAGTTCATGGCTATTTTTGAAAAGTAAATGTGAAAAAAGAGGTGAAGTGAGGAAGCTCCCTCACTTGACAAATTTGATAGAAAATCTCTATGGAAATGCTTTGAGAAACTCTTCGGGCTCTTCGCCTTCTTCAATCAATTCGATCTCTTGAACACCGACTCTTTCAGCATCATATCTTCGTGCTATGATGGTTCCATCGAACTTCTCTCTAGCAGTTGCACCTTTTCCTCGCCAAACGAAGATATTATCCCAGGTGTCAAGAACAAAGACATCATCGGTCTTCAGTGATGCTTTGTCAAGCACGACTTCCGCGAAGAATGTTTCATCACCTTCTCTATGGACCCTCCAGAGTTTGTATTCATGGGATTCAAGATGGACCTTCTTTAGAATTCCTTCGGTATCCTCATCAGTAAGTCGGAAGTCATCGAATAATGCTTTGAAATCATCAGGTTCATTGCCCCCTTCAATACGATCAATGTCGCCTTTGCCTTCTCTATCAGCATCACTCATGACTGCAGCTGCAGCAGTTAGAAATTTCTCATCAACAGACGACTTGGGTCCAATCCACAGGTAGATTTTCATTCCAGCGTCAACAAGGTAACAATCCCCTCGTCCAAACGCACCTGGATCTGGCATCCTAACAAGCCGACCCTTTTGAATGTGGTAGGTAATTGGTTCTGGCATGGTATGCCATTGATATTCTTCTGTCTTAAATTATACCTGCGTGTCTTTAAAGAAATGCAAAATAAGTCATAGGATTGCGTTGACCTCAACTATATTCGGTAGTTGTAACATATCTGACAATCGGATTCCTAAGGAGAATTTGCAGTTGAGAGAGAAATTGTCGACGGTTGCAGTAATCTTGGCAGTAATGTTACTAGGTGGATGCCTAACAATTAGCCCCAATATGGTGGTTCAGCCCAATATCATTCCTAGTGATGTAGAATCATTGACCTTGCAATCAACGATAATTGCTTTTTCCGATGAGATACTGCTATCCACTTTTGATTTCGAGTATGGTCATCATGTTGAACCTACTCTGGCAATCAGTGATAATGGAACAATATTCGCAGGGTGGAAGAACTCAGAGACTCATAATGGGGGTGGAGCAGATGTAAGCTTCACTAAATCGATAGATGGGGGAGAAACTTGGGATATACCTAGTTTCATGTCTAATTTTGAAAGTAGAAACACACGAAAATCAGATCCATGGTTGGTGTGGCATGATGATACCATCTACTATGCATATCTTGAATTCTCAGTAAGTGGTGAGGAGCTCAGCCAGATAACAGTTGCAAAGAGCTCAGACTATGGTACAACTTGGACTGAGGTTGCAGCAAGTTATGGTTCATATTTTGCAGATAAAGAGACCATGGTGATATCGGATAGTGGCACTATATTCGTTGCTTACGATGATATTGATACAGAAGGAACTGGTCTAGCAACGGTCAGATTGACTCGCTCTGATGACGGAGGAAATAGTTTCTCAGAGGTCTCTGTAATTGGAGACCCTGCTGATGGGCACGTGGGACCGTACCTCACTCTCGACAATGAGAGTAGTGTTTTCGTTGCATGGACATACCTGATGGAAGAAGGTGGCAACATATACTTGGATAACAGTACTGACAACGGGGTGACTTTTGGTGAGGAACGTTTCGTGAACTCAGATGGTAATTACTCTGAATTTACAAGTGCTGATGGGAGACCCGCAAAAGGAACATTGCCGGTCATACGATTTGATTCGTACAATCGTCTCTATTGTTTGTGGGCAGACACCTTCGATCCGAGTGCAGGTTCATTTGATGTGTACCTCCGATATTCAGAAGATTATGGATTCACGTGGAGTAATAGAATCCAGATCAGCTCTCAGAGTTCTGGAGACCAATGGATGCCTGATATGGACATAGACTCAGAGGATAACTTGCATATTGTGTATTATAGTGAGCAATTTGGAGCCTACAAACCCTACTACAGAGAAGTCAGTTTTTCTGGTGAATTAAGAGATGAGATCACTCTCAGTAAAGTGACTGCTCTGACTGGTAATCTGACTTCAGCTATCTATACACGTCCAGGGGACTACTTCACAGTTCGTGTTGATTCCAATGACATACCCCATGTAGTCTGGACGGATGGCAGGGATGACACGATGGACATATACTACACACACAGGGCAGATTATATTCCATCTACAACAGAGACCACGACAACCACCATGGAGACAACTAGTAGCACGACAACAGATGCTACAACAACAACCACATCATTAACTACTGACACAGGAATCCCGCTTTCTTTAATCATAGGGGGAGTTGTTGGATTTGTTGTGATTCTTGTACTCGCACTAGTGCTATTCCGAAAGAGTGACGCATCATAGAAATCAGGCATTGAAACACGTTCGATGAATCTCGCGAAGAATTTAAATGTAAAGTTTACTATACGTTAAGTGTACTTTACATTGCCGTCCGGATGTGTAATACATGATTGTGAACAAACTCAAAGATCTCCGAGAAAACAAGATGAAGCAGGCGGAGAGATCTGAAGATTGGACACAGGAAGGTCTTGCATTACGGCTTGGAGTGACCAGACAAACCATTATTTCGATGGAAAAAGGGACCTACAATCCATCACTAGTTCTTGCATTCAAAATTGCACATGAATTCGGAGTGGCAATTGAAGATATCTTTGAATATAGGGATGATACTAATGAATCGTAATCAAAAAATTGCTAATGTTGTTATATTGATACTTACAGTTGTTATTCTTATTGTAGCATGGTATGTAATGCCTTCAGGAGGATTTTGGGGAGGAGTAATTAGTATCCCATTTACACTAATGATGGTAAAGGCAATGGAGAAGTATCGAGATGAACGATTTACACATATTCTCAATCTCTCAATGCGGAATGGTTTCGTATTCCTACTTTTGGCGTTACCTTGGACAGGTGCATTGATTGCTCTTAATTTGCTAATATTTGACGTTTTGGCTGCCATCCTATCCCTATGGTTTCTCTCTATTGCAGTGACATATGGGTCAGGAGTGTACTATTTCAGAAAATAAGGGAGAATCAAAGATGGATAAAAATCTAAAAAGACTGTCGAATAAAAGCATTGCAATATGGCTGATGACTGTACCGTTACAGTGGTTTATTGTGACTCTCATTGTGAGCTTCATCTATCCCTCTGAACCTTGGCCGCCCTCATTACCAATATCGATTACGATTCTTATTGTACCATTAATATTGATTGGATTCGGGGTCTATGCAGCGAATTTTAGGGATGAACGTACATCGCTAGTTTCAGACAAAGCGACTCGAAATGGATTCGCTTTTGTATTGTATGTGATTCCGCTTGCGCTTGTTGTTCTATCACTTACAGGTGCGCCTCTTGAAACTGGTATTGTCCTGATCGTGATGTGGCTCGGAGCGGTTGCAGTTTTTAGTATATCAGCGCTTTATTATTACCAAAAGTGACTATAGGTTCATATCTCAATATACAGAGGGATATACTGAGTGATATGCCAGAGCTTCCTGAATTACAGGTTATCAGTGCGGAATTGACGGACATATTAGCAGGACATAGTATCAAGCAGATCACAGTTCACAATCATATTGTGGTTCATGGCTTGCCTGTTGATGAGTTTACTCTGGTAGCTGTTGGCGAGGTGTTCCAAAAGGTCCGAGCTGATGGTAAGTTCATTATCATGACCCTAGAGAAGCACGATATTGTGATCAACCCCATGCTTACCGGGAGATTCAGGACAGTTTCCAGATACAAGAAACCAACCAAGAGCGATATGGTCTCAATACAGACAACTGGAGAGACCTTCTGGTATTCAGATCTCAAGAAGATGGGACGAGTATACCTAGTCCCAACTGGTGATTACTCAGGAGTTGCAGGGTTTGGTGACCGAGGCCCCTCTGCATTGGATCCCGACTTGACCCTTGATGTCTTCAAAGATAGAATAAAACAACGGAACGGACAGATAAAGAACGTACTCCGAAATCAGCAGTTTGTGAAAGGCATAGGAAATGCCTATGCAGATGAGATTCTTGTGTATGCAGGGATTCTTCCATTTCGAAAAAGATCATCGCTGAACGAAGATGAGATTGAGAGACTCTACGATTCTATGAGAAAGGTCCTCACTCGCATTCTGGATGTACTATCAGGGAGGTCTCTTGACGAGATTGCAATTGAGAAGAGAGATTTCATGATGGTTCACAACAGAGGAGGAGAAATTTGTCCACTCTGTGGAGGCAGGGTCTCAGAAGTGAAAGCAAATCGCTTCAAGACGAATTACTGTCAGAGCTGTCAGAAATAGCGGAAGGTCATAATACTAATCAGTAAGATTCGCATATCATAACAACCTATCTGGAGAGTATCTGTGATGGATAAATGGGAAGAGGCCTTTCTGAGAGAGATAGTTGAACTCGATACCAACAGTGATGAGAAGAAGAATTATGCAATTTGTGCGGGAATAATCAAGAAATACTGTGAAGAGGCAGGTCTCGGTGTAGAAATATTCGATTCGATGCATGACGGGATTCCACAACCCAATGTGGTAGCTACAATGGATGTGGGTGCTAAGACAACAATACTACTCTGTACACACTATGATGTGGTACCTCCCGGGGATGTAGAAGATTGGAAATACCCACCCTTCAAGCTCACTATGCAGAAGGACAAAGCATACGGTCGTGGCGTGAGCGATGACAAAGGAAATGTTGTTGCTGCTGTTAGCGCTGCGAAGGAACTCATCAAAAAGGGAAGCTCCAAGGTTAATTGGAAGATTTTGATAAGTCCCAACGAAGAAATTGGAGGAGAATACGGTATCGACTACCTCATGAACGGACCACCGAAGATACGAGGTGATTTTGGCCTTGTTGTCGATTCAGGACCAGAGTATGTCAGTATTGGGGCTAGTGGAGTCATTTCAGGAACTATAACAGTTCACGGGTCTCAAGGACACGCAGGGTATCCCTTCAAGTTTGCAAATGCAATTCATCTCTCAGTTCCTCTGATGCAAGTCATGCTCGATTACGTTGACATTCGAAGAAAGGTCATTTCAGAATTACCAGCACCCCCTGGTAGCCCACATCAGACTCTATGGGGTAGATTCTCCATGACTGTCTATCAGGCAGGAAGTAAGACCAATACAATTCCAGGAAAAGCAGAGATATCCTTTGACTGTAGAACAGTGCCGGAAGAGGACGTCGAAGAAGTTGCAAAAGACATCGAAAATTTCCTCGAGAAAGCTAAAGAAGAAACTGGTGTAGAAGCAACTCTGACCTTCAAAACAAAGCATGCAGGTTGGGGTTCAGACCCAGAGAATAAGTTCATCAAGTCATTCCATGCAGCAGTTCATGAGGCAGTAGATCCTAAAATTCCGATATCTGCAGATCTAGGCGGAAATGATGGACATTATTTCACATCCCATGGTATTCCAACAGCCTGTTTTGGCACGCTCAGAGATGATAATAATTACCATGGACTTGACGAGTTTATGCATCTAAAAGACTTTGAAACAGTAAAGAAAGCTCTAATCCATTTTGCAGAGACGTGTGAGTAATGGTAAGTCTAAGTGATCTGAAGATAGGTGCTCCGGGTCCGTTCCTTCCCCCATGGGAGAATGCATTGAAGAATGCCAAAACAATCGATGCTCTCGGGTACGATAGTATGGCATTTCCAGACCACTTTGCAGGATTCGTTCCACAAAGTATCTGGATTCCAGAAGTGACCCAACTTGCATATCTTCAGCAATCACCACACACCTACTACGAACTTGCATCAATAATGGGGGCATGTGCTGCTGTCACCGAGAATGTACAGCTCATCTCCTCAGTCACAGAGCCACTCCGACGCCATCCTGCTTTGATAGCTCAAACATTCCTAACTCTGGATCACATCAGCAATGGAAGGGTGGTTCTAGGGATAGGAGCCGGAGAGATTGAGAATGTAGAACCGTATGGGTTGAATTATCGAGGACAAGTTGGAAAACTTCGCGAGTCTCTGAAGATCATTCGACACATTTGGGAGAGCCATGAGCCTTTCAATTTCGATGGCAAGTTCTGGAAGATGAAAGATGCAGTAATATCACTGCGTCCAGCAATAGAAGGAAAACCACCACCGATTTGGATAGCCGCTTTAGGCCCCAAGATGCTGGAAATAACTGCAGAATATGGAGATGGATGGATTCCGACCCTGCTGCAACCAAAGGATTTTGGAAAAGGCCTGAGAACAATCCAAGATATTCGGAAGAAGAAGAGCATCAAAAGAAAATTCACCGCAGCTCTCTGGAACTGGTGTATCCTTGATCAGGATGAATCGGTCTGTCACAAACTAATGAATACTGATCTTGCCAAGGCATTTGCACTCTTACTACCAGATAGCGAGTGGAAGAAGCATGGATACAATCATCCATTTGGAGAAGGTTTCCATTCCCTGACTGATTATGTTCCGATGCGATATAACAAAGAAACAACTATGGCTGCCATCAATCAAGTCCCACAAGAAATCCTCGAAGATTTCTATATGACTGGTGACGCAGAATCAATAATCAAGCAACTGGAAGAGTATGTCCTACAAGGATTAGACCATATAATCCTCTGGAATGCAACCGGCATGTACGATCTCTCAAAGACCAAGTCATCCTACAGTGTGATGAAAGAGGTTCTATCTTATGTCAAAGGATAGTATTGTACTGGTCACACAGAATAAGCACAAGCTTGCTGAGTTAACTCCACTCTTTGAAGAATATGGGATGCCGTTTGAAACTACTTCTTTGGAAAAATTTGAGATACGGTCTAGTGATGTTGAGAAGATTGCAGAAGCAGCTGCAAGACATGCGTTTATGACCCTGGGGAGACCTGTGGTTCTTGATGATACAGGATTCTTTGTATCATCTTTGAAAGATTTTCCAGGAGCGTATGCTGCATTTGCTCTGAAATCGATAGGCTACCAGGGTATTCTCAAATTGCTTGAAAATGTAGAAGATAGACGGGCGAGATTTGTAACAGCTGTGGGATTCTGTGATGGAATCCATCTCAGAACATTTGTGGGTGAGATGCATGGCACTATTAGCCAAGAACCATCAGGCAATGAAGGATTTGGTTACGATCCAATCTTCATCCCTGAAGGATTTACGAAGACGTATGCAGACCTAACCTTCAAGGAGAAGATTAGTATCTCACACCGTTCAAAAGCATTTAGAAAATTTTTAGAATGGGGAACATCGATACCTGACAATCCTTAAGTCCAAACGCAACGTCACGATGTTAGGTGTTATAGATGTCCGTAAGCGAGGCTACCCTAAAGGCACTGAAACAACTAGGTCTCACTGAATATGAGACCCAGGCATATCTGGCTCTAGTTGATGGAGGTCAGATGGCGGCTTCGGATGTCTCAGCCAAGTCGAAAGTTCCATTCTCACGAATCTATGATGTTCTGGGTAGGCTTGAAGAAAAGCAATTCATTCAGGTGCAGAAAGGGCGGCCTTCGATGTACGTCGCTAAGAGCCCTTCTGAAGTCATACGTCTCATCAGACTTGATTGGGAAGAACGTTTGAAAGAATCATCAGCACTTGTGGTAGAAGAATTACAACCATTATTCGAAAGGGAAACAAAGCAAACACCTAGAGATGTCTGGGTGATCCACGGTAGGGCGTCAATTCTTGCAAAGGCAATGGAAATGTTGGATGGAGCAAAAGAAACCGTTCTTCTCTCTTTACCTAGTTTTGATCTATCAGATCAGGATGTTGATACCGTGGTTGAAAGAGTTCTGTATGTCAGGGCAAATGTACGCATTCTGACCTCGTCAATCAATGATGCATTGAAATCACTCATTCCTGAGAGATTTGAAGTTCGAACAAGAGAACGGGTCTTCGGTGCGGGGCTTGTTGTTGATGACAAGTTCACATTGATCATGCTAGCAGGTGGAGAGGATAATGAGGAATTTCTTGGGATCTATTCATCCCATAACGTATTTGCCGCCATGGCAAAATCATATTTCGAATCCCTATGGAAAGATAGTCACACAATTTAACGACTTTTTATTGAATCCCGAGCATGATTTCTTGAATATTAGAAGAACACTTTCATGTTAATATTAAATTGTATGAGTTCAAATACAAGTACCAATATAGAGCACTATGAAAGGACTAGGTACGTGGACTAGAGCAGTTGTTCGCAGAACAACCGATCGACGTGCACCACTGAAAGCCCGAAAGAAGAAATATTCTTCCAGAGGGAAGTCCTTACTCTCCATCAATGAACCCTCATCAAGTTCTGGAGAGTCCGCGGCTGTTCACTTTGTCCAATCGGACCTTGCTAGTTTCAGTGATGGAACTAGCGAGAGTGATAATGACCCCGCCGTGGGAAAAACTGTGGAAACGCTCTCTGTCGTTGGAAATGATGCACCGACACAAACACAGGAGAAGAAAGCCAGGTCTTCAGGAGGGATTCCATCCCGATGAACGTTGACAAAGCTCTTGCTAATTTTTGTGATTCCTCGGAATTACGAAGAGGTG
>SDNZ01000114.1 GCA_004524565.1 Candidatus Thorarchaeota archaeon
AAAGTCTACACTATGCTAGAACGTCCATTCCCTGCGACAGCTAAGAAAGTAGATGGTACGCAAAAGCTTCGTAGAGTTGCTCTCGGGCTACAAGCGTACAAGCTTATGAAAGAATCTCTAGCTGAAGATGATGACGAACTCACCTCAATTCTTGGAAAGAATAAGAGTGCAGAAGCTGAATTCTATGACGAATTTCTCAACGAGCTTATTGGTCAAGAGAGTACGTTCAGACAAGCATTCAATCCATTTGATGAATTGATATGGAGAGATATTCTAAGTTCCTTCATCTTTGAACAAGCGACTGATCTATACAATGAAGCGATTCCGCTATTCAAAAAGAGGCGAGAGGATAAAGAGCAACTATCAACAATTAAATCGTGGAAAAGTAATACCGCAGGGCTTAGTGAAGTCTACCTAGCAATGACGTACACGGATATTGCTGATTCGCAGATGAGAGCAGGTAATCTTGAAGATGCATCTAAACTGTATTTGGTAGCATCAGATGCATTTGCCAGGGCTGAGAAATGTTTCAGAGAAGTACTAGCATTGCAACCAAATGCAGAACAGAGTAGAATAGACAAAGAGCAGAAGAAAGCACAGAGTCTTTTCTGTAGTGCGGAATCAGATGTAATAGTACTTACAGAATTGCTCGAGATAAATAACAAACCAGAAGCGAAAAAAGTCCTGAGTGAGATTTTCAAGAATCTGAAAAAAGCAGAGAAACTTTCAAAGACGAGAGAATTGACCGGAGCGATTCAGGGAGACCTGAAGACTTATTCCTTTGTGGAAGACCTCCTTAAGAAAAAGGGTGATGAGGATATCAGTGGTATCATTGCTCAGATAGAATTTGCGAAGGACTTGAGAAAAACATCATTGATTCAAGATATCAGTAAAGCGATGGATGAAGCCAAGATTGAGATGATCCAGAATCCATCAGATTCCTTAGATTCGATCAGAGAAGGTCTCAATACTCTTGGGATTCTTCTTAGTCTTGAAATTGAAGATGAAGAAGTTGGAGAACTACGAAACAAGACCTTGGCACTCCTAAACAACATAAAGTACATGATTCAGTTCCAGCAGAGTTCACAGCTGGGACAAGGTGTAAAATTTATTCTTTCTAGAATTCTAGAAAATCTTCATGCAGAAGAAGCAGCGTCCTATTACAAAATAGTTGGGAACAAAGAGGCAGCCTTGGAACTCATGGACCTTGGAAAACTAGCTCTTGCAACTGCATTTGCATCAGAAGCTCAGGTGTATTCAAGACAGTCTGAACAATTAGCTTTTCGCGCCCAAATCGAACGTTTGAATACATTCCAGAAAATGGCAGATGAATTGGCAATCTTGGAGGAGGAGGATCCTATGGAGGATGCTCTGGAAGTCCATGATGGCACCATCAACAAATTGAAGCAAGCAGTAGCTTCATTTGAAGCAGCTGCAAATGAGCTTGATAGTGTGAAAGGGAAACTCATTCGGGCGAAGAACAATGTAGATTCACAGGTAAAACAACTGCAAGGTGTAGTGATGAAGTTCAAGGGAGATCTATCCCGATTAGAAGGCGCAAAAAATGACTTCATGGCAGAATATTTGTTCATGAAAGGGGAGAAGTCCAAAGCTAAAATTCACTATTCCGATGCAAATGACCAGTTAAGAGAGGCTGTAGGTAACTATACAGTTGCAGCACAAGTATTCCAGCAAGTAGGTGATGCTCAATCCGCACAGAATGTGGACACAAAGGCGAAGACTACAGATCTGCTTGCACGAAGTGTCTGGGATAATAGGCAACGAATAGACCGAGACCAAGATCCCGCTGTGAAAGGAGAGACCGAGCTAGCAGCACTCTACCTTGGTACAGGCGAACAATAAAGTAGAAAACTTCGTCATTGTACTGCATAGCTAGCTTGAACTTCAGTTATGATTAGTCTTGTGTGGATTCGTTTTGCATAGAATGGCTTGAAATCTACACCACCAGCATGATAGAATTTGCTGAACCACTCGACAAAGTGTAACCTTAGTGTGTGCATAAATCCGAGAAGTCCTTCAAGGATGCCTACAATGAAGGTACCAATAATTGCACCTAGCAAGGGAAGGTGTGCATAATGTGGTGCTAATGCATCAGTAGAGTGTACCGTAGCAGGTATTAGCTCGACACCAAAGAGTGTCAGCTCGGGGAACGGGATATAGATGATTGCAGGAATGAGCGTGAAGAAGACGCCACTCAGGATGATGTGGACAGTGTTCAATGCGAAGATTCGAGCGTAGCTGACAGTATGGCTAATCATTCCAATTGCATATTCGAGGAACAGCACAATGCCATCCATGCCGCCCTTGAATGATGCAAGTGCCATGATGACCATTGGGACTATGAAAGCAAGCAATGAGAACGTCAATGGAGCTACAGGGATGGCGGGATAGATACCATTACTCCCAGTTCCATATCCTATACCTGCAATGGGAACCCAGAGGTTGACCTGTCCTGATGGATTGAACCAGTCACTGACACTACTGTAGCTCACTCCGAAAAGAAGGTTGATGAATCCGTAGTAAAGCCAGAGATAGGCGATGCCAACAATAAAGGCAGACTTCTGTTTGTGCTTGAATTGATTGTAGATATTCAGGATAATCCCAAGCATGATATGAATGGCACCAACCTCAATTGAGAGCTTGAGCATGTGTGTTGCCCTGTATGGGTTGATAATCATGTGTCCATGTCCATCGTCAATGAAATGAGCGAATGTTGGCCAGATTGGTTCGAATACTGTTTCAGCACCGAAAAAGCTCCCAAAGAGGAATCCACCAAAAACCGCGAATATACCCATCATCATGAGCCCATAGGCACCATTCTGGACATAACCCATTATTGCTCCCCAATCATCTCCCTTCTTATTTGCTCTCCAAGCGGCGAGTCCAATGATAAAAATAAGAATACCTTGACCGATGTCAGCGAACACCAGACCAAAAATCAATGGGAATGATATGAACATGATTTTTGTAGGATCAAGGTCATGACGAGAGGGAATTCCAAAAGCCTTCACAACATCTTCAGTAGGTTTCATGACCGCAGGATTGGAGATACATGTGGGGGCCTCATGGTCAGCAAAGTCAGGTTTATCAAATGTAACTTCAAGCGCAGACCCTACTCGCTCACGAAGTATTGGTTCAAGCTCTGCTTCTCGGCTCTCAGGAATCCAACCCCATATCTTGATTGATTGATCAGTGTAGACTATCTGTGATTTTATCTCAATCCTCTGCTTCTCAATTTGGAGCGTTTCCCAAGCTGCTAACACGCGGAAGCCCCATTCCTTTTTGATGGTTATCTTTCGTTGTTGTAGGCGAACTATCTCTTCTCCAAGAGATTCCATCTTGGTTTGAGCCTTCTCAACGATTTCCTCAGGAGTTCCAGATTCACCTTCAGGAATCGGAAATACTTCAAATTCGAGAGCTGATAGTATGCGTTCTACTGCATCCATCATCTCGATTGGCACAGTGATGACACAAGCATGAGCCCCACCTTTGAGGGGTAATAAATTGAGGGTAAAAGCTCCTTCGGTGACTTCCTGTAAGCTCCACTTCAGCTCTCCACTTCGGCCAGAGGGAACAAGACCTGCAGTAGTGAAGGTATAGTCAGTGGTTCCAATTAGACTGGGATCAACACCAAGGGGCTTCAGTGAATTTGCCACATCACGGATACCCCTCTGGCGGTCCAATTCAGTCTTTGCAATCATAAGTTCAGTATCAATTTCAAGCACTTCCGTTTCGATTGAAGTTATGACTTCAGAAACAAGCTCAAGTGATTTTTGGAGTGTTGAGTCATCAATTTCCAGTACATGTCCAGTAGAGCGAGTTGGATTTAAGTCGAGGGAAAGAACAATCTTTTCCAAACGATCCAATACGGAGAAGACAGTTTCCTCATCTCGATTTCTTTTAACTTCAATCAAGCCTGCTTGCCTTCTAACATCCATGAACTCAAAGGCACCGAATTGTTCAATTCCAAGTAGGACCTGACGTTCAAAATCTCGGTGGGAAACTATTTTGGCGACAATCATTTTTTCTGGACTCATCAGACCCATAGGCAAATCACCATTATTTTTGGTTGAATAGTGGATTTTGAAACACAGATTCGTTAGTGGCTGGGTTGAGTTCTAACAAATAACCTTTCCGACACGCAGGTCAATGTTTTTTAGGTGTGCTATGTCATAGCTCTTATCGGAAAATCGAGGTTTCGATCTATGTGTGCAGCACATGATGAGATAGATCAGATTCACAAGAGTGAAGTAGCAGCCCGAGAGAGAATCGAAGACGCTGAAAAGCGTGCTCGACTAATCCGGGAAGAATCAGATAGAGAAGCGAAAGCTCTAATCGCTAAGGCAGAACATGAAGCTAAGAAGACTGCCTCCAAGATGCTATCTGAAATTGAAGGGAAAAAGGAAGAGATTGAAGCAGGAGTGCTTGCCGAAACGGAACAGACTATTCAAAAGAGGAACAAACTAGCAGCGAAAAAGAGAGATGAAGCAGGAAAAGCTGTCTATAAAATCCTTGTAGGGGAGGTCTGAGTCTATGAGTGGTATTTCAAATATCATCGATATCATTGATACCAAGACTACAGCGAAGGAGCAAGAGATACTCAACGAAGCAGAGAAGCAAAAGCAACTAAAACTCCAAGAGGCTCAGAAAAAAGCTGAAGAAACTGCATCAGCAATTACCAAGAAGGCAGGACTTCAAGCAAAGTCTGAACTAGCAAAATACGAAGCAAGTGCAAAGCTCCAAGGAAAATACAAGATGCTTGAAGCCAAAGATGCGATAATTACCGATATCCTATCAGATACACAGGAAAAGATCGAAGGTATTGTAGGGAAAGCAGAGTACAAGAAAGTTCTCACGCGATTAATCATAGATGCTTGCAAGGCCCTAGCAGATGATGAACTTGATCTTATTCTACCGAAGAATCATGCATCACATATCGACCTAGCTGAGATCGAGCAAGCTGTTGCTAAGGAACGAGGCAAAAAGACAAAACTCACAATATCAAAAGAGACCGTTCGCTCCAAGGGTGGAGTGATAATCAGAACCACCGATGGTACAAGATGGGTCGATGACACTTTTGAGGCGCGCCTCGAACGACTGGAAAGTAAAGCTCGAGATACAATAGCCAGTATATTGTTCGGTGATGTGGATAAAGAGTAGAGAGTGGAGGAAACCACTCCTACTATTCCGCATCAACTGGTTTTAACCAATCAATGAAGGAATATATCCTACTAAAAGAAAGGCGATAACAAATCCATAGATAGCTACAGCCTCGATGAAAACTACGTATAGAATACTTTTACCAAAGGTTTCAGGTTTTTCTGTGATTGCTCCAAGTGCAGCTGCAGAAGCAGTACCCATTCCCAAGCTAGCACCAACACCAGCAAGGCCAAGAGCGAGACCGGCACCGATAGCCAAACCGAGAATACCAAGACCAGCTCCTTCAGCTACTTGTAACATCTCAAATCCATGACTTGGGGGAGTTCCTAGTGCACTCATGATTGTCGAACTATCAATCAATCCGAATGTGATAGCAGCTAACACTGTTACTACTACGCTCATACCAAGCAGGATTAGACTTGTGATTTCTTTGTCAAATCTCATTTGTATTTCCTCCAACTCTCACCAAATTGTTATCATTCTACGAATTGTTTCTGCAGATTCGCCTCGCTCAATACCGACTGCTATGGAGCGTAGGTTACGAACTTCATATTGTTTGAGACTAAAGAATCCAATGATTGTTCCCAAATGGAATGGAAATGCAGTAAATTGCTGTTTTATCTTCTGAGCAATAAAGTCCTCTATTGCTAGTTCTACATTTCCCAAGTCATTGGTCTCGTCATATAATCTAGCCATTCTTCCACCAAAATCAGAATATTTTGTTGAATCCAGTTTCGCGATGACTTCCCTCCACGTATTTGCGGAGGCTATAGCATCAGTCAATGCCTGAACCCGTTGAAAACGCACTAAGGACAATTCCAAAGCTCTAGAATCTAATCCGAGAAGTGTGGCTCGTATTCCCGTCAAGACATTTCGAAGTACAACTCTTGATTCTATAATACTATAGACCCGGTCACTCTCAGCCTTGGAGAATTCCTTCAATGCATCCACAACATTCCTCAGATACCATTCTTCAACTGCCACCTCAAGAGGTGCTGTTGAATCGTATTCCTGGTATGTAGGAAGTCTAGTCAGGAGAGATACCTTCAGATCCCATTGGGGAAGAAGATCGATCATCTTATTCACAGAAGATGCTCCGACTAGTGTCTGGAATAGGGTAGCTTCTGCGGGAGATGAAGGCACTGAGAATCTCAGAATCTCATCTTCATCAAGCTCAACATGAAGTCCTCTAATAATAGACTTGACACTCTCTGCATAGAACATCTCTAAGAAAGTGTTTGTGAATTTACGAATTTTTCCTGTCAGCGAACGTGATAGATTCGCACTCACATCTGCATAGTCTTGAGAGAGAATGATGGCAAGTTCATCCGGACTGGGTACTGCACTCGCTGAATGTTTAGCAATAATCGAGCCATAGTAGGTTCCGGAAAGCATCTTGATGAAGTCTTGGTAGCTACCTGCCTGAAGAAGACTCTCATACACACCAATAGAAATGAAGCGGGACTTCATTCCTCGAATTCTGGCGTTGACAAAGCCATACTCATTAGCAGATCGCAGACCCATTATGATGTTCCTGTCCATTCTCAACGTGGTGAGGACTACCGTGCAGGTTCTTCTTTCACGATATAAAAGTAATGAATAACAAAGAATGACCACTTGTAGAAGAATTCAAATAATGAACTGCAATCACTTTCATTGGTCACTATGACAGAAGAGAGTGGGGCACCAGTTCATCGGTCTGAGGATTATATAAACCTTGGAAGCCTTTTCAGAAGTTCTGCAACGGTTATGTTCGTTGTTCAGATAGTAGCAGTAATCGCAATGATAGGAGCTCTTGCAGCCTATTTTGTCGGAGATGTGTACTTCGCACTAGCGGGAGATATGAAGATACTTGCACTCCTTCTGGCTAGTATTGTGGTACTGGTTATATTCCTAGCAGCAATCAGCGCATTCGTCAGGTTCTCCAGAAGAATCGGGGATGCAGTTGTGGGTCCGGGAATAGAAGAAGTGCGAATGGATACACCCAGAGTTAAAGGAGTGGTCGTACTTTATGCATTACTTGTTCTTATGATGACTATCACGGGAATATACACATGGTATCTAGTAGACTCAAATATTCTAGCGCCTTGGGCGATAGGTCTCAACTCAATATCACTCAGAGTCTTTGGTCTCGCGATGGGAGCATTCATTATCTGTCTGCTTATCCAAGTAATAATTGCAATAGTTGGCAGAAGCGCTACTAAGGTCATCATAGAAGTGCTTGATGGCGACGACTCAGAATTCTTAGATTAAACTACCCAGAAGATTCGTCTTCCAAGTCGAAGACGACATCTTCCAGGATTTCTTCCATGGGAGGCATGTATTTGGGTCGTTCCTGAGATTTTTGTTCGATTAGCTCAAGGTAAGCTATGGTCTTGTAAACTCCATATACACCCAAGAAGAATCCAGCAATTGCACCAATCATTGCGCCATAGAGGGCACCACCTGACCCTCCAACTGAACCACCCAGAATTTGACCGACAAGAAGAAGCGCAATAACAGAACATGGAAGTTCAGATCCAACCGCAAACCAAGCTCCCATTCCTGAGAACCCTTTTTCATTCTCGGACATAATTTGCCAATGATTTTCTTTCGAATATTCCTTGTGGTTTTCAATATCTGCAGTATGGTGAACGTTTTTGTAAGGATTTGTCGCAAGATTACATGAGGAAAGAAGTTGGAAATAGCAGTCACATACGGTAGTGAAAAGGTGAACCTCAGTATCCCTGATAGTAACCTTGCTGGTATTATTGCCCCAAAGAAGATGAAAGCAAAGCAGGATACACTGGCTGAACTAAATCAAGTCTTAGATAATCCTCACGGCCCAACTCTCAGGGAATTAGCAAAGAGTAGGAGTGTATGTGTACTGGTCGAGGACCACACCCGTGATGAACCACACTGGGAACTTGTCTCATCTATAATACCTAGACTGGTTGATGCAAATAGGGTTCAGTTCATAATAACAACGGGTTCACATGAAGTGAAGCACCCTGCAAACTTGGAAATTGTAAATCTTATTCAAAGAGTTGCAGAAGACTCCCGTTTATCCGATTATGATATTGCTATCCACGACTGCTATGCAGAAGACCTCGTGCAGTTAGGAAAGACAACTAGAGGAACCCCTGTAATCGTAAACAACAAAGCAATTGGTCATGATGTCTATGTCAGTATCTCTGACATGAAGGCTCATTATTTTGCGGGATATTCGAATGTAGTCAAGAATTTCCTTCCAGGAGTTTGTGGCTTTGATACAATCGAAGCAAACCACTCAATGGCACTCAATCCTCAATCTACTTTCGGTATTCACCCATATCATCCTAGCAAGGATCGTAGAGATAATCCACTTGCAGATGATATGAGAGAAGGTATGGAAATTATTGTGGGTAAGGGAACTGTATTTGTACTCGCAGTCATAACTGACGGGGGTAGACTCCTCTGGGCAGATGCAGGAAAGAGAGAACCTGTAACAGCAGGAGGAATGGAGTTTCTTGACGAGTCAGCAAGTTTCACAGTAACTCCGACTAGTAGAATCATCGTTTCACCTGGTGGATATCCCCAGGACAAGTCGTTATATCATGCGCAGCGAGCGATTGAACTGACAAAGAATGCAGTGTTGGATGGTGGACAAATCCTATTCCTAGCAGAATGCAGAGATGGTGTGGCTCCTACTGAAGCGATTGAGAATTTTTACAATAGACTAACTCTACCTCTTGACGAGGTGTTAGCGTCCATCAGTGGCAAGTACCACCTCTACGAACACAAGGCATACAAATTCGCAGAACTTCTCAAGAGAGTTTCAAAGATTCGAATGCATTCTAATCTGGATAAGAAAACCATTGAGGCAGTTCATATGGAAAAGGTGAGCGATCCCCAGAGAGTAATAGATGAATGGATTGCAGAAGACCCCAATGTCAAGATTCTGGTTCTTGATAAAGGGAACAAGATTGCAGTCTATGCAGATTAAGCCTCATCCCATTCAATATCAGCAATTGCAGCATATAATGCCTTGAATATCGAATATCCCTTCTGGTACACCTTTAGCGTCTCTGCTCGTGGTTTTAAAGGTTCCAAAGGTTGAACCATCTCTTCAGCTGCATCTGAAACTGATTTGAAGACATTAACACCTTTGAAAGCTAAGATTGCTGCACCAACAGCTGTAGCCTCCTCCATCTGTGTACGGATTACAGGAGTTCTGAGAACATCAGCTTGAATTTGCATCCAGGTTTCACTTCTTGATGCGCCTCCTGTGACACGTACTTGTTGGGAGGGTAATCCCAGTTCTCTCATCACTTCGATATTTGTTCGAATCTCATACGATACTCCTTCAAGAATAGCACGGATCAAGTGATGACGAGAGTGACCGAGAGATAATCCTGCAAAGATACCACGTGCATGGGGATTCCAATTCGGGGCACCAGCCCCAACAAAGTGGGG
>SDNZ01000115.1 GCA_004524565.1 Candidatus Thorarchaeota archaeon
CATTAAAACCCCATAATGAAAGAATAGATGATCCTGACTCATCAGCAATAAGAACCTCCTTCAGCATGGTTTTTCTTCCTGCTCTTGTCTTGACAATTTTCGCTGGAGCTACGGATACAATACGAACAAGAAGGTCGTTTACATTCTTACCAGGTTCAACTTCTGCTATCTTCATGGTTTTCACTCGCTTGTTTTGCAGGTTCAAACATACAAATCAGTGTTCCGCAAGGTAAGAATTGTCAGTATTCATCCTCATCAGATTCTACAAAATCTAATAGGTCACTCAGTTCTTTGAGGGAATCATTGTCAATTGGTAGATGCTCATCATCATCTTCTTCAGATTCTTCAGAAAAGGGATTACTAACAGCTTTATCCAAAGGACCAAGAATAGACTCCAATTCTTCTAGAGAGTCTGCATCAATCACGTCAATTGATTCTTCTTCTTCTTCCTCACTGGTAGGAAGCGCTTCATCACTACCAAAGGCTTCAAGCGCGCCATCTAGATCCTCGTGAGGTACTCGATCAATTTCTGCAGATATGATATCATCTGCTTCTAAGGCTTCAAAGATAATCTCCTTAGCCATTCTCACATCATGGTCGTTCGGAATAACAACAACCTTGGGTTCAGGAATATCTGAAGTCGCAAATACATCATCTAGCTCTATTTCAATAGATACTTCCCCACCACGGTCTGACACAATATCATCAGCAGATGCTGGAGATAATTCGAATACTATGGGTTCTTCTGTGGAATCCTCTAATTCGTTTAAAGCAGCCAATTCAATTTCTTTGACCTCTTCATGTGCATCTGCAAATTGAATATCCACAGAAGCTGCTGCTTCGATTTCAACAGGCTCAGTCACATCGATCTCTACGTCTTCCTCAATAACCTGAATATCTTCAACTACAGCTTTTGCTTCTTCTTCATCTTCAATCTGAATTTCATCTACAACTACTTCAGCTTCTTCTTTGACTGGTATCTCTTCTTCTATTTCTTCTTCATCGTCTTCATAGATTTCTTCGGTGACTTCCTCAATAATTTCATAGTCTTCCATATCTTCGATTATATGACCATCTTCATCAACGAGGACCTCTTCAACCACAGTTTCGTATTCCTCATCTTCTTCAAGTTCTTCATCAGCAAGCGCTTCAATAGCGTCTGTTTCTGCAATTGCATCTTCTGTCGCAGAATCTGTGAATTTCAGAAGTTCGCTTGCGGGGAGGTCAGGAAGTGCAACCCCAACATATTGTGACGCTGCAGTCATTAGGATTCTCAACATCTCATCTCGCCGAGCCTTATCGATAGCGACCATTGGATATGTTGGAATCCCAAGGATTTTCTGAACAACCTCAGGCTTCATTGCATTAGGTTTGTCTTGCTTATTGGCCATAGCAAAGACTGGAACCTTGGGAGCGTCACGTTTGATGAGCTTGAGAATGTCCTTACTAATGATAACATTACGAAGTGAAGAATCACATACTAAGAATATGACATCCGCACCATGGAAATAAAATCGCCACAATGTTCTGAAACGTTCTTGTCCTGCAAAATCCCAGAGAACCAATGAATAGTTACCAAATCTAATATTCTCAACTGTTTCCAAGTTAAGTGCAATTGTAGGAACGTATTGTAAGGGAGGAGTATCACCTAATAGTAAGTGAAGGGTCGTTGTCTTACCTACACCACCTTCTCCGACGAGAGCTATTTTGAGCCTAGTTGTAACTGATGGTTCAATCAATTGCTCAAAATTAGCAATGACATTTTCCAGACCAGATTTTGTCAGGACTCGCTTGAGCACCTTCCTTGCCGTATCAACCTTCTCAAAGATACTACTCTCATCTTCATCTTTGTCAGTAACAAACACCAGAAGAACATCGGAGATGACATCCTTTGCATGAAATTTGTATTCTCCTACGGTAAGAGCAAGTTCTGCCACCTCATCATGCTCTGAACGAAGATCTTCTCGTGTGGACACGAATTCATTCAGAACCGCAGCTGAAATATCTACTGGCCAGTATCTTGTTCTTGCTAAGGTTTCCTGTGTAGAGATGCGTATGAGAAATGTGTTATGAATCAATTCACATTCACCAGCTGAGCAATTGATAGGGAAACTGTAATTTCAGAGCCCACTCGACACTGAGTTAAAGCTATGGGAGTAGATTAAGTATTATCGTGTGTATTCTACGCAATATTACTTAGAAGAATGACAGGTTAGATGTTGGGGGTTCAAAGAACCCCAAACATCCGTTGGAGCGTGTTCTTCAACAGGGGCGGTAAAATTCGTTTATGCGCAAGAACAGTGCAGTTTTCACTGCATTAGGGACTAGAACTCGTGGGACCGTGTATTGCGAGTTCCTGACGGGGGAAGACCGCCCTCCGTACGAAGTTCACAAGGCATTCCTTCCCACATCGGCATATAATGGTTTCTAGTTGGATAGCCCATAACATACTATCGTAGTAGTCGCAGGTGCAGGATGCGAGTGTTGTGAATTTCGCAGATATAGAGTCCACTCTTCAGTGATTCATATAGTTGACAAAGGCTGTCACGAACTATCGGGGGAAGTTGTCCCTCAATAAACGAAGATGCTGGTGTACCATCTCCATAGCTTTAATGTCATCAGGAGTTTTCTCCAAATCAGTAACAAGAGTCTGCAAGAAGTACTCAGGGAAGAATAACCGAACACGGATATCGTTGAGTAAAAAGAGCCATTTATCGAACTCACCAGATGGTCCTTTCCTTCTCTTTTCAGATACTACTCTGAATTTCTTAAGAGTTTGAATAGCTTCTTTGAGTTCCTTTGGTGGAATTCCCAAGGTTGCTTCAAGTTCGGAGATATTCGCGGGTCGACGTCTAAGTTCTGAAAGAGTATCATAACAGTCGGGATCAGCAAGAACTTGTGCAACAGAAACAGTATCTTCAGGGGTCTTCTGCCACTCAGTTAGAAACTCTAATACTTCAGTCTTGTATTCCGCCGCAAGTTCAGGATCTAAAACGCCCCCAGCAGCTTCCATGGCTACTAATGGTGGGGCTCGAAAGACTTCAAGATCTTTTATCATAAAGACGCAAGTTCTTCCAATTTCATCAACCCATTCCGACTTAACAAGACCTAGCTCTTCAAATGGAGCAATTATAGAATCCACACTGACACTCGGTAGACCTGTAACCATCTTTAACCATTCTTCGAGCTCCTCTTTTGAGATTCCACCTTTCCATAGCTTTGGAAAAACTGCGCGAGACACTTCATCAGAGAAAAGCCGGGCTAGACGAGATTCGTCAGTCATTCCAGCAAGTCGGATAATTCGGCGGTATGTGTTATCAAGCTCATCCTGCAGTTCAGCATCAGTCAGTGCAACAACTGCATTTGTAAGGGGAGTCACGACGGATGTAATTGCAGCTTCGTACATCTTCGGATCTTCGGAGGGAGTAAGTAACAGAGAAACACAATACTGTTCTTCTTCTCGTACAATTCCAGTGTAATATGAAGCTACACCGTATTCTTCGCCACCAATTCGGATACTCAGGGATGAGAATCCTGCAGTAGCATCACCCATGGCGTGTGATGTAAAAATACGCATGATTTCAGTGTTAAGATCTTCTCGATAGTAGTCAGCAAAGTCAGCTGGTACTTTCGACTTTAGCACTGCACCAATCTTTGAGTCCCAGTCTATAAGCAGCATTGCAACGGGCATTTTGCTTCTCTCCCAGTCCCTAGGGATTTACTCTGAATAGAGCTAGAGTAAATACGGTTCAGCGAGCCACACTAAAAAACCTTGTCACTAAGTGGTCCGCGACAGTATTACCTAGATATATCCAAAGCTCCTAAGAGATATTTCCTTTTCATCTTTGTGATGAACCGTTCCTACATTTGATTCTCTGTATTATCTCGTTGTAGACTTCATCAACTACTTTCTCAAGAGATTGACATGCATCGATGACCTTGAAAGTGCCACTATCTTGTTCAACCATCTCAAGGTAATTTTGACGAACTTGGATAAGCCGATCAATTTTTTCAAATTGGAGGTTAGCCTTTCCAGTTCTCCCAGTAGCACGCTCCAACCCGACTTCAGCAGGTACATCTAGAATGAACACAATATCTGGTTCGGGAGCTGAGAGTTCTATTCGGTTTAGTTGCAAAATTTCGCTCCAGTGAACATCCAAAACAGTTGATTGGTATGCTCCTGAGGCAAAGAAATAGCGATCCATAAGGACTACCTTTCCATCCTCAAGGGCAGGGTTGATCCTATTGGCAATGTGCCACGCACGGTCCTTAGAGTAGAGGTCAAGTTCTTCCTCCGGAGTTAGTTCACCTGCTGGAGACCTCTTTCTAATCTCTTTCCCCCATTCACTCTCAATGGTTGGTTCTCGTAGACGAACAACATTGTATCCTTCAGCCTGTAGTTTATTCACTATTTCTCCACAAGCGCAGGTCTTACCAGAACCGTCGATACCCTCAAGGACAAAGAGGAAACCTGTGCGATCAAATTCTATTGGCAAGTAGTAGATTCCCCTGATTTCTCACGTTTCCTTCTCCAGAGTCTAACCCGTATAGATGCTTCGGTTAAGAGCTCTACCATGTTAGTGAAAAATCACAACTCTTAAATTCGCTATATTGTAGGACAGGTTAACCTATCCTATGAGAGATGACCAGCTTGAAACAAATCGGACAACTTGCACGTATTGTTGTAGTACTTCTTCTTGTGACACCGATGACTATGCAGACGTTTCAAGTTGATGCAGTGCATATCCCCTCTGCAACCGGTATTTCCCTCACAGTTGATTTCGGAAATGGTACGGTATCAATCTCCTCAGCTTTGGAAGCTGCAGATGTATACAATCTTACGATTGGAATATTTGATGTCGATGCAATCTGGACGGGAAATCTAGTTTACATCAACGCCATAGATGGAGTTTACAGAGATGAAACACGTGGGTGGCAATACTGGGTAAACGGTAACTATGCAACTGGTGCAGCTAATCTGTACAATCTACATGATGGAGATTCAGTACTCTGGAATCTAACAGTTTCAAATTTCCATACTTCAACTGAACCGGATTATTCTTTGGTTATTGGAGGGGTACTCCTCGCAGTGGGGGGACTTGCATTTTTGGTCATTCTTTATTGGAAATCAAGTAGGAGATAATGATTTCATGAGAAAGAAAGAGATCTGTGCATTTGCATTCTTGTTTGCACTTCTATCAATGCAAATCGTATCTGGAGCAATGGCCTATGCGATAGATATTCATCCAGTCCAAGATGCAGGTACAGTTGTGAAATGGGAAGTAACTCATGCTCCAGAAGCAGCATTTTCAATGTATTTCACCGGGGCTGGAAGTTGTCTAATCGAAAATGGAAGTACAATGTCATTCAGTGTAGGAGAAATCAATGACGACGTTAGAGGTCTTCTTAGTATTGGAAATGTATCGTTCTTAACTAATGATACTGATGTAGCAAGAGACCTCGTTCTTGGTGTTGGTATTTTCTCACCATTTGAACCAGGTCTATTTGTAAAAGTGGGAGCGAGCAATATCGAAACTCTGAATGATAGTGCATTTGCAGCATCTGAGAGAATATCAGGAAATTTCATGAATGGTACGATGAAGTCGCATTGGGACTATGTAACAATTGGTGGAAGTGAGTATGTAGCAATCATCTTCAACTATGAGCAAGACCCGCCATTTGCTGGAGATCCACAAAGAACACAACTAGCCTATGACCTCTCAACAGGGGTTCTCCTCTATGCTAATACAAGCTATTGGTTTGGTGAAGGATTTGAGCCATATTGGTTAGAGATTGAATTCATAGAAATTACTCATGAAGGAGCATATCTTCCACCGACCTATTTGTACCCTATAATAATAGCCAGCGTAATCATCATTCTTCTGATTGTAATGGTTGCACGAAAAAGAATGTAGGGGATTGAATGGAGGAACACATATCATTCCACGAGTCAAGTCAGAGCCGTTGGGTTGCAGTAACAGCAATCATGTCGGCTCTTGCTCTCGTGGGAAACTATGTATTAGTGGCTATTCCTAATGTTGAGTTGGGTTCGGGTGTGCTATTTGTCACTGCATACTTATTTGGACTTCAAATGGCAGTCTGGAGTGTTTTTCTTGTTTCAATCATCTATGCATTCTTCAATCCTTGGGGTCCTTTCATTCCTACGATTTGGTTGGCTCAGTTGATAGGATGGCTCTTCATGGTAATGACGGGATACCTGATGAAACGTCAGAACCGCAACACAACTTGGTCTAGATATATGATGCTGGAAATTGCTGTTGTAGGAGCTGTTGTTACTTTGTTCTTTGACCTAGTTACGACACTAGGCTATTCCTTATGGTTTGGAATACCGTATTTCGTTGCAGTGATTTCAGGTTTGACATTTATTATACTGCATGTGATTTCAAATACGATAATATTCCCGGCAATAGTACCTACATTAGATAAATCATTGCGGAAGCAACTTGATCCGATATTCAATAAAAAACGACCTCCGAGCTAACAGTAAAAAGAGACCTAACCTAAGACAAAAGTGAGTGTGGAAAAGCGTGACGTGGAAAGAAGAGTTCAGGAAACTATCAGAACCTGCAGATGGTAGAGTAGCACCAGCGTTCAAACCGTATCATGCTGCAGTAGCCTTGATTCTCATAGGTAGAGAACAACCTTTGGGCAGATACGAACTCTGTGAAAAGATGTCCATAGGGGAAGGTAGTGTTCGGACTCTATTGAAACGCCTTTCTGAAGCAGATCTTATAGAGGCAGAGGGAAAACAGGGACAGCGACTTACTTCAAAGGGTAAATCTCTGTTTAATAGAATATCACGTGATGTCCCGCTTGGATTAACTCTCAACGTGAGAAGATTGGTGATGTACGAATACGCCTTCGCAAATATTGTCAAAGGACTTGCCTCAAAAATTACTGATGGTGTTAGACAGCGTGATGAGGCAATTATTCAAGGAGGATATGATAAAGCAGGCGCTTCCACATTAATTCTGAAGAATGGGAGCTTGGTCATGCCTCCAGACGATTTTCATATTCTAACTGTCTATGAAGATGAGACTCTGCTGGTGGTTGAAAGTTTACGGCCAGAAGAAGGAGATGTCATTGTAATCGGATCAGCTGATAACGAGAACCTTGCTAGAGAGGTCTCCATGGCAGCAGTAATGACTCTCTTCTGAAGGTGACCTCATGCAAACTGACCTCTTTGGAAATGTACCTGAGATTGTTATCGATATACATGAAACAGGTGGCAAATCTATTAATTCAGTAAAACATCTGATGTCAATGATGGATAAGGAAGGCATCAGATACACTATCGAGAAAATCCCGATTGGTGACATCCTTGGTTCAGAAGGTATTGCTATCGAACGGAAGACAGTAAATGATTTAGTCAATACTCTAAAGGGGAGTGCAGCTGGAGTACCTCGCTTCACAAAACAGATGGATGCATTGTTGCAGTACGAAAAACCATACGTACTAATCGAGAATATTCTAGCCATCAGAAGAGACCCTATGAAAGGTTGTGTGTATATTCCCTTCTCAACAAAACAAACAAAGGGGAAGCCATTCTTTGTGACAATGGAGAGGGCCGCCTACATCCATCCGAATTCATTAGATGCATTGATTGAGAGTATTCGTGAAAGAGGCATAGAGATCCTTATGGGATATAATGCATTACATTCTGCAGGGCTCCTTTATGGGACACTTTTTGGCGAAGAGGGAAACCGAAAGAAGACCGGGCAAAGACTTCCAGTTATACGCACACGAAAGGGAATAGATGGCGTTGCAAATGAACAGGAATTCTTCATTGCAGGATTTCCTGGAGTCAATGTCGTTAGAGCGAAAAGTCTCCTTGAAAAATTCGGATCTCCTTTTGATGTCATTACCAGTACTGACGAATGGGCAGAAATACCTGGAATAGGATCTAAGACCATATCCAGTGCTAAGAAGATGCTTCATACAAAATATGAAGAAGAAAAGGAAGAAAATCCCGAACAAACTGATGAAGAATAACAAACAACCCCGACACAAAGGTTAAATTGACTAACTATTCTATGACCGTAGAATACCTAGTATATGGTGATGAAAATGGGAGATGTCCGTATAGCAATAGCAGGACTTGGTAACTGCGCTTCAGCACTCATACAAGGAACACACTATTACCGCAATGCGAAAGCGGATGAAGAAGTTCCAGGTCTTATGCATGTGGATTTTGGCGGTTACTTTCCAAAGGATGTAAAAGTTGTTGCCGCGTTTGAAGCTAATCGAAAGAAAATCGGACTTGATGTAGCAGATGCTATGTGGGTAGAACCTAATTGCTGTGTCAAATTTGCACCAGATGTTCCAAAGACGGGTGTGAAAGTCCTACCAGGACCAATTTCGGATGGTGTTGCACCACACATGAGAGAATCCTTCTTTGCATATGATGAGAAGGAAATGGAACCAGTTGATATTACTGAAGAATTAAGAAAAGCAAAAGCAGATGTTCTGGTAACTTACCTTCCTGTTGGAAGTGCAGATAGCACTAGGATTTATGCTCAAGCAGCACTCGATGCAGGAGTAGGATATGTGAATGCTATTCCTGAGTTTATCGTTTCGGATCCAAATTCACCAATTGCACAAGGATTTGAGAAAGCAGGACTTCCATGTGCTGGGGATGATATCAAGAGCCAGCTGGGAGCTACAATCCTCCATAGAGTTCTTGCTCAACTCTTTGACCAGAGAGGTCTGATTCTCGAGAATACTTACCAGCTAAATATCGGTGGAAACACTGACTTTGAAAACATGCAAGTTGAAAACAGGCTTAGCTCAAAGAGAATAAGCAAGACTGAAGCAGTTACTAGCTGTGTAGATTATGAATTGCCAACCAAGATAGGTCCTAGTGATTATGTTCCATTCTTGGAAGACAACAAAGTCTGTTACATTAGTATGAGATCAAGGGCATTTGGAGACCTTCCAATTGACCTCGACCTGAAGCTTTCAGTACAAGATTCACCAAACAGCGGTGGCGTTATCATCGACGTGGTCCGAGCTGTTAAGATAGCAATGGACCGTGGTATTGGTGGAGAACTCTCAAGCATTAGCTCATACAGTTTCAAACACCCAAGATATCAAATCAACGACTTTCTTGCTAGAACACACGTTGACGAATTTATTGAGGGTAAGAGAGAACGTTAATTTGCAAAATAAAAAGTGGACCAGCCTAGTATTATCTAGACTGGTTTCACACTATTCAGAGAGCTGTAAAACTCTCTATTGTTTTTGCAGCCAGTTTCTGAAGAACTTCTATCAGTAATTGAACTGCATTCTCTACATCATCAAAGTCAAGCATTCCATGATGAGAGTGAATATATCTTGAAGGAATTCCAAGGAACAAAGAAGGAGCACCCATACCAGCAAGGTGAATTATTCCTGCATCAGTTCCTCCAGCTTTCAAGAAAGCGGGTTGATGTTTGATACTTTTCTCTTCAGCAATATCAAGTACAAACCTACGAAGTTTAGGATTGGGTATCATTGAACCATCTCCAGCAGATATTGATACACCGTTACCCATCTTCTGGACTAGACCTTCTGCACCAGGAGAATCACCAGAGATATCAACATCAAG
>SDNZ01000116.1 GCA_004524565.1 Candidatus Thorarchaeota archaeon
TCTCCTTGATGCAGAAATGTGGGTGAGAGAAGGTTTCTCCATTTTGACAGTCTCCAGACCCGGATATCTTCGAACTCCTATCAGTACAGGAGTGGCTTTTGAGAATCAAGCAGATGCAATTGCTGCACTTTTAGATGAACTTGATATACCTCAAGCAGCAGTACTTGGTGCTTCAGCGGGTACTCCGTTCTATTTTGCGAACAGTACCTTGATCAATGATTACATTCCTTGGAATTTTCTGGCAATAGGAAATTGGGCTTTCATTTCAGATCTATTCAATAGTACATCTGATGATCCGATCACTGATACTGCGACTGAATGGGGGCATACACATGAAATACCATATTCAGGAGGCACTCAAACTGTTTCGCTTCATTATTCCAAAACAGATGGAGTAATGAATATCTATGAACGAATCACAACCAATGCTGAAGGTACGGTAATCGACTCATTAACTGTTATTCGAGATGGTTACTTTAGAGGTATTGGATTCCTAGGGATTGATCCGATGATGCTCCTGATAATTGGTGGGGCTGTTGTAGGATTGGTGATTGTAATCGTAGTTGTACGGAAGAGATAGGAGAAGAAACACCAAACTATATCTATAGATTGATAGAGTGGCTCTCCTGATCAATTTCGGGAGAGCTAGTTTCATTTTATACTCGCTATCTCTCAAATATATTGAGTTAAAGTCTTTAATATACGGAAAATTGTGTTTCAAATATGAGTAATCTTCCTCGAAATCGACTTGAAGCAAATGGGGTTTACTTAAGCCAGATTGGTTTAGGAATAGAACATTTTGCTCGAGGAGTAAGAAAAGTCAAACATCTAACTAAAGAAGAGCATTCCAAGCATATTTTAAAAGACGCATTCAAATTGGGAGTAACTCATTATGATTTAGTTTTCAATTTACCTTACTTCTTTGATGTATTTAGAGAATTCATGTCCGATAAGAGAGAAAAGGTCACGTTTACTGCTCATTTAGGAAATGTTTACGATTTCGAAAAAGATAGGAATATGTTGTCAAGAAATCTGAAACATATTGAGCGATCATTTGATGGCATGATGGAGCAGTTAGATGTGGATTCCGTTGATATTGCACTCATGCAATATGTAAGGAATATTGAGGATTATGAGAAAATAAAGAAGAATGGAATAATAGAATATCTCCATCATTTGAAGGAAGACGGAAGGGCAAAGACGATCGGTGTGAGTGGGCATACTCCCTTGTTACTTTCAAAAATTATTGATGATGGTGAATATGATGTTATTATGTTTCCACTTAATTTCGCTACAGGTTACCTTGAAACAACGAAGAACCTGATCAACAAATGTAAGGAACAGCAGATAGCTGTTATAGGAATTAAGACTCTTCTCAAGGGGAAATTATTTACAACCAAGAAAACTGATCTAGCTGCCTATTACAGTGGAGGAAGAAGATATTCTCTAAAACTAAGTGAATCTGCTACTCCCAGTCAGTGTATCAATTACGCACTCGATTTTGGAGCAGATACAATAGTTTTTGGAGTAAAGACAGTGGAGGAACTTGTAGAGAATGTTCATTCATTTACGTCAGGAAAAGGACTGAACAACTACCAGGAACTTGTCAAGCTATTTGATAAATGAACTTGACTGTAGACTTGAGACTTCAGTTTTTTGATGCTAAAAATGCTAGTATCTTTCTCGAGATTTGAAAGTACCAAGAGATTCTCTGTTTTAGATATTGAATTTGCCCCGTTGTTCGAGAACATAGAATCGAAGAGAAATTGGACAAGCACCAGATTCCAGAAAGCAAAAGAGAGAATGGAAAAAATGGCGAAAATGAGTAAGAAAGTTCAAGCGGAAGGATATGTGCCTGCTCAACAACGTACACCTTCATATGTATATGCGGATGGATCGAAGGGCTTTCAAATTTATGAAACTGATAATATGGATAAGTAATTATAACTGAACAGTGTTTTATCACAATATCTTCATTGCTTCAGAAAAGAAATTGATTGGTGAATTGATTTTAGGGGGTACAAATGGTCTTTTCGAAAAGTTGTGGAAACGTCACAGAAACCCAATTAGTTGGGTTCTTAGACCTGTCTTTGGTATTGTGTGGTTCTATGGTGCATGGATTCAGAACATCTGGATTGTTTTATTCTGTGTCTTTGGTTTAGCAACAAGTTGGTTCTGGTTTCCTGAACCGAAGGAATCTCCCAGATGGGTATTAAGGTTTCTTGAAATTGAGAAGGAGTATGTAACACCACCTTGGACTTACAAAAAGGTAGTTCCATTTGGCATGATTTTTGTCTTTCTAGGTCTCTTCACCTGGGTACTCTGGTTTCAGGATTTGATATTAGGTGCTGCTATTCTTATTTTTGGATTCTTTTTCAAAGCAATATGGAGCTATATTGTAGCAAAAGATTCAGGCTTACCTATCACCATTCTCTCTATCTCTGCTCTTGGCATTCTTAGTTACATTGTTTACATTCTACTCCAAGGATAGTACCAAATGCCAATCTCTTTCATCGAAACACTTTCTGTGGGTGGTCACTCTTCTTTAGAACTTCCATAACTTCCACAATATTCCATTTGTATTATATCTTCTACTTCATCACACAGAGATTGTCTGAATGAGTCATTGAAAATCATGAACCAACCCCGCTTCTATTTGGATTCTTACAAGCTTTATCGTTCTTGTAGCTGCTATTACTTTCAGACAAACATGCTTATATGATTTGAAGGTTGCAGCTCGAAAAATATCCAGCACTCAGCCTAATGGGTATTTTGCCACTCCTTCATCTGGTTCTGATTTCCCTGTTCTTGTACTCCATGCATGGTGGGGATCGAACGTAACCATCAAGGGTTTCTGCTGCCAACTAGTATCTGCTGGATACTTCGCATTCGCTTCATACCTCTATCACAGCAAAGTTGGGGCGATTTACATGATCAGAATCGGACTAGTGGACCATCTCCTCTGTTGAGCTGGAAAAAAAAACCTGCATGTATTCCACTGTAACGTGCCGTGCTCGATTCCTGCCAATCCTACCAAGATACCGGATAGTGTTACAACCCATCTGGTTGAAGAAAATATCCCCCTGTGAAATATCAACTTAGTCAACCACTGAGAATTTCTACTCAATGGTTATAAAACATAAGTAGAACTCAATCACTTGTTCGTGATTATGTTACTTGTGACTCACCAAGGACGAATAGTTTCAGGTTGTAGGCACCTACTGGCATCTCGAAGTCGAAATTGATTGTCCAGAAAATATCTATAGTTTCTCCTTCATGTATCGTACCAATGAAAGTGTCAAAATTGATTGTGTCTGGTGTAGTTGCACTCCATGTCTGTATTGCCCATGTATCATTGACATACCCGTAGACATGTAATAAATCAGACGAATCAGTAATCAAAGGCGACGTTACGTTAATCGCGAATCTACAATTCCAGTTTCCAATATTTGCAGTTATTTGTGCATGAAATGTATTATTTACACCTCTGGTTAATGGACCTGCAGGTCCAGTTATTTCCACAAGTGTAAGTGCCTCTCCCTCAAAGATGACCTCGTAATCAATGGTATTTGATATGAGAATGTATGATGCTATACCGGTTCCTGCCCCAATCAGAACTAAAATCAGAGCTAGACTGGTTAATCTTTTCTGATTCATATAACCTCACAACTCCAAAACTAAATCGACGTAATGATATAAATCTCGCGGTTCTATTTTATATTCTCGAATTGATAGTTATCAGATATTTATCATAATGCAATGATAACCGATTTTCTGAATTATACATAGCTAGAAAAAGAGAGCAAAACAGGGCAACTTGGACTGGGTGAAGTAGGAGTTAGATTTCCAAAAGAGGTTACAGATTATCACCGAAGGGCCAACATTTTATTTTAGTCATGCGCTTGTGAACAAGTTTATGACAATTGAGAGTTAGAATTAACTTGGGGTCATGACAACTCTTTGGCGATTAGTATGAATTCTACGGAAGGTACAGCAAATCCAGAGATCCGTGAGCTAAAGCCAGATGAATTTGATGAATTCGTCACACTCATGGAAGTAGCTTTCCAAGACAGTATTGAGGAGGACCGACTCGATACTGATGAAATACGGAAGCTAATGAAGAAAGTACGCACAACACTCTACAAGATTCTTCAAAAAGCTCTTGGGATGAATATTGAATTCTATGTTGCTGTAGTAGAACACAACATTGCCAGTGGAATTCAATTGGGTATCGAGAAGGATGAGGTCTATGTGGGTAATATCATGACACATCCAAAATACCAGCGGCAGGGACTTGCAAGAAAGCTGCTTCAGCTATCTTTCATCCGAGCTCGTGAATTAGGTGTAAAGAAGGTGCGGCTTGACGCAAGGGCTGACAATGTCAATGCAGTAAGTCTATACACTTCGGAGGGTTTCGAAACAACATTACACTCTGGTAGATTTGAGTTAGACTACGTGACAGAGAAAAATAAGAGCACTTTCAATGATCTGTCCGTCCGCAAAGTCTCGAAAATCGATATCCCAAATATTGATGCAATGCTTGATGATTCTTACCCTGCGTCATACCTGGAAGCCAAGGGTCGTGCAAAATTCATCAAGGACCTTATTCCCTCAAGAGCCATACGTTTCTTTGCAAAACGATTAGCAGGACAGTCAATTCACAACTATGCTTTCTTTGTGAAAGGTGAAGAAACCCCTCGTGGGATTATCGAAGCAACTCAATCAAGGATTGAAGAACGAATACGCCTTTCATCTCCGATTCTGCTTGAGAAGGACAGTGATATTTTGTCGGGGGTAATCCCGAAGGTTCTCGAAATAGAAACTGGCTATAGAGGAATAACGATCGCATCTATCAACTGTTCAATGCATAGAACTAATGCTATAGAGGAAATTGAGAACCTAGGTTTCAAGAAAATGCGCGAAACCCTATCGATGACTAAACGACTTTAGTTGATGCTAAGATTTACTCAATAGAAACAAATGATATAACCATCCTAGATCTAGTTTAAGGAATATCCGAGGGTAATTACGCAATCCCACCTCTTTTTCCATAATATTCTCCCACCTCATCATGCAACATCACTCCATTTTGAAACTTTGACATACCTCTAAAACCTTCTATTTTTTCATAGAATTCTAGAATGAAGATGATACTATGAAACATTTCCGACATTGTCCGAATAACAGGTTTTGGAGGTGTACCTATGGTTCGAAATGAATACTGATGCTTGTCCATTCCTTCTTTATAGTCAAGAATTTCCACTACTTCTTCCAGATTTGACCTGGTCCCCCATTTCGAAACCATCCATTCCTTCGGGTCAATAGCATCATTGGACGGTGTGGGTAAAAAAGACTCAGCATCCAAGATTTTGTTTGGATTCTTTTTCTTGTTAAACTCAATAAAGTGTCTGATATCTTGAGGAGAATCAGTCTTCAGTGTTAAGTCACAATCACACCAAGTAGGCATCAGGTAAACCCTTCTTCGATTTTATTAATACCAGTCTAAAAACTCTACCATTTAGATGAAATGTTCTCATCATGGGAAGGAACAGATTGAGCTTGGACATAAGGTTCTGATTAACGGAGGTGGAGGTGGTATGGGAACCTTCGGTATTCAAAATGCCAAGTACTATGGAGCTGAAGTCACAGCAGTGGATAGTACACGCAAATTAGAGATGATGAAGTCTATCGGTGCTGAGATAATTTTGAGCACCAGTGGATTCTACAGACAAATTTATATGCAAATGGTTTACGATTCAGTTAATACTAAATCGTACCGTTCAGTTAGAACTAAATGGTGGGAATGATACATGACGTCTGAAAAATCTACAATGGATGAAGCTAGGAAAACGCTATACACATACTGGCACGAGCTAGATTACTTCAGTGAAAAAGATTCTACATATGTTGGACAAGTACGTCAGTCTGAAGTAAAGTGGTTTATCATCAAATTCATTCGCGATGGGATTGAAGACGAATTTGGAAAGGAAAACAATCTCTCTCGTAGACATGCATTTTCTGCTAAGGAATTGCATGAGGCATACAACAATAACTCTGCAGGTAAGAACCTCTCTCTTTCCAACTTCCATTTTCACATAAATGATCTAGTAGAACATGGATTACTTCAGGAAGTTGCTAAAATCTTAGAAGGTCGACATTATGTAACATACTATGGGCGAACTTCGATTGCATTTCTAGACCAGAATGATGCCCCTCTGCAATCAAAGATCGGTCGAGATTTCTTTGATCCTTTGAAGAGAATGATACAAGACATGAATCCAGACTTAGAGTTCGAGTATATCAGTCAACTTGTGGATGACAACCTATCATCAATGGTTGATTTCTATAGTAGGCTTATTTCATGGATTGAGGTAAAATACTCCTATCTGTACAAATCGAAGATGGATTTAGATATGCTCATGAATATTGTCGCACACTATTCTTTCTTCCACAAAGACCTCACTAAGAGCTCGAAGGAAATTGCATCTCTAATTGATCTTAGAAAAATCATGAGTTATGAACGATACGAATTAAGTTGGAGGAATTGAGGTATGAAGGCAGCAATTATCAGAAAATTCGGACCACCAAACGTTCTGGTCTTAGAAGACATAGAGAGACCAAGTATTCAGGACAATCAAGTATTAGTAAAAGTTCACGCCACGTCTGTAAACCCAATGGATTATAGAACAAGGAGCGGAAAGGCACCACTTTGGCCTTTTTCAAGATTGATGATGGGTCTACGGAAACCAAAGCAGGAAATCTTGGGCAACGAAGTGGCAGGAGAAATCGTTGAAGCTGGCAGTAATGTGACCAAGTTCAAGAAAGGAGATAGGATATTCGGGTGTGTTAATAGATCGTATGCAGAATATGTCGTCTGCACAGAAAACGCAACGATAACAACAATGCCACCTGGCATGAGCTATGAAGAAGGAGCATCTATTGGATTTGGGGGAATAACATCATTACACTTCCTCCGGACACTTGCAAATATCAAGAAAGGACAGCGGGTACTCATCAATGGGGCATCAGGAGGAGTCGGTGTTTATGCTGTGCAACTAGCGAAGTATTTTGGGGCTGAAGTGACTGGAGTTTGCAGCACAAAGAATATTGAATTGGTAAAATCATTAGGGGCAGATAGAGTAATTGATTATACAACGATTGATTTTACCGAAGAAGACGAAGTATACGATATAATATTTGACACTGTAGGGAAGAGTTCGTTCTCGAAATGTAAGAAACTACTTCGAGAAGATGGTATCTATCTATCAACTGTACCCTCATATCGACTCCTTATGCAAATGCTTTGGACTGCAAAGGTTGGAAACAAGAAGGCGATATTTGGAATAGCAAGTGGTCCGGAGAATTTGCTTATTCTCAAAGAACTTCTAGAGTCAAATGAATTGCGTATAATTGTTGACAGGACCTATCCCTTTGAGCAGATTGCGGAAGCTCATGCTTATGCAGATCAAGGACACAAGGTGGGTAGTGTTGCGATTTCGGTAAGCCAAGAGGAGGTGATTCAATGACTGATTTATCTAAGAATGACTGCGCTGCAAGGGAGCTAATGAATGGCATGAAGGCAAGTTGTTCGCAGGCAATCTTCGCCACCTTTGGTCCCTATATGGGAGAAAAGGGAGTTGACGTTGACACCTGTATGAAAATTGCATCTGCCTTCAGCGGGGGCATAAACCTCACCGGTAATGTCTGCGGAGCTTTATCAGGTGCTCTAATGGCAATTGGCCTAGAATTTAGTGATGGAAGTCCAATGAACCCAAAGGTAGCTGAAGTCTCTACTCGATTACTTGAAGAATTCAAGGCAATGCATGGGTCAATCCTCTGTCAAGACCTGATCAAATATGACGGTGGCACAGATGAAGTTGACATGATGAAAGCATTCCAGAGCGGTCAATTCGATAAGTGTTTGAGATATGTTGAAGATGTAGCGAAGTTGCTAACAACCTATATTGAGTGATAACTACCAAAGAGGTTCACTGGTGATTCCTGTGAATAAATAAGGTGGTAACATACAAGTAAAGAATCAATTCACGTCAACAGATTTTGAAAAAGCTTTCCTATGATTTGAGAGATATTCCTTGAATTCATCCCAAGTAATTATCCGTTCAAAATTACGTGAGGATTTATATCTTCCTTCTTCTGCGAATGAATTAACGCCTTTCATTGATTGCATGATGATTTATTGAATCTACGAATGCATTCTCTACTATATGTGTGGGATACGGATGAAGAGAATCACAGTACTAACCCTGATATTCATTTTGCTAGTTCTACCAATTATCTCGATTGATACAATTGAACCTGCAATAATCACTAACATTGAATCAAAAGGAAATCTATCATATACACCGAACCCCAATATCTATGTTGATGAATTTGCTGATTTCGCAACTGAGGGCTTCTTAGGAAGTGGGACCGTTGGTGCACCTTTCTATATCGATGATTTGATTTTCAATAGCACTGGAAACTTGATCGAAATAAGGGATACAGATGCCTATGTTGAGATTCGCAATTGCTACTTTACCAAGAATGCTGCCGCTCCTAGTACAATTGGAATCTATCTCTATAATGCATCTCATGTTACTGTGAAAAACTGTATCTTCTTCAATATCTCCAGTGTTGCTGATGTGAATTGGTTTTCTACTGACTTTACTCTTGTTGACTGCGTTTCAAATGGGACAAGTGGAGCTTATGTGGATGCCTGGGTCTCTCCAAATGTCAACATCACAGGAAATACATTAGATGGCGTCTATGATGGCGGGCAGATTACTATCGACTTCTGTAATGATTCATTCATTTTTGATAACACTTTGAATAGTGCACACATTGGTGTTGAACATTCAAATGGAACCATTGTCAGGGAGAATGACATTGATCACGACTTCATCAGCGTTTATGAATCTAAAGGAGTATTCGTTCAAGATAACAATCTCATTGGTAATTTAGGGTATCCTGCCATTCAAATGCATACCTGCACCAACTGCACTGTCGAGAATAATGAAGCTAGCGACTATCTCGATTCTGATGGAACATACTATGTAACACAGTCGGTGGAAATTGTCTTAGTGAATAATTCTGCTCAGCTAGATGGGTTCGCTACAAATGCTGATTTTGGGTTCAACGTAGAACATTCATCACAGTGTCATCTGGAGAATAATACTGCAGATGGATTCTTGCATTCAGGATTTAGATTCTACAATGTATCTGACACTGATGTGCATAACAACACTGCAGTCGATAATGACTATTGGGGATTCTCTGCAGACGAATCATACAGATTGGAGTTCACCAATTGCACAGCACATAATAATCCCAAGAGAGGTTTTGGTATATATGATAGTAATGAAACCTATATCGGTCATTGTGTGTCAATCGAGAATGGAAATGATGGGTACTACATCATAAATTGTCTTGACACCTCAATGTTCTATTGCAATGCTATCCTAAACGAGTATTGCGGGTTTGTACTATCTGGAGGTTCCAATAACCTTCTCTGGGACTGTCA
>SDNZ01000117.1 GCA_004524565.1 Candidatus Thorarchaeota archaeon
ACACCCTTATTTATCAGCAAGCAGTTGTTTTCTCTGCGAATATAGGTTGAGATATACTTGGGCGAGCTGAAACGTACGACTATGCCGTTCACGGCTATTGTTGGTCTCGAGAAGCTAAAGTTAGCCCTAATTCTAAATGGTATTAATCCCCAAATTGGTGGGATTCTTATATCAGGTCCGAAGGGTACTGGAAAAACGACAGTTGTCAGGGCACTAGCGGATCTTCTTCCTGATGTAGAAACCGTCGATGCTTGTCGTTTTGGATGTAATCCTGAATCTATAGATTTTCTCTGTGATGATTGTAGTGAAAAGGTTGCTAAAGGTGAGAAGCTCAAATCCAAGAAGAGGAAAATGCGAGTTGTTAATCTACCGTTATCCACAACCGAAGATCGATTGATTGGATCTCTTGATATTGAACAAGTATTACAAGATGGAATTCAAGCACTGAGACCTGGCATTCTTGCTGAAGCCCATCAAAATGTGTTGTATGTTGATGAAGTGAATCTATTACCAGATCATTTGGTGGATGACTTGCTTGATGCAGCTGCTACAAAAATCAACTCGATTGAACGTGAAGGAATTTCAATTTCGCATCCTTCTGATTTTATACTCATTGGTACAATGAATCCCGAAGAGGGAGAGCTGAGACCACAGCTACTAGATCGATTTGCACTTCATGTTGCAGTGGGTTCACACCACTCGATTGACGACCGAATGGAACTAGTACGACGCAATCTTGAATTCGAAGATAATCCCGAAGCATTCAGAGATGAATGGGCTGAAGAACAACAGCATTTACGTGACCAGATTTCTCATGCGAAATTAATCCTCAATGATGTAGTTCTACCTGAAGAAAATCTCCGAGCTATTGCTATGGCTTGTGATGCATTGGAAGTTGATGGTGTCAGACCAGACATCGTGATCAGTAAGACTGCAATCACTCATGCAGCATTGGAAGGAAGAACTGAGGTAAGTTTAGAGGATATGAAACTAGCATCTCAGCTCACACTAAGCCATAGAACTCGTCGAGGAGGGCTCTTAGAACCACCATCATCAGATGATATAGACCGTGCTATAACACGGGCATCTGAAGTTGCAAAGAAGAAAGATACGCGTAAATCCCCCACCGAAGTTCCTCCTGAGGAACAAGACGATGATTCTAGTGAGAAGGGGAGAAGAATAAGCGGTGGTCGATTTGGCCGTGGGCAGAAATTCGGTCAATATGGTAGGCAGGAAGGTCAAAAAAAAAAGCTCAAGGGGTAAGGAATCCTCAAGGTGATCCCATCAAAGGAACCATCTGCGCAATAATGATGGTTGTTGTTTTCATATATTTTCTATGGATTTTCGTTAGTCCAATAAACTGGTTATTTGGGTATTGGATTCTCCAATTTCCCTCCCCTCTTGTGATAATTATTGATACCATTGTCTTTGTACCAATGATAAACAAACTCATCCGCAAATGGCTTGAAGTCATGACTCGAAGAAATAGTGGACCTGCAGCAGGAATAGATACCGTTGAGCGTGGAGAAGGAGTCCCTGAAGAAGGAGATGAATGGGGTCTTGCCACTCAACCTTATACTCCCCAAAAGAAATCTCTGGTAACGGGTCCTAAATCTGAAATTAGAGATGCGCCTCTTGGATTGGATGATGGATTCTTTGTAAAAATGCCTGATATTGATACAGGTGAACAGCTCTTTGATGTCGAGAAATTACGTGAACGTGCAATGATTCGTTCTAAAGTTACATCCGGAGGTTGGATTAAGAAGCGAGTGAGTTCAAGAGCTATGGGGTCTCTTCAATCTGCTGATACAATGAAACATGGGCGTCCAGTGCGCTCAAGAATTCCTGTAAAAGGGATTGGAAGTATCCATCTTCCATCTACGGTAATGGCTGCCGTAGCTCGGACTGGAGGATCTACCGAATTTCCAATCCGAATAAAACGCGATGATATTCGAGAGAGCGTGTATACAGGAAAGACTCCACTTACCATCATTCTCGTAATCGATGTCAGTTTATCAATGAAAGGAAGTATGACTGAAGTGCGTCAGTTCTTAGAACGCATTGAGAATGAAACTCGGGGATCGAAGGATCGTACGGGAATTGTTGCATTCAAAGACAGTGGAGCAGTGGAGGTCCAAGCACCGACAACAAATTGGAACAAAATCTACCGTGCGTTAGGGCGGTTAAAAATCTCCGGGCTAACACCTTTAGCTGAGGCGCTTCGAAAAGCAATGGAAACAATTCAGAGAGAACGGATGAGAAATGATGATATTGAACCGCTTGTTATTGTGATTTCAGATTTTTCACCTAATATTCCTCTAGCACAATCAGCTGGACCTGGCCATCTCGAATTCACGCCAATCCAAGACCTAATACGTACATCACGGATGCTACGAAAAGCTCACGTTCGTCTTGCCGCTGTCAATGTTGATCCAAATCAAACACAATGGACAAAATTTCTGAAACGCCCCTACCACGAGGCACTCGAGCTTGCTGTAATGCTTAGAACCAGAAAAGAAGGTCTGGAGGACCCTATCGAAACCATTCTAGCAGTTGATTCATTTCGCAGAACATTCGGAGCATATGTTGTTGCACGGACTGCAGGTGGTCGTGCATATCTATCACGAGCTCTTATGAAAGAAGATTCTATACTAGCTACTCTACTTGGTGCAGGGAAATCAAAAGCTAGACTTCAAGAAGAAGACTTGCGTGCGGTTGAGGAGTATCTACCGAAGTAAATAGAAAAACTGCATTCTCGATTAGATTATTAACATAGACCTATCCTCTCACTTGCGCATATAGCTGAGAGATGCCTTCTGTCATAGTGAGCGAGGAGAGCCCAATATTGGGTTTCTATGAATTGGCTTTTCATGCACCAGGCACAAGTTATGTGCGCACCTATTATAGGAGACCAATTGGAATGCTTCCAGGTAAGGTACCCCCAGAAATTCTTCAGAGGATTGTATTCTCAAAGCTTGGTAGATCTGACCCAGATGTCATTCTAGGTCCTGAGATTGGCGAGGATGCTGCGGTAATTAAAGTAGGTGACCAAGTTGTTATTGCAGCAACTGATCCAATTACAGGCTCTCTAGAAGATGTTGGGTGGTTAGCAGTTCATGTAAATGCTAACGATATTGCTACCTTTGGAGTTTCTCCCAGATGGTTTCTTGCATCGGTCATGCTTCCGCCAGGTTATACACCAGATCAACTTGGTAAAATCATGAATCAAATTGACAGTGCTGCTAAAGAGTTAGATATTGCTGTTACCGGAGGTCATTCTGAAATCACTGAAAGCGTTTCACAACCTATTGTTGTTGGCTTTATGATGGGGATTGCTCCAACTGGAAGATATGTCACATCAAGTGGGGCAAAACCTGGAGATGCGCTTATAGTTACAAAGACTATAGGAATTGAAGGCACTTCAATTCTTGCTACGGAAGGGGCTTCATATCTTTCTAATGGAGTTGGCAAAGATATCGTTGAACAAGGTCAAAACCTCAAGAATTCCATAAGTGTTGTAAAAGATGGAGTGACTGCTTTTCAGACGGGATTCATCCATGCCATGCATGATCCAACAGAAGGAGGTCTGGCTAATGGAGTTCATGAGATATGTGATGCTAGTGGAGTAGGTTGCGAGTTAGAAAATGATCTGATTCCAATACATGAAGCAACTAGAAAAATCTGCGAGTACCTTCAGATTAGTCCACTAGAATTAATCAGCAGTGGAAGTATGTTGATAAGCTGTGAAAGCAGATATGCGTCGAAAGTGATTGATGAACTCAATGCTGTCGGTATTGATTCTGCGATAATTGGTTTAGTTACTGCAGATGCCACTTATCGGAAAGTACGCCTTGACGGAATGCTTCAGAACCTTCCGAGGCCATCAACGGATGCGCTTTGGGCTGCACTAAAGAAAATCAGTCTTTCATGAATTGTCGCAATCGTTCTAAATCCTCGGGTTTTATCCAATCCAAAATAACTGGTGACAATGCAATATTCTTCTTGACGAATACTTCATGAGCATCTGTATTTATGGGTGGGTCTCTTTCGATTCCCAGATACCAATAGTAAGGTCTCCCATTAGGATCTATTCTACGTTCAACTTCATTATGCATTCGGATTTTCGTTGGTTTTGTTACGACTATTTCACTAGTGTCTGATATGATCGATGGGAAGTTCAAATTCAGAACATCAATCCTTTCTGGCATTCCTTTCTTTAAAACTCGCATTGCAATTGTTTTCGTGATTTCACATATTTTCTCACAATCATTTGTGGCACCTGTTGAATCAAACCATTCCTCAGAAGTAGCCTGTCGAGAAACAGCAATGGATGGTATCCCCCGTATTGCAGCTTCAAAAGCTGCACCGACTGTACCACTGGTCAACATACTCTGGTACCCCACATTCGCTCCAGTATTAGGTCCTGAAATGAACAAATCGATGTTTTCATAGAAGGATTCCGCTAGGATAACAGAGTCTGCTGGAGAACCATCATGACTAACAAAACTGTATCCATACTTGTCATGTTTTTCTGTGATTCTAATTGGTCTGGTCAATGTCAGAGATTTTCCTGTTGCACTTCTTTGACTATCGGGAACAACAACGAACAGCTCCACTTCTTTGCTAAGTTTCTCTGCAAGTCGCAGGAGTCCATCGCTTCGTGGACCATCATCATTTGTAAGGCAGACTCTATACATCAAGAACTACTCCTTCAGTGGTAATACTGAAATCATGTTAGTTTGTTGATAAGATTGGTGATATGAAAAATAAGAGTGTGGAAGCTTAGAGGGCTTCCACTCCCGGCATCTTTAGACTATTTGGTTTACAAATCGTAAGCCTTGAGGGTCTTACGCTTGTTGTCCTTTGTCCTGGAGGCTGCTCCATCTAGGATTGTTTCAATCTTCTTGTCAAGAGCTTCGTAGAAATCGCCACTTACCTGGACATTCTTTTTCTTTGCATAGTCTTGAATTGCTTTCTTAACGACATACGGCATTGTTTAATTCACTCCTCCTAAGAGTGCTTTAGAATCCACTCTAATGCCTTATAAGGCTTTACAGAGAGGCCGATTTTATAGCGCCTTTTGGTCGTTTTAACGCATTTTAAATAAAATGGGTGCTAACGGCCTTAAAGTCCATTCTAATAAACTTAAGAGGACTAATTTATTGCGCCTACAATCTTTTTTAGCGCATTTTCTTCCAATGAAATCATTTTTTGCATTTTTCTTACTTATTACAGATACAGTAATCACAATGGATAGATAAAGAACACATACCTCCCTTTCGATAATACAATCCTCAAAACACCTAAAAGAGTCGGAAACTAGATTTCGATGGACCCGTGGTCCTGAGGTGAGATTGAACAGTGAGATATGCGCATGGAATTCTCATTGGTGCTGTACTTCCAGGTATAATCTTCTTAGTTACAGCTGCCATTAGGATAGCAGGAATTGGAGCTGATCCGTCTGTGGTTAGTGCCCTTTGGGGAATCTATACAATATGGTTTGGAGCAAGTATCGCATTAGCTATTCTTCCTCTCTTAATCATCTACTTTTTACGTAGGAATATTTTCAGAGAATTTCTAATATTCGAAGCTGGTGGATTTGGTCTATTCTCACCAATCTGGATGTTCATTGCAACAGAAATTTCTGGAAACCCATGGTATAGCATACTCACTGAAAAAATCGTTGATGGTTTGGTAGGATTTGGTCCTGATGGTACACTCATTGGAATAGATATTAGCAATATCTTTCTTATACCAGTCCTCGCATTTTCAGTTATTGCAGGAGTTATATTCCTTCGTCCATCTTTCATTGCAAAATATGGTTACACTGGTGAGCTACCTGAGCTAGTAGATTTGAAAAAGGATAGTGTTGCAAAAGGCGGAGAATCAGTTGACGTTGAGATGCCAGACGTTCACGCACCAGAACCAACTGCTGATTCCGTTGCATCATTGAGAGACATCCTTATTGAGCATGGTACTACTGACCCTGTGATCAATTTAATTCTGAATTCAGGGATTGGTACAATTACTGATCTGGCGGCTACAAGTGCAGACCAATTAGCAACAATCACAGGTCAGGGTAAACGTGAAGCGGAAGAGCTTCTAAGAGCTGTGCAGAAGAAAATCTGGTTCAGTGATATTTGATGTTTGACACCTGATTCTACATTGACGTAATTGCATCTAGGGCTATAATCACTAAATCATCTAGTGGAGGTTTTCCTACAATCTTTGCTTCTTTATCTACATTCTCCCCAATAACAACGCACGCAGCACCTACTTTGACATCTCTTAGATGCCCAATCACAAATAATGCGGCTGCCTCCATCTCTGTAGCCAATACATTAGATTCTCTCAAAGCTGCCCATTTTTTCCGTGTGCCATCTGGATCTGTGACGTAATCTGGGTGTTCACTATAGAATGCGTCTTTGCTATGTCCAATTCCCACATGATATGTCACTCCTTGTTTCTCTGCTGCATTGGAGAGTGCGATAACAGTTTCGGGATGTGCGATTGCGGGAAACTCTATTGGTACATATTGTCGTGACGTCCCCTCATCCCTAACAGACCCACTAAAAATGACAATATCTCCTGATACAATTCTGTGACTAATTGCGCCTGATGTTCCAACTCTGATGAATGTAGTACATCCTATTTTGACAAGTTCTTCAAGTGCAATGGCGGCAGAAGGACATCCTATCCCAGTAGAACATACGCCAACAGGTACTCCTTTCCATGTTCCTTTGAAACTCCAGTATTCTCTATTTTTAGCAATCTCAGTTGGATTATCAAAGAATCCTTCAGCGATTTTTCTTGCACGGTCTGGATCTCCTGGCAATAGAACTAGTTTTGGTATCTCACCAGGTCCAATTCCAATATGGTATTCTTTCTCTGACTCCATCTGGCACACAAGCGCGCCAGATAATTAGAGTGGAGAAAAGGATTTCGTAATAGACTAGAGATTCTCAACTATTGTATCTACTATATTGTACGTGAGATTTGGATTTTCTTCAATGAAGATATCTGTATTCACAGTATTTGACGTAACAATTCTGTGATTACATTTTTCAATAAGTCGCTCAAGTAATTCCTCTCCTCTTTCTATCAATGGAACCACGTGAGCTACTGCTAGAGCCACCTCTTTAGCTCCTTGCTCAAGCAATCTATCTCTAGCTTTTAAAAGCGTGCTACCACTTTTTGTCAAGTCGTCAATGACAATGACATTCTTTCCCTCTACATCGAGGTCTCCATGGAGTTGGACTCTATACGAGTTTGTGCGGCTCTTACCAAATCCGTTGATTTTGTAACGCTCCTGAGCTCCCTCATCAGGCGCGATAATAATACAGTCATCTTTGAGGCCAAACTCCTCTCTGGCAAACTCAACAAGATCTGGAATGACATCAACAATTTTGTATAATCCTTTATCCTTGAGATTCTTCACCCACTCCAAACTATCAGGCGCATGAGGACTTACAACATATACCTTATTGCATGCTTTTGCAATTGTTTCGATAGCCCATCTACCGGATGAAGCCTCACCAGTTTCAAAAGATTTGTCCTGAAGTGCATATGGTTGAAAGGTCAAAACTACTTCTACTTGCTTGGGAGGCGCAATTGGTTTGCACTTATACTGCTTATGTCCACATTTTTCGACATCAAGAGGACGTGATAGCATGTCCAAAAGAAGTAGAAGTTCAGCAACACGATCTGAGGTACTATAGCTCTCTGTCTCAGCAGGTCCTGAGCCTGTGCAACTCTGGACAACAACAACCCTCCTTCCCGAAAGTTGCGCTACTTTTCCTATTTTGACATAGATGTCACCATTGGGAAACATACGTTTATGGTCATAATTTAATGCGGAAGTATACACGCGGTATCCGAGTTCTTCAAACCTTCTCTGAAGGTGCTCAGCACCACTGGCCAAGATGACATCATAGTTTTTCATGATACTCACCGTCGATTGAGGCCGAAATGAACACCCTAAAGAGGTTTGTCCCTCTGACTTCTTCATTCTCAATCATAGTGCAATTGCTAGTAATGAGATCATTTCTCGTGCATTGAGTAAACCTAAAATGACAGTCTTGCATAAACTTGTTGCCACCATAGGCTGTGCTTCGATTGAGTCTTACTGCTAGAGAGCTTTTGCACAAGCTTGCAGATGATGCAGGTCTCACGTACCCGACCGTTGCTAAACGAGTGAATCGTATGATGCGGAAAGGTAGTGGTCTGATTGAGTCTGTTCAAGAAATCGCAGTAGAGCACAAACTAAAACCTAGTAAGTACAAGATTAATCCCGTGAAGATAGTTAATGAAACTGAGAAGATACTTCGAGAGGATTACACTCAAACACTCATGATTTCCGCAGTTCTGGGACAGATGGTCGAAGCTCGAGGAAAAGAAAGATTTCCTCCTCCTGCTTTCTTTGCATATACTGAGATGTTATCTCGAATATCAGACACTCCACGTGATGTAAAATCTGAGACCTCTGTTGAGATTGAAGAGCGTACAACCCGTGTTATTGAATTAATGACAACACTTGTTTCAGTTCTGTGCGAATGGTCTGAACAAGGTGTAGTAGGGGTCGCAGGCGATTGTCCTGAAACTCTAAGAGATATTGCACGAGCAATTTTCAGAAAGACCAAACTACTTCAGGGAGGACTCTGGACATGTATCTCGTGTGGAAATATCGTTGAGGCAAGAGAAACAAGAGCTTTGATGTGCATCGAATGTGATTCTAAACTATCTGGCAGTCGCAACATAGAGGATCGGTTTGAATCCCTGGGTGGCAATGACAGGAAAGGGTATGGAAGAAGTACAGAATGATTGTATCATTTTTGTTAGTATGATAGATTCATATCCAGTCCCTTGTCTAGAATCTCTAGAGCATTATCTACTTCGGATTGAAAAACTGCTTCATCATCAACTTGTAGAATAAGATCTTGTTCTTGATTTTCTTCTATGAATAATATAATTGGGTCCAGTCCTGCTACACTTCCAGCACTAATGAGTGGTGCAGCTACTCCATCATAATAATCAGCTCTACCTATGGGAACTCCCATTCTCTTCAAGAGACGGTTTCCTTTCTTTGATAGAACCTGACCACAGGTAGGGCCCTCATGGCTAACTAATGAAATGACAAACCGAGTAGGAACATTTCCTCTTAGGTAGAAGAGTAGATCTGTCATCCAATCATATTCTTTTATCATCACATCGCCAAAAATCAACATGATCTCATCAGTAACCATTCCATGCACAGGCACTACAGGTGCCTTAATATCAACGGGGTATCTGTTCCACGTAGAAAATGCAGGTGAGTTGAGAATAAGCACAGTTTCAAAATTATTCTTCTCGTACAAACATCTGCATATGGCCTGTCCCAGAGGATTTAACCCAAGAATGA
>SDNZ01000013.1 GCA_004524565.1 Candidatus Thorarchaeota archaeon
CTGATGAAGGAGGTTATATCTACTTCATGTGGGACAAACTTACTGGACCAGGGTACACATTATGGGCTCCTTTTCCCAAAGATACAAAGTACTTCGAACCAAGCAAAGCAGAATCTATGATCAATTTTGTAGTCAGTGATATCGATGAATTTCTAGAAGAGCTACGAGCCAAAGGAGTCAATATAGATGAGCGGGGTGTAGAAGTGACTGAACAAGGCAAATTCGCCTGGTGTATGGACCTCGAAGGAAATAAGATTGAATTATGGGAACCAAAAAATGAATAGAGCAAACTAGACATCCCTAAGTCATCTTTTTTATAGTTAAGTTTTCAATTCTTTTCTGTTGGAGGTCCCGTTTTGAAGTACAGAAAAGTTGGAAAAAGTGGTCTGAAGATAAGTGAAATTTCCCTAGGTTCTTGGTTGACCTATGGAGGAACTGTTGACAACCAAGTTGCTAAGGATTGCATGACCACTGCAGTGGACAATGGAATCAATTTCATTGATTGTGCAGAGATTTATGCTGGTGGAAAGGCAGAAATGGTCCTTGGTGAATGGCTTTCAGAAGAGACCGTTGATCGAAAGAATCTGGTCATCTCAAGCAAAGTGTTTTGGCCTACAAGCGAAGATATCAATGATTGGGGAAACAGTAGAAAGAATATCTCTAATGCTATCGAAGGAACTCTGGAACGACTCCAGTTGGATTACATCGATATCTACTACTTGCACAGGTATGATTACACAACTCCTGTCAAAGAAACTGTAGATATGATGGATGACCTAATCATAGCAGGAGATATCCATTACTGGGGAACATCTGTTTGGACTGCAGCGCAATTGGAGCGAGCAAACGCTGTAGCAAAGGAAATCGGTGCTCACAAACCAATTGTTGAACAACCGCTCTACAACATGTTCTCACGGCACATTGAATTGGAGATTATGCCCGTAGGAAAAACTCATGGAATGGGTTTCACTGTATGGAGTCCATTAGCCCAGGGCATACTTACTGGTAAGTATAATGATGGTATTCCAGAAGGTAGCAGAGGAGAAAGTTCAAAGTTGATGGAAAGTATGCTGAATGAAGAGCATCTGTCCAAGGTGAGAAAACTTGGGGAGATAGCATCTTCTCTGGATATTACAACAAGTCAGCTGGCATTAGCCTGGATTCTCAGAAGATCGGAAATTTCAGCTGCAATCGTTGGTGCAACAAAACCAGAGCATGTCATTGAGAGTGTGGGAGCTTCTGATGTGACCCTTACATCGGATATTCTTGAGCAGATAGAAGTGGTGTTAGATAACAAACCACAATGGCCTCCGACATACGCACCAAATATCTACTATGAAGATAGGATGAGATAAAATTCTAAGATGGATGAGTGCTCAAAAGAACTGGGCACCCACCCACGAATTCTATGTAGATGTATTCCTAATCATTGGTATAATTCCAGCAACTATAACGAATATTGGTCCGATGAACAGACCAGCCCATACGAATGGTGCTATTATACCAATAATAATCAGGGATAACAACCTGCTTTTCTTCTGAATCCAATTTTCTTTATGTGTTATCATCAGAGTGACTACACCCAAGAGGAGTGGAATTGTGATGAAAATAATCGTCGCAATTATTGTCCAATTGTATGGCGCATATAAGAGGGCAAGCACCATCTGTGTAAAGAAGGATAGACTTGAACCAAGGAACATCAACCCACCCATAGTTCCCAATATAGAGGGCAATTGTTGCAGATTAAACACACTACGATGTCGCCACACTAAGAAGAATAACCCCAAGATGAGAGGTATGAACATAGGTAAAAGAATGAGAAACAGATTCTGCCCGCTCCATTGAAGAATTATCATGGCATCTAAAGGAACTGCAATCCAGCCTGTAATCGAGTATGCTTCAACATATCCTGTTACAAGAGCGTATCTGCCACCAATCGTCCCATCGTATATTGCAATATAGTAGGTTCCGGTTTCAGGAGCACTCATATTCAAATCAACAGTCTTGTACTGACTCAATGGAGTAAATCCTTCAAATTCCGGTTCAAGTGTACTGGATTCAATCACCATCACTTCAGCTCCCGAGGGGATTTCTATTGAAGCATCAGGAGTACCTTGATTGGATATTCCCGGGCCCATCAAGATGAAAGTAGGTAAGAATCCACGATCACCTTCAGGCAATGGGACATTCACCATGAATCGAATTCGTTCATCAGCCATAGCTTCGAAACTGTAGTAGTGTGAATCTCCTGGAGCGATCTCAGAATAGTAGAACCAAGATTTCCACGGATCAATAATCTCTGTAGCAGTTGCAAGGGTTGTGCCATCTTCAGGAACAATTGGTATGTGAGCACTTGTAATTGTCCCTACAAAGAAGACAGTACACACTGCCAATATAATGAGAAGTCCACGATTCCTCATACGTTCTTTTGATAGCAAACCTACTATTTAGTGTCTTGTTGAATTTGGTGGTTAAAGGATTCAATATACAATTTCCTTTCGAACTGTAAGTATCAATATGATTACAGCAGCAGCTAGAATATCTATGAAAAGGATTGATGTGGTAATATGGAGAAGAGAACAGAGAAGTCGTGTCAGACATCTGCTGTTCTACTCCCTCATCGCCCATTCCTCTGTGCTGTAAATTTGTTTCCCACATGGATTTGACAACAACATGCGTTATCCAGTTGCTTATTATTATCCAAAGGTGCTTAGAAAGAAGATGAACTATCATGGGATGCCAAGTACAACTCTCTGTTGAACAGCCATATATCAGAACAGACTACGTTCTACTAAACAGCTTATTACATGTTGTGCGCGGGATTATCTTCATCGCACTCTCTTTTGCTGTCACTACGACCGCTAGTGTTCTTCTTGGAATTGGAATTGTGGAACTAATAGTAGCATGGTGGTTCTGGAGCATGAAGATTGAAGCTTGGGGAGTTTCAGCTGGAATGAGTCTTTTTCATGTTCTTTTCCCTGAAACTCTGGGAGTATCATTGATTGCAGGAGCTTTCATCCTTGTAGTATGTGGAATTCAATTCATCACACTTGGAATAATTCGTAACGATGGAGGATATAGTTTCGTTCGTATTGCAAATGTCGATACTCAAGAGGTCAGAAATCCTGGAGACCTTCAACGGCGTGTTTTTGGATTAGCAGTACTTGCGCAACTCTTGAAATCATTCTTTGTTCTTCTAGGTGCAATTCTGCTTTATCCAATTCTGGGTCTATCAGAACCAATTCCATGGCTTAGCATCGTTCCTGTAATTCCTACAATCATAATTCTAGGATCTCTCGATTTACTCGCGGGGATTGCAATGTACTTGGGGCGAGATTGGGCATTCCAACTGACTGTAATCTTGGTACCTCTGTCATTTATAGAAACAATGCTAACACTCTTGTCACCTGTGTTTCTCATAGCTGTTTGGATCCTGTTTTTACTCAACACTTGTTTGGCAAAGGATGGATTCTATTACAAGCTGAATCATAGATTCCGGAAAAATGCATGAGACCATACCCAAGAAGTAAATAATGTACAAAGCTGAAATTTTTCAGTGATATATTGTGAGTCTGGTTTCTGAAGTAAAGAGCTGGTTGTGGGTACCCGCTGTTTGGGTAGTGGTATATTCAATTCTATTGATAATTGGAATAGGACTTGGTCCTGATTTTTACTGGGGTGTTATGTTAGTAGGCGTTCCACTAGCAATTGCACCTATTACCTACAAGAATCTGGTTGGTGGCGGATGTAGTCTTAGATTCCAAATTTGTGCACTTGTGAAGGGAATGATTGCAGGTATGATCTTCTTCGGTCTAACAATGGTTGCAGATTCCTTGTTATGGCCAAACCTATCTCTTTCTTTGGGATGGAATCCAACGACTCTGAGTGTTACTGACCTGTTTTACCAAATCTGGTTCTTCAGTGGTATTATTGGGGGATTTGGAGCTAGAATCATTGAGGTTCGAGGATATCATACAGGCTCTGAAATTACAATCGCAGGATATCAAGACTCTTGAAAAGTAGATGATAAAAGGAACTCTGCCTCCCTACCTCAAAAGTGGAGGTAGAAAAATGGTTGAACCCACATCTGAACAACTCCACTGGAATCAACTCAGGAAGCAGGCTCTTCTGGATGAGAAAGTTCCCGATTATTGTGAAGTTGCTAAATCCCAATTAGGTCTTCATTCAACTGATTACTGGACTCCGTATTTTTCAGTCTGGTCAAGAATAGGTGACTTTGATGCTAAGGATATGTATGAGTCACTAGATAGTGGTAGAAATTTAGTAAGAACTCATGCTTTTAGAACAACGATTCATGTGATGCATATCGATAATCTATCGATGATAATCAATGCCACAGGTCCATCACTATTCAAAGCATGTCGGACAGATAAATACAGGAAGGTCGATGTACTCACTGACAAAGAGATTGAGTCTATGCTTTCTGATGTTCGAGATGCATTGAGAGAAGGACCTCTAGGTACAAGTGATCTCAAGAAAGTAGTTCCAGAAATCGGAGACCACGTCCGGTCAGCACTACTAATGCTGATGGCCCATGGAGAAGTAGTTCGAGCTAAAGCTAAGCATGCGAGGAGCAATCTAACATCGTATGCACTACTGAGTCAATGGGTTGACGGATTCAAACTAAAGATAGTTGATGAACAGGATGCTATCACTACCCTTATTCAGCATCATATAGAGAGATTTGGCCCTGTAACAATCGATGATATTGCATGGTGGTTACGACTGACAAAGACTGTGGTGAAGAGTGCAATTACCAGTCTTGGCGAAGAGATAGTGACCCTCAATTTTGGTAATAGTCAAATGTACATGGGAAGTTCGGATTTCGAGATTACCTCATCCATAGAGAAACCGAAAGACAATCTTGTTTGGTTTCTTCCCTATGAGGACCATTTTCTCAAGGCGTTCATAGACCGGTCCAATTTCATAGACGAATCAATCCAACCAATGGTATTTCCTGCAGATCGAAGACACTTTTGGCCATCAAATCCAGATGTACCACAAATAATGCCCAGTAAAGGTTCTCGAGCAACAGGAGAGGTTCGACCAACAATTTGGCTAGATGGTCGGGTTGTGGGCAGATGGGAGTTAGATGATGATGAAAAACAAAAGAAGGTTGTAACAAGTATCTACGCAAAGGATGCTATGAGGCATCTGAATGAAATAGAGGATGTAAGGATAGATTTAGAGGATTTTGTTAATCATCGGCTGCTTCCGATATCCAAATGATAATGGCTCTGTGATACCCAAGTAAGACATAACGCACAAATAGATAGATGTGCATTACAAAACTAACAACCGGAGTTGTTTATATGGGAAAGGGTTTAGCCATTTTCGGACTACTACTAATCATAGTAGGAATACTTCCAATCATCTTCACGATGGTTGGGCTTGATGCATATGTCGCGTACTTCTCATTGGGATACTATATTCCATCAATTAGTTACTCACTCATGCTTGCAGGATATGAGTTTACAGAGTTGATGCTTATCTTGTTAGGAGTAGGGGTTCTATTCCTACTCATTGGTATTATCAAATAGTCCGCGCATAAGCCACAAAAAAAGGGAACATGGGGAGAGTATTCTCCCCCACTTTATTTTTTCAGATTTATTAGTCAATTCCAATTTTCGTTGCAATCTTCATGATTATAAAAATCACAAAGGCAACTATTATGAATGTCAGTAGTGCTCCAAGAAATTCTCCAACCCTTAGAACGCCAAAAGTTATAGATTCCCAAGGGGTATCAGCTGGAAGAAATAGTTCTACAATTGGCATAATGAGAGTACTTACAAGAGTCTGAACCAATGCAGCCAACTGAAGACCTAGGATGAATGCAACTGCCAATCCAAGGACTTTGTATTTGGAAATGAAGTCCTTAAATTCAGCAAGTAGATTACTAGGGGGAGGAGGAGGAGGGGCAGGTGTTAGAAGTTTCTTAATTTCTCGAAGTTCTTCGAGTATTTCAGTATCTGTAGACATGTTATCACCACGAAAGGAATAGCACAAATGATGCATTACTATGAATATGACTCTTTCCAAGTGTAGCAGGTTTGATAAGTTTGATTGACTTTTGATTCCTGATGAGTATCTGGTTCTCTATTTCATTATTGGGAATACTTGCAGTTATTCCCTTTCATTTTCTTTCAGTGGAACATTCAAAATTGGAAGGAAAGTACGGTGCAGATAAAGGAGAGAAAATTGGCTCTATTCTGGGAATGATCTCTGGGTGGGGCATATTTGTATTCTTGATAGGTCTCTGGATCTCTCCACAACCTCAGTTTCTCGTACCTATTCTTCAAAATATCATATTCATTACTCCACTACTTGGTCTTCTTGTTCTTCAGACACCGTTAGTTCACCTGTTAGTGGGAATTGTATTCCTGATGCCAGGAGCGTTGTTTGGAATTAAGGGGGTTACTGAGATAGGTCTGAAAGAATCAGAAACACATAGACCGGATAAGGTAATCACCACAGGACTCTATTCGCGCATGAGACATCCACAATATACGGGAGCTATTCTATCACACGTCGGAATCACATTCATACTATCTTCATTCTATTCATTACTTGTAACTCCATTAGTGATAGTCGTCAATTACATTCTCTGCTGGAAGGAAGAGAAAGAGTTGGTACGGGAGTTTGGAGAAGAATATGAGCACTATAAAAAAACAGTACCAATGTTCATACCAAGGATAAGACAAACAGACAAACAACAGTAATAACACTTTGAAAGGCAGAATAATCAATCTAGCAGAATCTGAAACAGTACGCCGTATACGTTTCGAGGGATGTTAAATGCAGAATAGAAGATTTGTACTCGCACTCTTGGTGATGCTACCAATACTTTTTGGAGCAATTCTAGCACCTTCAATGTACTCTATCAACAATGGTCCAAATGAGATTGCTTCAGATTCTCCGGACGTGATAGATACCAGAGCAAGAGATGTAGAAACACATGATGCATTTGCACTCTCACAAGATACCAAAGAAGGAATTATCAATCCGATTCAAATTAGAGAGAGTGGTTTTCAAGAAACAGATCCGGTAAGGGCAAGAACGGATACTGGAACGAACACAAATCAGAATATCACAATTGATGATAGTAACGACTGGTTTGCAAATTCTACGAGTGTCGAAGTTTCAAATGTTAAACGATTATATGGAGTCAATGGCACATTCGAAGAGGGAGTAGATCCATGGACAGTTTATACGATTGATGGTGGATCGAACATACAGATTGCTGATTATGATGACGATGGAGAATACATAATATGTCGGAACGTAGGGGACTACAAAAAAATTGCTAGTCAGCATTATTGGACACATAGTCAGAATTCAGAGATTGGATGGGAGCAGACCGTAGACAATCCACAAGGTCTGCTGGAATTCAATATGAGGCTTGATTTTCGCTATGCTACCGGACCTATTGATCCTGAAGGAGATAATGGATTCTTTGGAGACATTGGAGTATTCTATCAAATTAGTAATGGGGGGACTTTGGATGCATGGTATTTCCCAATGGAAACTAATGTTGATTCCAGAGATGCATGGTATTCCCTTGATCACGATTTCACACTTCCTGCAGCATGGAGCAGTTTTGAAATTGCAGTGGGTTTATGGCTTGCTTGGGATGTTGAATTAAATAATGCAACAGACTATGATGACGACCCACTTGGATTACCAGATGGCACAGAACATACCCAGAATCTAACCTTGTATCTTGATAATGTTGAATTTACTAGTATTGCAGTACCATCCTTTGAGAGTGTAGACCTTACTTTTCATGCGGGTACATTTTCAGAAGCAATCACCGGGAGTGGATATGGCGAAGCAACGATTACAAATCCCAGTTTTTGGACCGTAGATCCTCTTGATATTCAGATTACATCAAATACATCTGTAGCATTCACATATACAGTCACCACAAATTATCACCGTCTTATCAACTCTTCATGGACTACATATCTTTCAGAACATGGAGTGTCATACTCGATTGATGCAGGACAGAGTGCAGACCTAGAATTTTTCACCTATGTAACAGCTTCGTCGGTGTATGATAATCAGACTATTGAGATTGAATTCCCTGAAGATTGGGAAAATAAAACAGTTTGGGACCCGCTTCAAAACGATATCACAGGATTGTGCACAATTACATCAGGAAGTATCTTTGTGCCAAATAGTCTCTTTGATAGAGTAGGATGGTGGAAGATCACTCACCAATCCCTTAATTATGCTAAGGAAATCGCAGTTCAAATCTATGACACCGGGATGTGGACCTCAAGTACGATCTTCAGACCGAGTAATCTCACAAGAACACAAGTCGAGCTCGGTACTACCACCGAAACACCAAGTATTGGTAATCCAGTCAATATAGAATGGATCATGCCTAATAGCACAATATGGACAACAGATTCTGTCTCATCCATAATCGGAGGATTCGCAAATAGCTCAACCTTTACGTTTGGGGGAATGAACACATCAGCAGGAGTGTGGGAAGTCCAAGTATTCTGGAATAATGGAACAGAGCTTGCATATGACTATACTAATTTTCAGCTGTATCATTCAGCTATTGCATCTGCACACTACCCATTGATAAATTCTGATTATGGGTTGGTGATAGCAAATCAAATCACTCTCACTGATACTGATAATGGTGAATATCTACTCGACGATAGTGTAACGATGACAGCAAATTGGTCGGATACAACGGTAGCCTTTACCCAAAACTATGCAAAGAACTGGTGGCAAGCAGATTTCGATACAGCACTTATTGAGGGTGGTGAATATACAGTTGTTGTATCGGTTTCACGACCATATTTTGATCCTGTATCAGTTCAATTTTCAGTTATCTGTACCTTTGAAACAACATTAGAGATTACAAATGCTGGGGGAATCCCAATTGACAGAGGACTGAATGAAGTATTCACGGTTCAGATGGATTACGACTTTTTGAATGGAACAGGAATTCTCGGAGCTGATATCTATATATCACACTCTGGCCCAGGAGGCGGTCTATCTTGGGATAACTTTATCGATTATAATAACGGTCAATATGCGGTTGATATCACCTGCACCCTCTCTGATACATACCCAATAGAGATTACGTTAAACAAATCATACTACTACAGTGCGTCAGATACATTCACACTCATAATTGGAGAGACTGGAACTAGTCTCACGTGTTTAAATGGAACATCTGATGTTGTGTTGTTCGGAGGTAATTATACCCTTGTTCTTGAGTATCTCAATAGTACAAGTGATGGACTCACAGGTGCAACGCTAGCAGTTGAGGCAGTTACACCTTCAATTGGTCTGACATATACTTCATTTGCTCCAATCGGAAATGGGCTCTACAATATCACATTGATTCCAAATGAGGCGGGTACGTTCTCTGTTGTAATGAGTGCAAGTCTTCTGAATCATGAGACCCAATATATTACCTTCACAATAACAGCTACTGGAATTCCTACTGTACTAACTGCTATACCATCAAGCGAGACAATAGCAGTTGATCAGATCTTCGTCGTACAGCTGAGATTCCAAGATATAGGAAGTAATCCAATTAGTTTCGAGAATGTTTCAGTACTGAATTTCCCAAGTGGTCTACTGATCTCAGATGTTGTACCTATTGCAGGCGGTCTATACAATTTCACCCTGACGCCACTTCAGATTGGAACATTTGACATCATATTCCGAGGAACTGCAGAGAATTATCAGAGCTCAAGTGCTGCATTCACCTTGTTTGTCACAGATATTCCAACGCATCTTGTCTTTGAAGGTGATGTATCAAGTACAACCGTAGAGTTTCAAGAGCCATATCAGCTAACAGTCTACTACTATAGATCCGACGCAACTACTCCGACCAATGTAGAAGCAGCCGATGTTTCTGTAATCGTACAGGACCCAGGTCTTGTCATTGATGTAGAGGAATTTGTAGGATACTATGTTATCACAATCAGAGGTGAATCTATAGGAACTTGGTCTTTGACGATAACAGCTGATAAGGCAGATCATCACCTTTCAACCAAACAATTCTTGTTTGAGGTAGAAGAGATAGATACGTCAGTAGCTGGTTCAACACCCTTGGAGTCCCTCCTTTTTGGAAGATCATACGACTTCTCATTCGAGTATATCTTTGAAAGTAATAGTAGCTATATTCGTGGAGCTGATATCTTTCCATCCGGAGAAGGATCAGATTGGATTTCCTTCATTGAGCAAGGTACAGGTATTTATCTAGTCAATCTAAATCCTCAATCGCTTGGGGAACATAGTGTTGTACTATCATTCGAGAAATATGGATTCGACACCGCAACCTTCAGACTCACATTCAATGTCACGCGTGTCCCTATTTCAGTTGAGATTGTCCAGGGATTAATCGCGCCGGAAACTAGCATGTCAACAATCATTGTAAGAATTACTGAGTCTGATACTGGAACTCCTGTTGGTGGTATTCAAGTATACTGTCGTATCAAAAATCCAAGTGGAGTAACAATTGCTACAATTACTCTGGTAGAAACAGCTACTACAGGTGAGTATACTGGACAATTCCTCATGCCAGAAGCAGAAGGAGTATTTCAGATAGAAGTAGTATGTGAAGCATCCCACTATGTCTTAAGCAATGCATATTCTATGAACTTACAGCCCGAGAGAGATCTCGGAACCATGTTGTGGGTCACAACAACACGATATTATCCCATAATCATAGCTTTAGCAGCTGTATTTGTTGGCATTGCCTATCGAAGGTCAGCAAGAAAGAAGCGAATTAGAGAGAATAAAGCAACACTTGCAATCAAGAGAAGATTTGACGATATCAGAAGTCTCATGGGTGTAATTGTACTTCACAAAGATAGCGGTCTACCTATCTATTCAAAGATTCTGAGAGATGGACTTGAAGAGACCGTAATTTCTGCCTTCATTACAGCCATCACAAGCTTCCGCGGTGAGTTTGATATCGAGTCATCCTCTGAGGAATGGGGATTGATTCCAATTTCTGATATTGTCAGAGTAATTTCAACAAACAGACTAGTTTGTGCATTCATTACAACTGGTAATCCTTCACCGGAACAGAGAGAACGAATGATCCAGTTCGCCAAGACAGTGGGATTCATCTTTGATGATACCATGTCCGAAGTTCCAATAGTGGTTCTTGACCATCACACTACAATGCAGTTTGATTCGCTCTTTGAAGATCTCTTGGATGGTCAACTCTTGAGAACTTACAGATTGGATGATGAAAAGAAGCTCCCAACAACCAGCTGTGCAAGTGAGAGAATCGCTCGTAAGCATGGAGAAGAGTTCAAACTAGAAGAACTCGCATCAGAGATTGCCTCCTGTGGTCTTGAAGAAGGACGTGTATACAAGGCTATTATGGAAGCACTAGAAAATCATTTCCTAGTGACAACAGATGATTCGCCATTTGCAACAGAATTGCTACGGGCTCCTGATACAGTCTCTGAAGAAGGCTAAAAAGAATGAGTAAGGTGAGAGTAGTTGCTCTCACCTTGATTTATCGTTCTACTCAAGATTTCTAACTAGGTAGTAATCAACCCAGTTCTTCTTCCTGATAATAGGTACTACCAGAATCAATATGGCAATAATAATAGCAACAGCTATTGCAGTATTGAAGATCAATGGTATTGCTGTCCATTTTACTGCGATTCCTACGGATGCCCAAATAACAACAAGACCGTACGCAATATCTCGTCTAAGCACTATCATCAGAGTAGCGATTAGAAGAGCAACGATAAGGACTAATGAAGTCCAGAGAATCTGAACATCAACAGCTATTGATAGATTTGCATTAAGCAATGCAGCAGTGTTAGCAATGGTTGCCAATGATATCCATCCAATGTAGACACTTATTGGAAGATGAATAGCTAACTTCTGCTTGAGTGAAACCTCTTTGATTCCAATCTCTAACCTAACATAGGTCAGAAGCAGTGTAACCAAGAATCCAACAATGAGAAGCTCACTCCAGATCAGTAATGGAACATTGTTGTATGAATAATGGAATAGAATGAGCCATGCCACATTCAAAAAGGCACCAATAATGAACAGGTACCCAATTTTTCTTAGATAGTCTTCATTTACTTGATCAGGTCTTCCTTGAACATATCCGAAGAGGGATACTAGAATGTAAATAGCAGCCCAAATTGAAAATACATACCCAGGAGGTGTGAAATAGTTTGGAAATGAGTCAGCCACCATTCCTGTATTCACCCCATTGAAGGGTAGTATATTTGCAAGCATGTTCATCACAATAGTGAAAACTATTGCAAAGACGTTCATGATTTGGAATTTCTTGTAATTATTTGTCATAAAAAAGACTCCCACAATTGTTACGGATAACTATTGTTAATATATAAATCTGTCGATGAACCGATTGACTGTTCAATGAACCGCCTTATTGATTTGATTGCAACTGGAAATCTTTAGCTACTCACCATAGAATTTTCGGACTCCAGCATATACAATGATGAGGATGACTGCTGCAATTCCTGTGAGCGCAAAAATGTCGTTCATAGGTAGCTGGTTCGTTGGAGAACCTGTTGAAGATGTAGAACCAGTCGATGCGGTTGAAGTACTGGTTGTTGATGAGCCAGTGGTAGTTGTATCATCAGGAGCATTCCAACCAGCTAGCATTGCAACAAGCCACCAGAATGCACGACCTTTTTGCTCGCAACTTGTGTACGTGGTATGAGCTGCCTCATCTCCTGAAAAATCTGGATGTTCTGAAGGGACTTGTACACTTCCGTCGCCAGGATCATAGGTATACGTGTTTTGGTCACCATTACTCCAGCAGTCAAGGTCTGCAAAATCGAATAGGATTTTATCATTATCAAGACAATATTGTCTAATCATTTCATTGTTGATCCAACGATTGTATCCATCACTTCCTTCTGCTTGAGCATTGCCGGTCATATAGATGAATGTAATTCCTGGATTTGCAAGTTCAAGTGCAGTCATTGTATCCAAGTAGTCTTGAATACCTGCTTCATCATAATCATTAACCTGACAACACCATGACCAGAGGGAAACTGTAAGTGTTGGATTGTCATCAAGAGTATTCTGAGTTATTGCAGTAGCGCTTGTACCTTGCCAGTAGAGTTCAGGTGTGATGTAGGTATGTGGGGCATTACCATCATAGATACAGAGAGCACCTTCATCAGTTGGAAGGGATAAACTAGTAATTGAAACATCAAATGTTGCATTAGCTGCTTCAAGGCGGGATAATCCTTCAGTTATTTGGCCTCCATGACTTGTGTGAGCATAGTGGATTCTCACATTATCTTGTGCACTCTCAATATATTCAGAGGGTATCAAATTCAAGCCGATATTTGTGTGATTGATAATCAATCCACCAGGCCATGAAGATGTTACAAAGTTACCTGCCATCGGATTACCGCTGATTGCAACAGTACTTGATGATAGCAATATTACTGAAACTATTATTGTTAGTAGAAAAGCGCGGCGTGACACTATTTTCAACTCCTAACCTAATTTTCAGGATGAACTTTCCTTGATAGACTTTTTCATAAAATTCTCAACGATTTAACACCCTATTGACAAGCTTTTTGAAGCTCATTCTCTTGAGCTGTAATTGGAGGCGTTCTGAACGTTTATTTCATGTTCAATACTGGGAGGATTGAGTTCAACTTCTTCACCTGAAAAAATACTAGCAAACATGATTCGCGCAATGGTTCATGTGAAGAACGCAGGGTATGATTCAGTAGAACTCTGGTACAGTAATCTTCCAATTTGGGTAAAAGGCACACTACAAGAGACACTTGATGACCTTTCACTACACGCCTATTCAATACATTTACCAAAATTCCTTACTGCCTTTGATGAAAAGGAGTTCAGTGATACAATACAATCCTCGTTTGAACTAGTCAAGACCCTTGGTCTCAAGGTAGCAGTGCTACATCTACCAGAACAAGATCAACTCACAAGTTCAAGATGGGAAAAAAGGTATGAAACGCTCCTCCTTGAAGCAGAAAATGCAGATTGTATGTTGACGTTTGAGAATGTTCCCTACATCAAGGATGTTGACAAATATATTCTCGAAGAAATTAAAAAGCACAACAACAGGTCTCTCGGCATAACAATCGATATGGAATTCATGCACCTTAATGGATCGGATATCAATTGGCTAACTACTGAGTTTGGAAACCGTATTGCCAACATCCATTTTCGAGATAGTGATGGGAGGTTATTAGGAGATGATGGAAGGAGACATTATCTTATTCCAGGAGAAGGAGAGATAGACCTTCCAAAAACAGTTAGAACTTTGCACAGAACTGGATATAGAGGGCCGCTTACAGTTGAGGTATCACACCGACAGAGAGAGAACATCATCAAAGCCAAACAGTATGCAGAGGTCTGTTTGAAGGGTTTGTAATTATTCTCTAGATTTTTCCCATTCCTTCCTGAGTGCTGTCAAGTGGCCAGTATGATAGTCTAAGTGAGTGAATGTGCTTGTTATCACTTCTCTGACAGTCATTCCAACAAAGTATGATGGTGCTTTCCCTTTCTCGATTTTCCGTTCAAGATCCGATTCGCTAGCACTATCAATCCAGTTGAGGAGATCCTTCTCGCCAGAATTATAGTAGGTCTCGATTTCATCTTTAGAAGTACCTGCCCAATCTCCTGATGTTCCAGGAGTGTATAACTTAAAGAGTTCAGGGTTCTTTGGAGGTCCAGCCTTGATGAGCATGTTAAGAGAAAAATCATAGACTGATGCCTGATGCGCTAGCACCCACCCAAGTGACGACATACCCGTTTGTGGTCTGTACGAGAGGTCATGGCAACCACTTTCTTCAAGTAGCCGCATCTCCATATCTCTCCATTTTCGAGTAGAATTTGCTGCAAGTCTAAAATAATCAACATCCTTCATAGATAGAATTCCTCCTAACAAGTCAATTCAAAGTAGAGATACTTTCCTTTTAGTTTTCTCTTGGGAGTAAAGGCTTAGTAAATGGTACAATCAAATGTCTACCATAAGATGTAAATTGATACTTCAATGAAGTAATATGATAGATATGGCATCAAAACCAATTACTGGGCAACTTTCTGCAAAAGAACTGATTGAACTAAGAAGACTCATGGCAGTTCGACAGGCTCTAGATGAGTGGAAAAAGAAGGGATTTGATGTAGATATTGCAGTTTGCCCTATCTGTAAGAGCCCACGTTTGGTCGATATGACTTCGTCTCATGATCTAGGAGTTTTTCCAGGTTCATTTCAACCTGCATTGTACTGCATCGATTGTGGATGGTATGGACGAATCGCTCCAATTATGTCAAATCGTCCGGAGCAAGATGCTGTACTAGAAGACCTTCAAGGGGCATTCGCACCTCTTATGGACCCAAACGAAGATCCACATGCAGATGTTCTCGAGAGGGAATCGGATTAGAGTCATTCTCGTGGAACACGATGTAACTCGTACATCAATGGATTGAAGCCATCAGGGCATGCATGAGTTGCAACACATTGATCTTTTAGCCATGGAAAACTTGCATTGTACATCATCGCGTATATTTTAGGGAGCATAGAGTACATCGCACTGATACAGATTTTTCCTTTTACTTCATCTCCAGTGAATAGTACCTCATCTCCGACTTTATGCCCAGCAGCACATTTTCCTTCCTGTTTTGTCACTCGACAAAGAATGTGCCAGGGCTCATCACTAATACAATTTTTATCGGACATGATTCAGTGTATTTGAAATAGACCTTGTTAATCTAACGGAACTCAAACCTCGATTTTATCATCATCAATAGTAGAATTTTCTTGATTACCGTTTGTTTTACAATGAGGGCCATCCCTAGATATATCAAATATTCGAACTTCATCAGGTTCAAACAGAACACCTTCCACAGGTAGTTCTCCTGCTGCACGAAGACTCTTCTTCACAGCCATCGGACCGACCATCTCAAGAATCATTGTTGAGAGGGCAACAACACCTAATATGAGCATCCCCATTAATTCCGCATTTCCACCCAGTTCAATGAAAGTTTCCTCAACAATGAAAGAGAGACCTAATGCAACTCCTGCTTGACAGAGAAGACACCCTCCAAGATACTTCTGTATCTCTGGAGCTTCATTTACTATATGACCACCAAGAGATGCGCCGAAGTACTTTGCAAGTGTTCTTCCTATCAGGTAAAGACTTGCAGTCAATACAACGAGAAGTAGAGTTTCAGAAGTAGACAGGAGTTGTGCCATCCTTCCTCCCACCATAACAAAGAAGATCATAACGACAGGAGACATGATTCGTTCAAGCAATTCACTAACTTGATGTTCTACAGTTTCGTCACTTATTTTGTAACTTACAATATATCCAAACACCATTGCGGCAAATATATCGCTGATATGAATATGAAAACCTAGAGTCTTTATGTAGCTATTAATCAGCTCAATAATACCAATTAACAGGATGACCATACCAATCTCAAGTTCTAGTAATTTTCCTCTATCCGCCTCTTGTTTCAGGGGATATAAAAATAATAGTCCAGCAATAGCTCCCAATACAACAGATGCCAGAATTCCAATAATTGGTTCAATCAAGACCATGGAGAGAGTCATAGTACTGGGATCTAGATTCCAAAGAGCAAAAGCAATTGCTGAATTTGTGAGGATTACCGCAGCTATATCATCTGCAGCTAGAACAAACATGAGAGAGGATGTGACAGGACCTTCGCAATCACATTCCCATACAACATCAGCAGTAGCGGCTGGGGCTGTTGCGCTTGCAACTGCTCCGAAGAGGATAGCAGTAGGGAAGGGGAGTGGAACTGCGAACTCAGATAATAAAAAGTAAGTCAGAAACGATACTAAAGCAAAAGCAGCTGTAGCTTCAATAATCACAATTATAATCAGTTTCTTAATTCTGGGCCCCTTTAAATTTGGATTACTTAATTCATGACCTATGTTATACCCAATGAGTCCAAGTGCTAAAGCAACAAAGAATTGTAATTCGTGGATAGTTTCTTCAGACAAGATACTTGTCAAACCAAGTACAACACCCGCAAGCATAAAACCGAATGTCTGGGGAATTGCTAGTTTTTTGAGTATGGAGGCGCCTAAATATGCCAGAACCAAAGCAAAACCTACTGTCAAAAGGAAATATTCCAAAAGCTAAAGCTCCTGTTTTATTTCAGAATCAACAGTCAATAGAAACAGGACAATATTTGAAAGTTGTTAATTTCAACATGGATATCTTGCATCTCTGATCTTGGAAAAACTGCTCTAAGTATTTGACCAGTCAACTTGTATCTGAAACATCATCTACAGGTTCTGTATTATCTTCGAGACTTTCAATTGTGTGTATTTCATCAGTACCACATAAATCATCAGGATACTCTCCTGCTTTACGTAGTCCTTCACTAGCTGCAACTGGACCAAATACTTGGAGAATCATAGTGGTTAATGCAATTACGTTTAGGATTAGTGTTCCAAAGAATACTGCCTCTGCATCACCAAGTGAAAGGAAGTTCTGTTCAACCACGAGTGAGAGACCTACTGCTACGCCAGCTTGTGACATGAGACAGAGGCCAAGATATTTCGTAGTCAATTCTCGTGTTTTGGTCAGTTGAGCTCCAACTCTAGATCCAAAGTACTTTGCGAACGTTCGACCTCCAACATATGCAATTGTGAGTAGAACCACAGAGAGGTTAGCAATAACACCGAGATCGATTGATGCACCTACAATAACAAAGAAGATCATCACAATGGGTGACATTATGACTTTCAAAGTGTGACTCACTGGATCTTTTTCACGCGATACAAAGTTACCAACAACAAAACCGAATACCATACACGAGAGAATAGCACTCAACTGTAACCATGACATCAGCCCAACAATCAGAATGATCATTCCAAGTTCAAATTCTAAAATCTCTCGTCTATCATCTTCACGATTGACAAAATAGACCATCACAAATCCAAGGATTGCACCAATAGCAGAGGATGCAGCAACATCGATAACAAGGGAACCAACAGCACCAATGATTGTTACTGTACCTGGAGCAGAGTAGAAAAGAATGGCGATAGCGATTGCGCCATCAGCTAATAGAATCGCGATGACATCATCAAGTGCCAAGATGAACATCAGAGTATCAGTGAGGTCACCTTTGCATTTACGTTCCCAGATTACCATTACAGTTGATGCAGGATCAGTAGCACTAGCAAGAGCTCCGAAGACTAATGCGATGTGCCATGCACCAAGTAGATAGCCAGCTAGTACCGTAACAATAACAAATGTTAGGATAGACTCAAGAATCAGGATTGTTCCCATTCGCCGCGTTTGCCCGCGAAAAACCTCTTTACGTATCTCTAGTCCAATATTGTATCCTATCAGACCTAGAGCAAGATCAACAATTGGAAAGAGAAATGTGCGGAAATCATCATTGAAGATTCCCAATGTTCCAAGAACAAGCCCAGCTATCATGAAACCAAGAATCTTTGGGATTCCAAATTTTGTCATGATTTCAGCGCCGAAATATGCAAGCACTAGAGCTATACCTAACAATAGAAGGACCTCAGGGGTGTAAAGCGCTTGCATGATATCACCGCGATAGGAGTTTTGAATAGTCGTTTGTTTTAGGAATGTGGATGGGCTTTTAAAGTGATATATTGGGCAGAGGTCTAAAACAATCGTTTAAGCAGTTTAAAGATGATTTTATCAAGTTCTGTCTACTTCGGAATAGTATAGACATAGGATACTCAAGAAGCACTTGTCACATCTCGGATTCTGCGCCTTACAGACCTCTCGCCCATGTTGAACAAGGTTCTTGTTTAAAGAGGAAATGCAAGTTCGTGGCATTATGTGTTCTAATAGGTCATGCGCCTTCTCGCGTGACACCGTTTCATCGATTATACCTAATCGTTTGGTGACCCTCCAGACATGTGTATCAACTGGTAAAACAGGCAGACCAAAAGAGAAGAGTAAAACAATAGCGGCTGTCTTTGGACCCACTCCATGAAGGGATGTCAACCACTCCTTTGCTTGTGGAATCTCCATTTTTTCAAGGAGAGAGAGATCTAGTTTTCCAACTCGTTCCTGTATTTCTCTTAGAGTAGCCTGAATTCGTTTAGCTTTAAGATTATACATTCCAGAGGATCGGATACTGTTAGCTAGTTCATCTTGTGGTGCAGCCAGTACTTCGTCCCATGTGGAATAGGTTGCTTTCAAGCTCTCAAAGGCACGAAACATGTTGACATCGTTTGTATGTTGACTAAGAATGGTCATAACCAATTCATCGATTGGAGGAAGTTTTCTCTCACTCACTTCGTCCCCATATTCTCGAATGAGGGCTTTGCATATTTTTTCCGCTTTCTTTCTCGTTTCATCAACCATTGCAAGCACCAAAGAAGGATGGGCACCTTATCAGCTAACTGGTATAATATATGATGTCCCCTTTCGATACTCTTTTGTTCTAAGATAATCAATATCGAGAGGAATCAAGATGAGAGTTGGAGTTATTTACGAGAGCACTCGTGGTAGAACCAAAGCCATGGCGGAGGCTATCTGTAAAGGTGCAACGGACGCAGGAGCAGAATGCGTGGTCATCGATGCCAAAGATTTCAATGGTATTACTGATATCTGTGCCTTGGCTATAGGAAGCTCGACAAGGATGAAAAGAGTGCTTCCGAAGGTGAAGCAGATACTTGCAGAACTTCAGGATTTGAATGGGCTACCCGCAGCAGCATATGGTTCCTACGGATGGAGTGGTGAAGCTCCAGACGAGATCAGTGATAAGCTGCAGGAACTTAATGCAGAAATAATCGTTAATCCGCCCATTAAAGCTAAGGACTACCCTGGAGAAGCAGTTCTTGAAGAATGTCGAAGTCTTGGTGCAAAACTTGCTGAGAGATGTCCATAAAGTATGATAAGTAATCACTCTCAGACATGTGCATTCTTAGTAACTCTTATCACATCCGTGTAAATGGCACATAGGTCGGTGCTTTCAAAAATGGGACATATCAGAAGACTAACAGGTTATGCCATGAGAAGGAAGTTTCTCTTCTTTGGTTTCCTTACGTCCGCAGCCATTGGCACTGTATTCAATCTATTGACCCCTCTTGTTCTAATTAAAATCGTTGACGAAGTGATTATTGGAGCCCAAATGAATCTCCTCTTAGAATATGTATTCCTCTTTATTGGTCTCGGGCTTCTCTATGCACTTTTTGATATGTTCGGACGTTATGGATCTGCTATACTTTCACAATATGTCATCTTTACTCTCCGAGAGGACCTTTACAATAGTCTAATGGAAAAAGACCTCTCATTTTTCGATCAGAATGAAACAGGGCAATTACTTGCTCGTGTTACGACAGATGTCAGTACAATGCGAGAGTTCTTGTACTGGGGGTATCGTGTACTATTCATTGGTTTTGCTCAGCTTATTGGGACCTATATTGTGATGTGGAGTGTCAATCCAACTCTCACAACGTACATGTTCATATGGATCCCTATCATGCTCATTTTCATCTACTCATTTGCTAAGAAGGTAAGACCAGTCTTCTTCTCAGCACGTAAACAATATGGAGTCCTTAGTTCAGTTCTCGCTGAGAATGTTGTTGGACATAAAGTCGTCAGAGCATATGCATCCGAAGAGCGAGAGGCACTACGAGTTGAGAAGGAAAATAGAGCATTTCTTGATTTGCGAGTTTATGCTAGCAAGCTTCAGTCATTCTTCCAACCAATGCTTCCCTCACTCATCAGTGTGGCAATAGGTGCGCTAATCTATATCGGAGGATTCAGCTACATCAGCGGCACACTTACATACGGAGAGTTTGTCGGTTTCATCTCAATGATTGGTATGCTTGTACTCCCTGCTAGATTTCTTAGCTGGGGAATAGGGATGTACCAGAGAGCATCTGCTTCAGGAGAAAGAACGTTTTACATTCTAGATGCAATCGAAGAAGTGATGAATCCTGAAAATCCTGTGGAGGTTACAGATTATCAAGGATCTATTGATTTCAATAATATCTCGTTTAGCTATGGTGGTGACGGATACATTCTCAGAGATGTAGATTTGCATGTTAAACCTGGACAGATAGTTGCCCTTCTTGGAGGAACAGGTTCTGGAAAGACAAGTCTTGTTAACCTGATTCCAAGATTCTATGACGTTGACACCAATAGAAAGATAGACTACGAAGGAAAGGGTTATCGTGTTCGTAAGGACAACACTGTTTTGATTGGTGAGAAAGAATACAAAGTAGTAGATGGTCATGTAGAGATTAATGATCAACTCCATGAAGTGACATCACCTGGAGAGATACTAATTGATGGAATCGATATCCGTCAATATTCATTAAATGACCTCAGAAAACGTATTGGGATGGTTCATCAAGATCCTTTCCTATTCTCAGCCACATTGAAAGAGAATATTGCTTTTGGTCGTCCTGAAGCCACTTTTGAAGAGGTTGTTGAAGCTACGAAAGCAGCAAATATTCACGATTTCATCCTTACACTCGAAGAAGGATATGACTCTGAGATTGGAGAGAGAGGAGTAACTCTTAGTGGAGGGCAGAAACAGAGAATCGCAATAGCAAGGGCTTTGCTTGCAAATCCGAGAATATTGATACTGGATGATTCTACAAGTTCGGTTGATGCAAAGACAGAGATGCTCATTCAGCAGGCAATGGAGACCCTCATGCAAGGGCGAACCACTTTCATTATTACACATCGACTGAGTACAGTCAGAAATGCAGACCTAATAGTCATGATGGAGAGAGGACGGATTGTCGAACAGGGTAGTCATGACGAGTTAATCGCAAAAGAAGGACTATACTACAATATATTCCAGACCATTTCTGAAATGGAACTAGCAGCAAGTGTTTCCAGTGATCCATTCCCAATATCAGGAACAGAGGGAGGTGGAAGCACTGAGTAGAACATTAGATACTGCAGACGATCCAGATGCTCGAACCTACGAATACAGCGATTCAACATTGTTGATGCGCATGGTGGGTTATTTGGTTGCGTATAGAATGCTCTTCGCTATTGTTATAGTATTAACAGCAGCAGGAATTGCATTAAGCGTGTGGACTCCGTTCATTCTACGACAGGCAATTGACGTTGACTTCCCAAGCGGAATTCTCAGTGCCTTATTTTTCACAGCAGGACTATATATTATCTTACAGATAGTATCATGGATTATCAGCTTTGGTAGTGGCTACCTTATGGCTCTCATGGGACAGAGAGCTGTCTATGATATCAGACAGGAACTCTACAGTCATGTTCAAGATATGTCTGAAGAATTTCATGACCATTCATCCAGTGGCAGAGTAATTTCAAGACTTACAAATGATGTTGATCGAATGAGCGAGCTTCTAGGTGGAGAACTCATCAATACATTTGCACAAATCTTCGTAGTCTTCGCAATAGGAGTGGCTATGTTCGCATCGAATCTTCGGCTAGCACTAGTTTCACTTCTTATTGTTCCGGTTCTTCTAATCACAACAATCTACTTCAGAAAAGTCATGAGAGAAGCATACCGAAGAACAAGAAAGACAATATCTAATGTCACATCTAACCTTGCTGAGAGTATTTCGGGAGCTAAGGTCACAAAGAGTTTTGCAAGGGAGCAGAGAAGCGCAGAAATATTTACTGAAATCAATGAAGCGGATTATCAATCGAATGTTGATGCAGGGAAGGCACAGGCTGCATTCTTTCCTGTGATTCGGTTCATCGGTGGATTAGGTACTGCAATAATACTACTCTTTGGAGGTTGGTTCTTCCTTAATCCAGCATTTCTTTACATTAGTGATTCTTTAACTCCTGAAGTGACCCTTGGAACAATCGTGATGTTTGTACAATTTAGTGATAGCTTCTTTCGGCCAATCCTGATTATTGCAAACTTCTACACTTCAGTCCAGAGTGCATTTGCAGGAGGAGAGCGAGTCTTCTCTGTATTAGATACTGAATCAGCTATTCAAGATGGCCCAGATGCACTACCTATGCCAAACGTTGAAGGTCATATCGAGTTTAGGAACGTCATGTTCAGATATGGAGATGGACCAATAGTACTTGATGATTTCAACTTGGTTATTAATCCAGGAGAGACCATCGCTATAGTAGGAGATACCGGAGCTGGCAAGACAACCATTGTGAGTCTACTGAATCGGTTCTATGATGTTGTTGAGGGTTCAATTCAAATTGATGGTATAGACATTCGGGCAGTCACTCAAAATTCACTTCATTCAAGAATTGGTCTTGTCCTTCAAGATGCGTTTCTATTCATGGGTACAATCAAGGACAACATCAAGTATGGAAGACAGGATGCCAGCGATGAAGAGATTAATGCTGCTCTTGATGCCATTGGTGCACGAAGGATAATTGAGAATCTCGAACAAGGACTTGATACCGAGGTTGGAGAACGAGGCGGCAGAATATCTGAGGGTGAGAGGCAACTTGTTAGTTTTGCTCGAGCACTTCTTGCAGATCCCAAGATACTCATTCTTGATGAAGCCACAAGCTCCATTGACATATACACTGAGTATGCAATTCAAAAAGGAATGAGAGTACTACTCGCTGGAAGAACCTCCATAGTGATAGCTCATAGACTTTCAACAATCGTCAATGCAGATAGGATAGTTGTTCTCGAACATGGTAAAATTGTTGAATCTGGAAAACATGCAGACCTAATGCAGAAAAAAGGAAAATACTATTCTCTCTACGAACTTCAGATTAGACCAAGGGCAATTCAAAAATTTAGTTAGCTAGAGTGGAAAAAGTGGTGAGCTCCTATCGATTGACAGGAGCTCGAGAATGTGCGGAAACGAATCAAGCATGAATATCATCAACATCTCGCGATGGAGAAGCTGATGATGGCAGACCTGAGGAGACCTGATGGATGAAATTCACTGCAGTTGATTCTATACGTGAAAGTTGTGCAGAGTATTCATCCATCATGAATCAATCCTTCCAGTCAAAATCATCGACGTTTTCATAGGGGTAGCTGCTCACCGATCTCATCATAGGCTTCATTGCTTTGAGTCCCTTCAAACCCCTCATTGCACCAGAAACGGATTGAGTGACAATGGATCCAATGTCCACATAGCTGTCGAGACCCCTAACACCACTCTTACCAACGATGAGTTGTTTACCATCCCTGTTTGTGATCACTACACCAGATTTACTTACTGAAACCATATTATCATCTCCCACAACATAGACCTGCTTCCCATGCGTGAAAACTAGCCCTTTTCTATCACTGAGAACAAGAAGGACACTTGCCTTCTTTGAATCAGTTCCAAAGAAGATCTTGGCTTCTCCCTTGTTATCAATCTTTGATTGACTATGCTCACCATGGAAGTGCTCATTCAAGGTTGTTTCAATCGCCTCATTGAAATCGCTTGTATCATCGAATCCTGAATTTTGAAGGTCTGAATTTTGAGCGCTTCGAGATATGTTTTCCAATGAAGAGGCACCGATGAACAATTTGATACCCTCCAGGGTATCTGCTACCGATTCTCCCATTGCACCCATATCAGTCTCAGCAATCGCATCAACTGCAAATCTGGAGGGACCTGCATAGGCAATCCCTACTCTTTTGTCATCATCAAGAAGATATACCCACACACAACCAGCTTCCATCTTGACGAATGCTTTCTCGTGTGAGATGATATCATATTCTTGAGTTACTACCTTTACATCAGTATCGGGCTTTAGATTCTTCATCTTTCTAGTCCTCCCAATCCATGGCATCTAGATCGTCTTCGCCATCCTCATTATCTTCCAACTCTCGCAGTGCTTCGAGTCGTTCCTCTTCAGCTTCAAGCTCTTCTTCCTTTGTTTCTGCAATTTTCTCAGCTGCGGATTCGAGTTTGTCTTGCATTTTCTCGATATCATCCTGAACTCGTTCAAGATGTTCTGCAGCCTTCTCAAGTGCTTCTTCGTCTTCTACGACAACTATAGTTTCATCCTCATCTTCATCTTCATCAAAATCAACTGAGACTTCGGCTTCACCGTGAGACCCGTTGCTACCTACCCTGTCACGTTGTTGCTCAACACGGTGTGTTAGCCACTGTGCAAGTCGGTATGCTAAACGTCCTTCAACAGTCAAATAGTAAGTACCTCTGACCTCACCTTTTACAACGTACCCAGCTTCAACAAGGGGGTTGAGATGATGAGTTAGGGAACTCCCGGTCTTTGTTGTGAATATCTCAATCTCATTGAAGGTCTTTCCCCCTTCCTTGAGAAACTCTAAGATCTTCAGACGTTCTTCGCTACCCAATGGAGCAACTATCTTTGCAACACGTTCTGGCGGGATCTTCTCAATGTCGCTCTTGCGTATCTTCTTTCCTTTACGGCTAGCTCTGCGGATGTGTACTCCAGGAATACGTATACTCTTTCCGATTCCTTCCACATCCTTGATACTCATCTCAATAGATTTTCCAAGTCCTTCCATCATATCTTCAAGACTGTCGGTGATACCACTGATATCGATGTCAATATCTCTCACTGGTCGTACACGTCTTGGAGGGTGTGGTGCTCTTGGAGGTCGAGGTGGCCTTTGTGCTCGTCTTCTATCAACTTCACGACGAACTTCATCGGCTTCACGTCGAATTGCGTCAGCCTTCTCACGTCGTACATCCTCGACCTCTCGTCGTAGCTCTTCTTTGAGTCTACGAACCTCGTCGAGTTCACGTTTAATATCATCAATGTCTTCGGTCATTGTAATTCGCTAACTGTACATTATTACATTTTCATATAAATGTATCGGAATACAGTTGTTTGCTTTTTTACCAAATTCACTGGAATTTTCCATGCCCCGCTAGAACAAGCGTAGAAGCGTTCTATGCCACATACGCTTATTAATTAAATAACTAAGGAAAACATCGCCTGCTGCTAGGGGGTACGGAAACGATTTGTATTCAGACCTCAGATGCAGGAATCTACATTAGGTGGATAATAATGTCAAAGAAAGCTAAACCAGCTAAGAAGGTAGTAAAGGGACCAAAGTACACATTCTTTGTTAAGAAAGCTGTACAGGACTTTGCTCGTGATTCCGGAATGATGGTCGGTAGTGACGCTTATGAAGCGTTCAATCTAGCCATGCATAATATGTTAACCGAAGCCGCGGGACGCTGCAAGGATAACAAGAGAAAAACTTTGAAGGCATACGACTTCTAAGTTACTAGTACAAAGAAAGAAAGTATTTGGGCAGTCCAGTACTGCCTACTTTCATTTCAGCATCTCTTTTTGATTTAGCGTCAATGCTCCGAAACTGATGTTTATTACAACAACGCGTCAATACTATTTGAGATGAGTCAAGATAGAGAGCGACCTTCAGGGTATTACCTGTGCCTGGTCATCGCGCTCCTTCCTATTATATGGATACTCTTACTTCCATTGTTCTCCTCCGGATTATCTCAGTTACCGTACGCGCTGTTGATGATCGCAGTTGTTGTCATCCCACTCTTGGGATGTGGATCAAATCTCAGAGGGAGACCTCTGTTTCAGTTCTCCTATCATGGTGAACCCTTCGTTGACGAGGTTATGAATATCATAGATGATGAACAAGTCGCATAATCGATTCCGTGCGAATTATTATATCGAAGTGGAGAGATAGAGAATCTAGGAGGAGATGTTTTGTCACAAAGTGAAAGTAGTCCCCCCACTGAAACTGGAAAGATACTTGGAAGCATTTACGGTTCCTTGATCATTCTATTTGCAGTTCTACTATTTCTCTCAACCATCTTCACTTCCTTAACAACTGATGCTGCAATGAGAAGTTTCTACCTCATCTTTGTGGTAGGAGCTTTCCTAATCTTAATTGGAGCAGAATTGGCTAAAATCTTGTTCAAATCAGGTGTCACCATCATTGGATTTCTTGGATTCTTAGTTTTCAACTTACTCATGATTATATTCGGTCTTGCGGTCTTTGTTGACATCGTTGTGCCCACAGTAATGGACACTACTATTCAGATGGTGTTACTTCTATTAGTTGGATCACTGATATGGTATGTAATTCTAGTTCTAATCTCGTTGCGAGAATGGAAACAAAAGAAGTAGTAGAGTTGTCAATCCATCAGAATACAATAGAGAGCCTGCTCAATCGTAATGACTGGGCAGGCTTTCTTGTTTTATCTCGCATCAAGCACTTTCTTGATTTCTGAAATCAATTCTGGAAGTATGGTGAATATATCACCTACTATGCCAAAGTCAGATGAAGAGAAGATTGGTGCTTCAGGGTCTTTATTTATAGCCACTATCAGATCCGAAGAGGACATGCCCGCCAAATGCTGGATCTGGCCTGAGATTCCCAGAGCGAAGTACAGCTTGGGACAGACAGTTCGACCGGACTGTCCAACCTGCTGAGTTGGAGGAAGCCAACCTAAATCAACGATTGGTCTGGAACCACCTACAGCAGCATCAAGCAAGTCAGCAAGTTGTTTTGGTAGTGCAAGATTTGCAGGATCCTTGATACCGCGACCGCTACAGACGATGATATCAGCCTCTTCAACAGACTTCATTCCTTCAACGACTTCACTGACCTTCTCAAGAACACGAGTCCTCACTTGAACAGGACTTATCTTAATGTCAACCTTCTCGACCTCACCAGTACGTGAGGTGTCAGGTTCTGATGGTTTGAAGACATTAGGTCTCACTGTGGAGATCTGAGGTCGCCTAGCAGGAGTGATAATTTCTGCAATAACGTTACCTCCAAAAGCCGGACGAGTCTGAACAAGTTGACGTTCGTCATCTATCTCAAGACCTGTACAATCAGCTGTGCAACCCACACCCATTCTCGCAGCAACTCTTGGAGCAAGGTCTCTTCCATTGCCAGTTGCACCGAATAGGACAATGCTTGGTTTCCGTGGTGCTATTAATGAGGTCATAGCAATTGTGTATGCATCGGTTGTATAGTCTGCGAACATCTTGTCATCAACAATAATGACCTTGTCTGCGCCTTGATGAATGAGGGTATCAGCATGATGCTCAATCTCATGACCAATGATGACTGCAACAAGCTTTTCACCAAGAGCATCAGCAAGTGCTCTTCCTTCCGTTGCAAGTTCTAAAGCCACACTACGAAGTCTGCCTTGATTAGTTTCACAAAATACCCAGACATTATGGTATTCGAGAAGTTTGCTCTTGTCAAATGTACGACGTTCGATGTGAATAGCATCAACAGGACAGATCTCTTCACAAGAACCACAGTAGACACACTTGTTCATGTCAAACTTGACTTTGTCACCATCTTTCTCAATCGCGCCGAAGTTACATACACTGGGACACAGCATGCACCCATTACATGTATCTCTATCATATTGGAACTTCATCTTAGATTGCCCCCTTCTTTGTGAGGAATTCAACTAATTGCTTAACCGCAGCTGCAGTATCCTCGCCATCTACGATGATTCCACCCTTCTTCTTCTCTGGGGGGTACACCTTTCTGACAACTGTAGGAGACCCATCTAGGCCAAGAAGTTGAAGTTCTGTTCCAAGAGTCTCTGCGTTGACCTCTTCGAATGGCTTCTGTTTTGCTTTCATGATTCCCATGATGTTCGGAAGACGGGGCTCGTTGAGACCCTTAGTAGCAGTAAGAAGTGCGGGTAATTTTGCCTTGACCACTTCATATCCCTCATCGGTCTCACGATGAGCGGTGATGTGTTTCTCATCTTCGCTGATCTCAATCTTTCGAACATAACAAATCTGTGGTACTCCCAGGAGTTCAGCCAGCTCAGGACCTACCTGTGCCGTATCCCCATCAATTGCTTGTTTTCCACAAATGACTAGGTCAAAATCCATTTTTCTGATATATTCAGATAGGGTGAAAGCTGTAGCCCATGTATCAGCACCTGCAAAGGCGACATCAGTTAGATGTACTGCTCTATCGCCTCCCATTGCTAATGCCTTGAGAAGAACATCCTTTGCCTGTGGGGGACCCATTGTGATGATGGTGACTTCTCCACCATGAGCTTCTTTCAATTGAATTGCAGCTTCAACAGCAAGCTCATCAAATGGGTTCATTATACTTGGAACACCATCTCGGATGAGAGTGCCGGTCTCCTCGTTCATTCGAACTTCAGATACTTCGGGAACCTGCTTTATAGGTACAACAATCTTCAACGCACGTCAACTCCCGTGGTATGTATGCGTATCGTCAAGTGAGCCAAATATAAGCAGTGCGATACGGGAGAATACCGCCTACTCATGAAAATGCGTGTCAAAATATGCTAGTAGTCTATCTTTCTGATAACATCAGTTGATATCCCAGTCACAGTTTGCACACTATCTTTGAAATACATAGGATGGTCTGGATTGAGAGAAGGTTCTTCGGTAAGTAATCGCATCACCATCTCATCACCATCTTTACGTGCGTTATCAAATTGCATCTCTAATACTGGACTATAGAGCAGAAGTGGAAGAAAGATTGCAACCATGACTACCCGAAGGGGAAATAGGGTAGGACCATAATTTGTAATGTGACCGACGAGAAGTTCATTGAATTTGGCGAGTATCTCAATCCACCCCCAACCTATACCGAAGAATAGACTGACCTGTCTGATACGTTTCAGTCTTAGATGTAGTTTAAAGGATCGTCTATTCCAGTTATCATATCCTTCATGATTAAAGGGATACTCAAGGACACCATTGCTTCTGAATATCGAAATAGCAAGCTTTCCCAGAAACTCTCTATTCTGTCGTTCAATTACCACAACAGTTCTGTATCTTCTCTTTAAGAAACCACCAACTGTGAGGATAGAGAAAGCAATCATCACAACCGCCCACACAACAGCGACCATTATCATCAGTACTGCAATTATTATGATGACAACAATTAGACCTTCTCCATCGCCACTTCCTGAGCACCCACTACAGTCACAATAAGGTGAAGCTGAAGAATATATTTCAGGTTCAGTAAATACCCTCCCAGTTTCAGCAGTCATTATTGCCTCTTTCTTTCCAGGGCATACTCCTGTGATTTCCTGAATACATGTTCGAACAGAACTAGCAGAGATTCCATAGGCTCTTATTTTCACTCTTTGTGCAGACGTGCTTGGTTCGCTCCCATCCATATCAATCGCCACCTCAACTGAGTATTAACCTCGGTGATAATCGTTTCATCACGATATAATGAAAAATGAAACGACGTCGAAATCCCAAACAACTCTCTCAGTGAAGAGATATAAATTCTAACACGATATAGTGCGACAAGTTACCCTACGTAATGCTTTTATGAGTGCGTCAACGCTAATCGACTTAGTTCCTTTAATCATAGAGGAGAGTAATTACAATAGGCAAAGAAAAAGCAATTGGAGCTCTTATCTTCATCTTCGCTCTGCTAGTACTCGTTTACTACGTTTGGGGGCTAGTCCTTATTCCAATCTTTCCAGACCTTGGAACATGGGTTGATACCAATTTTGGTATACTAGCAGGACTTTTCAATCCGGATCCCATGATTTTAATTACACTACCAATCTTACTTGGTGTTGTACTGATCATGGTCATCGCGATGTGGATCGGGTATACAATGCTCACCACTCCTGCGCCGGAACCACTCGAAGACTTTGACTTCGATGAAGAAGAAGTTACAGAGAAGAAAGAAGAGTAAGATTACTCTTCCTAGAATATGACAATAGGGCCTCACAGCCCTATCATCTCATTTTATTATTAGTAAGAAATCTACAACGCTATTATGGGAACTACCTGCAGAATTTATTTCATTGCTCGTTGTATCAGATCAATTCCAAATTTGCAAAGATTCTTGGCAGTCTCTTGAGTTCTTCCTTCTGCAAAGATCCGGTAGAGAGGTTCAGTACCTGATGGTCGAATGAGAATCCATCCGTCATCCTGAATCAATTTTATCCCATCAATAGTAATCCGTCGTTGATCTTCTGTCAGGATAAGCAACTTCTCTGCTATAGAATTCATTTTCTCAATGGGAATATTCAGTTTCTGTTTTTCAGTATAGTACACAGGTAGTTCACTGACTAATTCTGACAACTTTTTATTTTCCGAACTCATTATCTCAACAATCAACGCGGAGGTCATAGGACCATCACGTACTGCCTGATGGGGGGGATAGAATACACCACCATTTTCCTCACCACCTAGCTCTGCATTAATTTCTTCGACCCTGTGCGAAACATCAACACTACCCACAACAGTCCAATCTATCTTTCCACCCACCTCTTCAACGATATCTTCAATGAGCTTACCACTACTGATAGGAGTAACAAGAGTAGAACCTGTGCGACGGTTTAGAACGCGTTTGGCAATGATTGCAAGAGAATGGTCTCCTGAAATGGTATTCCCATCTTCGTCAACGAAAGTCGCCCTATCAGCATCACCGTCATGAGCGATTCCGAGGTCAGCACCTATGGATTTCACAGTCTTGCGTAGTTCAATCACATTCTCTGGAGTTGGCTCTGGAGATCTGCCGGGAAAGGAACCATCGAGTTGTGAATTGAGAGACACCACCTTGCACCCCAGATCACGCATTAGTTTGGGAGTGACAAGACCCCCTACGCTATTAGCCGAGTCAATAACAACCACTAGGTTTCTCGTACGAACAATTTCAGTGTTGATGTGTGACTTGATTCCCTCTATGTGCTGATCAACAGCAGTTTCATCATGGGTCACTGATGCTAGCGCGTCCCAGTTTGCCACGGTGAAATTGCAGGAGTGAAAAATAGATTCGATTTTTCTTTCGGTTTCACGGGATATCTCGATACCATTACCACCCATGACCTTGATGCCATTAAACTCCGCAGGATTGTGAGATGCTGTGATAACAACCCCGCCAGCAGCACGCATACGTGGAACGACGAATTGCAATGTGGGTGTAGGAACAGGCCCAATATTGACAATAGAACATCCGGTTGATAGTAATCCTGCAATGACTGTGTTCGAGAACATTTCTCCTCCATTCCGAGCATCTCGACCAATAACGATTTTACCTGGACCTATCACGGTACCAATTGCCTTACCTAGTTTGAGAACTAAATCAACAGTCATTGTTTCATTTATGACTCCTCGAACACCATTTGTCCCAAACATCTTTTTTCCAGTCATATAGTCACACCCTGCAGTCTGTGCTCCTAGGCCATGACTTAAGAGTTATTGTCTAGTTGAAAACTTGGTGGTACAGGTGCCAATCTTTGGACGTTCGAAAGATACTGAGTACGAGCACGCTGCAAGATTACTTGCTAGTGGTGATACGCTTGAGGCAATAGATCGATTTCGAGAGATTATCTCAAAGAGACCGAATCATACGAACGCAAGAGTATCTCTCGCTGTGGCGTTGATGCAGGCTCAGGAAGAACCCGATATTGATAATCCTCTTACTATCGAAGCTCTGGAGAGCCTTGATACCGCCGCTTCTCTAGCCCCAGAGGACCCAGTCCCCTATTTCAACAAGGGAGTTCTTCTCAGGGATTTGAAGCAGTTTGACAAAGCCATAAGAAGTTTTGAAATTGCTCTGGAGATCGAAGAACGCTTAGCTCCAGCAATTCTCCATTTGGCAGAGATAAACTATGAATTGGGGAACTGGGAGAAAGCAATCGAATTAGCCCGTTTAGCCCTCATTCGAGACCCTGGTATGGAAGGCTCCATGGGGTGGGTTCGAGTTGCGATGAGAAAAGCAGGATTACTTGATGACGATGGAAACGTCATTGACAAGCCAACTGATGATAAAAGATGGCCAGTACGCAATCCTTAAATTCGGACTCTCTCGCTTCTGCGATGTTTGGGATGGTCACGGCTATCCCCGTCTATCAATTTAGGTGATTACATGTCACAAAAAGCAGAACCAATGTACCGCGGATATCCCCTCTCAGAGCTAGTCAAATTAAACATGGACTCGCTCATCGAACTGCTCCCTTCACGCAGAAGAAGGACTCTCAAGCGAGGTCTTCCTCCACGTCAGAAGAAGCTCCTGATGAAACTCAGAGCTGCCAGAAAGCAGGCTAAGAAAGGGAAAGAGGTCGTTGTGAGAACCCACTGCCGTGACATGGTCGTTCTCCCCGAAATGGTTGACCTCACCATTGCCATTCACAACGGTAACAAGTTCAATCGCGTCAAAATTATCCCGCAGATGATCGGACACGTCCTCGGCGAGTTCAGCTCACCTATGCAACGTGTTAAGCATGGCAACCCGGGAATCGGTGCCACCAAGTCTTCTGCGTACGTTCCGCTGAAGTAAAGCCCGTATTTGGAAAAAGGAGCGTTATGCGCCTTTTTTCTCCTTCAATTTATTCTCAAGAAACTCCAAGACAAACTCATGAGTTGGCAACTCTTTCCATAGCAACTTACGAAGATCAATTAGCGTGTCAAATGGCAGCTCGTAAACCATCTGAATGATATGTTTCCATTTTGCTTCCTCATCAGCATCTCTCATTTCGATTGCTTTCTTTTTATGCAAATACTCGTCCTCATCCATGGTTCCCTTCATTATTTCTAATGCGTGAAGATCTTTCCCTTGTTGCTCTGCAAGATGATCTAACCGTCCATAGATAGGGTCATTGGTTTCACACTCTTCGGTGAATCTGTACCTACGTGCTTCTCTTTCGAATGATTCTTCCTCCATCTCTTCGTGCCACTTTTTGTACTCCTCGGTCTTCTTGTATTCTGGCACTAATCCATAGCACCAGA
>SDNZ01000118.1 GCA_004524565.1 Candidatus Thorarchaeota archaeon
AATCCCGTCTTAATGCTTTTACTTGCTGCTAGAACTAGAATTGCTTTTTCACCAGCGCTTCGCATGATGACTAAACCTTTTTCATTTGTCATCAGTATTTCTTCAAGTGTTCCTTGGTCCAATCTTTCCGCTGCGAGATCTGCAACACCAAGAATTGAAGCTGCCATTGCTGCGATTTCTGCTTCTTCGAGACCCTGCGGTACAGCTGATGATATTGGAAGTCCTTCTTTGGATAATAACATCCATGCTCGAATACCAGCAGCGAGTGCAGTGGATTCCTCCATTATTACTCGCAGCTTCCCTTGCAGCTCTTCAAAGCCAGGATCGAACATGATGTCTACTTGACCTCTCTCAATTGCTTAGATAGCACCTAGAAATGCGCATTATTAAATCTTTCATGGCTATTATTGAAATAGGTTTAAGAAAAAAACGTGCAGGGGAATACTAAATGAAAGAAAGACACAAAATCCCAACATTGGAAACTCCCGAGCCTCCTGTGATCAGTCCCCCTTGGAAATCCGGAGTACGAGTTCTGGGTATAGGTGAGAGCTTCAATCGGGAAGACACGAAGAGTGTTGCAGCAGGTGTGGTCATGCGAGGTGATTTTCGCATCGATGGATTCGGTATTTGTAGACCTACTGTTGGAGGTATGGATTCTACAAGTTCATTGATTTCTTTGTTTGAACGGTTGGAACGTCCTGATGTAAGAGCTCTAATGCTCGGAGGAAGTGTAATCTCGTGGTTCAATATTATTGACATTGTAGAATTGCATTGCGTTACTGATATTCCCGTTGTAAGTGTTACATACAATCCATCAGAGGGAATTGAGAAATATCTGAAGGAGTATTTTCCAAGTGATTGGGAACAGCGATTGCAAATATTACAACGGGCAGGAGACCGCCTAGAAGTAACTCTTAGAACAGGTCATGTGGTCTATCTCTCAGTTTCTGGAATTAGTAAGATTAGAGCAAAGCAATTGGTTGATCAATTCACCCTGGATGGTAAGATTCCCGAACCAATACGAGTAGCTAGGATCGAAGCGGCTGGGCTACATCGAGACCTCGAATTTCTGTGATATCTTCAGCTTTATTCCAGAATGATATTTAGTGCTCTGGCTTCTAGTTCATGTTCATAGAATAGCATATTGTAAATTTCACTAACGACTTCAATGGCAATAGAATCAATTAGAGATTTACTTGATTTGAAGAACTGATGAAGCTTCTTTGGAGATATACCTGATATTTCCAAGCTCCTTGCATGAAGGAGCATATCGATGATATCTGCTCCTTTCACAACTCGTGACTCCAAAGACTCTCCCTGATTGAATTCGTACCATATATCTAGAAACTCTTCAAAAGGCGCTCCAAGTGGGTTGATAATACTTTCAATTGCTTTTTTTTCTGCAAAATCCTTTGCTCTCACGTTCTCTGGATTCTCTAGAAATTTCTCAGTCTTTGCAATATCCCCTGTAATCGATTCGGGTAGATCGTGGAGCGTTGCCATGATCACAACTTTCTCAATATTGATTGGAGTATCTCTAGACTTCAAATATTGAGCAATGATGATAGAAGATATGACAGAACCATAACTATGTTCAGCAACAGATTCTGTCCTTTCCGATTTCACACCCGATAACGCCCAACCTGAACGATCAATAGTCTTGAGCAATTCTCCATATCTTAGTGTATCGATTATTATCTTAGCTTCCGTCATAGAATTAATCTCCGACCGACCTGAAAAAAAGATGGTGTGGGGAGGCATGATGCCTCCCTAAACAAACCATGGATTATGGGTATGTTTCGGATACAGTAATTGTTCCATTGAGAATACCTAATCTCATATCATCGATTGCATCGAAGAACCTGAGTGGAACCCATTGGAAGTTAATAGATTCCGAACGAGTCAACGCAACACCAGCAACAAACTCTTCTAGTTCAGGATCATAAAGATCATTGTCAAGATCATAGGCAAGAGTAGCGCCTTCAAATTCATTCCACAATGTGGCGTTGATAACATCATAGACAGCGAGGTCTGATCTAGGAACAACACTAGTGATAATCCATGAGCTACCGACATTGGTTTCAATGTTAGGTAGACCATAATAGTCCTGATCGCCTTCTGCTGCAATTGCTAATGGTCGTCGTAGCGTGTTATTGTACCAGGTAGCATTTGCCTGAATCATTGCATTTCTGATACCTTGCATACTCGCACGGACAGGTGCGAAGATGATTGATGCATTTCCAAGGTCAGGATCATACATGTCCAGTGCTAGTGATTCTGCTTCAGCAGTATCATTGTATGAACCTACATACACTTCTGGAAGTAATGTAACATTGAGGTTGTAGGTAGTATTAGCATGTTCAAAGCCCTGCTTGAATCCTGCTATTAATGAAATGACAACCGGATCAGTTGCAACAGATGCAACAATTCCAGCTATGCTGGTTCCAGTCCTATTCACATCACCTACACATGTTAGAGCTGCTAGAGCCCCAGCAAGAAATGCACCTTCACTTTGAATGAAAGTAGCTGAATAGACGTTGTTTGCAACTACTTCTCCACCAATAAATGCATATTTTTGGTTGAGATGATTTGCTGCTACTGTTTGTAATTCATCAGCCAGTTCTCCACCTATAACAACAATCAGGTCAAACTCAGTTGACGCTGAATTTGTTTCCAGGATTGTTTGTGCTGCAGCTTGATCAGCAGCTGTAAAGTATTGATAATCAACGATAATGTCGCCGCCCAATGCTTCCAGTCCTGCCAGAACTTGGTCTGCCATGGAAAGATCTCCAAAACCAGGTTCACTTACAACAACTGCGATTTTTGCGGGAACGTAGGGATTTGTCATAAAAATGAATCCACCTACAGCTGAAAATACTACTACAACTATTATAACGGATGCTAAGATACTTGACCTTGAGCTCAAATGTATGCCTCCATGGTCGCTATCCTCCGAAGCCTAGGACCGTAAATATATACTTGTTGCTCCGAGACATAACGCCTTTAGATACGCGTTTGCTTGGATTTTTTCGATTCGAAACAAAGAGTATCAGTTATAAATGCGGGAGACTGTCGAGTTATCGTGATTGAGTAACTTGGTGGTCAGAATGCCTGGTGATACGCTTGGAGAAGTAGCAAGCCTTCTAGAAGAAGCTCTCAAAGTACATCGCTCTGTGAAGCAGATAGTCCTATGTACGAAGGAGGGCGTTGTTGTAGCTGCTGTATCAAGAGAGGGTGATGCTGATCCAAAGGTTCTCGCAACTGTATCCGCAGCTCTTGTCTGGGGTAGTTCGTCCACGTTAACACATCTAAAACATTCACTTCCAACACATATTGTACATACAACAAGTATTGAGCGAGTTCTCACCGTTATTCAACCTCACTATCAGCTGGTTGTGGTTCTATCCAGAGCTGATGATGCTGGTCTGAATCTAGCAAGTCTTGTACCCGCATTCCAGTCGCTAGCTACGCGAATGGAGCTAGTCATGGGGTCAACCAGAGATTTTGGAGAACAAACTATTCTCGGTAAGATTGTTGAACAAGTCCCCGAAGTCACTCAGGCTATTTTACTAACAATTGACGGTCTCCCTCTCGGTTCTGTGGGCTTCGACGACGCAATAGAAATTTCTGGGATGGTGGGGTCTCTCTATGCTAATGGTCTGACCTACTCTGATGTAACACATACGATTTCTGTGGACACTCCTGACTTGCAACTATTAATTACACGAGTTGACGAAAGTCGTTTACTCGCAGTTGTCTGTCGTGGACCTGACCCCGATGCACTATCACAAAAAGTTCGCGCAGTTCTTGATACAACTTTGTAAAACTAGCTTTCATCCATTTCTGAATCATTGAGAGATTCACTGCCATCATCTTCAACGAGTTGGAATTCCCAATCTTTCAAATTGATAGTAATAAAACAATCTTTGCCGCGCTCAGGGCAGTCGATTCGTATGGTTACATGGTCCGGTGTTGTCTCTTGGATTACAGGATTTAGACAACCATCTTCAAGTTTCTCCATAAGAAACAGGACATATGCCTCGGTGATTGTATTAAGACTGCCTTTCATGAGTGCTTGTCCCAATTCCGCCAAGTGGTGTCGTTTTTTGCGACCTTCTCGTACAACTTTGATAAGCCCGACTTCTTCCATCCTTGATATATGCCATCGAACAGTATCATGATGGACTCCAAGACTTTCTGCCATCTGTTCTTGGTAACATCCTGCGTTATTCACAACAAAGGCAAAGACTTTCTGAGCAGTATCACTTCGCATTGTGAGATAAGCCATCTCTGCCTCTTGAGAGCGTAGCATCTTTGGATAGTATAATCGCTTGCCTGCGAATTTAATGGATCTCACAAGACCTTCTCTTTCGAGAATTCGAAGATGCCAAGTCAGGGTACCAAGTGGTGATTCAAGAATGTCAACTAGTTCTAAGAGGTACGTACCAGGATTGGAACAAAGAACTTGGTACAACTCTCTTCGGAACGGATGCAATAGTAATGCCATTCTTTTTTGTTTACCCATTACTCGGGGCCTCTTCTCTCTCTCTTCGTGATTCATTTCAAATCGACATTAAAAGGTCTTCGACTCTCCGACTTTCTATGTCTAATTCGTACATGTATGGACCAGACACAACTCTTTTATCGATAATCAAGACTCCACCCTCGTCTTTGCCAGCTGAGGTTAAACTTTGTGCGGAATCACAGGAATTGTAACTCGCAATTCTGATGAAATTGGGGAGTTACTTGTAAGATGTAGCAGCAAGCTCACTTATAGAGGATATGACTCGGTAGGCGTTGCTGCGGTCCGTAATGGTATAGTTGACCTCAGAAAAGATGTTGGCACAGTCGATGAAGTTAATAAATTACTAGGACTTTCCCAGATGAAAGGCGACCGAGGTATTGCTCAGCTTAGATGGGCAACCTATGGTGCACCCACAAAGGTAAACGCACAGCCGCATTTCGGTTGTGAGGAAGTCTTCTACGGAGCTCATAATGGCAATATACACAATTATGTTGAGTATAAGAAAGAACTCCTCGAAACTGGGCATATAGTACGGTCCGAGAATGATGGCGAACTCTGTGTTCATGCTGTCGATAAGTATTATGAAGAAACAGGTGATATGTTTGAAGCAGTCCGTAAGTCGACTGATGACTTACATGGTGCATTTGCATATGCAGTAGGAAGAGCGGATGAACCTGAGATATATGCGGTGAAGATGGGATCTTCTTTAGTTGCTGGAGTTGCTAATGAAGCTACAATAGTATCAAGCGATCTACCTTCTGTCCTTCCTCTGACAAATAATGTCATCTACTTGGCCGATGGTGAAATGTTAGTTCTAACCCATGATGATGTGAAAGTATTCAGAATTGAGGATGGGAAACAACTAGATAGAAAACCCGAGCTTTCCAACGTTGATGCTCGAGCAGCTGAAAAGGGTGGCTATCCCCATTTTATGTTGAAGGAGATTAACGAGCAACCAAAAGTTGTGCAAGATGTAATGGGTGTTCTAGAAGGCCAGCATAGTGATGAATGGATTAAGATGTTTGCTGATGCTTCACGACATTTCCTTGTAGCTTGTGGATCCTCCTATAATGCAAGTATTGTGGGAACTTACTATTTCAATAGACTGGCTGGTATACCAATCATCCACGGGCTTGGTGGACAGTTTGATCTAATGTATGGACAAACTATGAATGAGGATAGTCTCAGCATTCTCGTTTCGCAAAGTGGTGAAACCAAGGACATCATGAATGTGCTGAAACGTGTGAAGGAGAAGAATTTAGGTAAGACCCTCGGCATTCTGAATGTAATTGGAAGCACTCTGATGTTTGAATCTGATTCGTATATTCCTATGGCCTGTGGCTATGAGGTCTCAGTACCTGCAACAAAGACATACTATTCACAGTCAATCATCTTTGCATACCTCGCTGCGAAACTTGGTGAATATAATGGACACATTGATCCATCAGAGGCTAGATCCTTCGTTGGAATGCTCAAGAACGACCTCCCACGACTCACACAGGAAACAATCGATAGAACTGGTATTCTTGCTAAGAACCTAGCACGAACAATGCTCGATGTCAAAGACCTGTATTGTTTGGGCTATGGTTTCACAGATGGAGTCGCTAGAGAAGGCGCACTAAAAATCAAAGAGATCTGCTATAATCACTGCGAAGGTATGTACTCTTCAGAATTCAAACATGGACCTCTAAGTATTGTGACCAAGAATTATCCTGTGATTTTTGCTACAACTCCTGAGGACTCTTGGATGGTGATCAATCACATCAATGAAGTCAGAGCAAGATATGGCCGAACAATCATTGTTGGTGAACACGAAGAAAAATTAGAGCCATACATCGACAACAAACATGATTACCTCATCGTACCGAAATCGGATGTATTGATCAATCCGATTCTGGATGTGATTCCTCTTCAGCTCTTGAGTTACTTCCTATCTGTGGACCTAGGAATAAATCCTGACCTACCTAGGAATCTGTCGAAGACCCTAACAGTGGACTAGGAAACTTATTCCTTTTCTCCACCTGATTCTCCAATTCGGAAAGCTCGCATTTCTGAAGAAACGACAGCACCTGCGTCAAATCCATCCCGTATATTGACTAGGTCCTCTTCATCAACTTCTCGAACTGCAATCAATTCATGATTATCATCAAGAACCCACTGTCCGTAGATGTTCATACCGCTATCGGTTTCACATTCAAGAAGTCCGATATTTCCTCCACTCGACCACCAGCTAAGACAGGAAACAACTTCGGTGAACTCTTCAAGCATCTCAGTCCATAGTTGTTTGAGTTTGGTTGGACCGTGTTTATTGCGAAATGTTATGAGATAGCTACCTTTTTTCCCTTGAAGATAATTGCTAATGGTTTCCCATTCGGTTTCAGAGAAGAGTTTCATGGAATTCAACAGTAATCTCTAATCAAGAGAACATAAAAGCACCATGTTAGGGTACTATATGATTTTACTTGGTGATAACTTGACAACACAACGTATCTCAAAGATTGGGCTATTTACATCCGATCCTTGGTCTCGAAGAGCAATATCTCTTGATGAAGCATTCAACAGACTGGATGTGGAAGTATTTCATATATTACCTTGGAAAGTCTTGCGTTGGGGGTCAACAGAAAAACACGAGATAACATACGACGGACTGGACTTAACCGAACTCGATGTTTTGTTTATACTAGATCTTGGTGCAAATGATATTGGTGCTTTCTTCAATCGAGTTGGATTACTATCTGCTTTCACTGAGCTGGGAGTTGATGTGATTAATTCCGTATCTTCTATTCTTCTCATGCGGAATAAAGCTGAAACCATGAGGAAACTTATCTCTGCAGGACTTCCAGTACCGAAGTCGCTCATTACTGAATCTATAGAAGATTCTGCGGAATTTGTTCGAAACAACTTTCCTTGTGTACTCAAACCCATCACAGGTTTCGGTGGGATGGGAGTACAACTCATTCATCGGGATTTTGACCTAGACCATATCTATGACTATCTCAAGTTCCACAGTCAGCTATTTGGGAAAGGCGCATTCATCCTTCAAGAATTTGTAGAAAGCCCGGGTTATGATATTCGTGCCCTTGTTATCGATGGCGAAGTTGTGTCTTCAATGAAACGTGTTGGTGGTGAAGGGATCACAAATAATATTCATGCTGGCGGAATTCCTGAGAAGAATGATATTGATGTGACTGACCTGGCAGTAAGGGCAGCTGAATCTGTAAAAGGAAGAATTGTAGGTGTAGATATTATCCCTGATAAAATAGGTAATTTCTGGGTACTAGAAGCTAATGCAACCCCTGGTTGGGCGGGGTTGCAACAAGTAACCGATTTTGATATCTCGAATCGAATTGCTGATATAATCTCAAGAAAGTGATTAAAATGCGCAGAAATGCGTGGAAACCTCAAAAAATGCTGGTAGCATGATAAACCTTTTAAGCGAGATTCTTGCGGGAAGAACTTAGTTTACGTGCCTCCAGCGAGTAAAATCGTAGGGGATGAACGGAATCCGTCCTGCTCTGCAGGGCTAGCAAAACGAAATTCTGAGGTCAAAGAAGTTTGACAGAGACAGCTGAAACAATAGAAGATGTCGAATTCTTACGGGTAAAATTCCGTGAGCTGAAGACACAGGCTCGAGATGAACTTGAAGTACTTCGCCGTGATAGAGATCAAATGCGCGAGTACAAGCGAATCAGAGACGAGCACAATAAGGAAGTCAAGGCCCTAATCGAGTCTGTAAAGGCAGAGCGTGAAGAACGGGACCGTATTAACAATGAAATTAACGAGGCGAAAGAGCGACGAAAAGCTATCCATGCTCAACTCAAGAGCGTGTATGATGAGATTCGTGAACTCCGTAGTAATCTTGTTGGAAGTCCGTCAAATGACCAACGCAGAATGATGCGCCGTGTTGAAGAGCTAGAATGGCGTCAACAGACCGAACAAATCTCACGGGATGAAGAGGTTTCTATCATCGAAGAGATTGCTCGAATTGAAGCTCAGCTCGTGAAGATTGGTGAAGAGAAAGAAAAACAAGATCGAATCAGCGAGCAGAGGCGTTTGGCACGAAAACTAAAAGAAGAAGCATCTGAAGCTCATGTTAAAGTATTGCAGCTCTCAGAGCAATCACAGATACATCATCAAGAGGTTGTCAGAATTCGACCGCAACTTGAGGAGTACAAGAAATCTGCTGATACCGCACACAAGAATTTTGTTGAGTGGCTCAAGAAGGTCAAGGAAGGCGAGACCCGTCTTAAGGATCAGAGAACTCAGATTGATGAGATTCAAACTAAATTGCGTAAACAGACAGTCGATAAACGCGAGGTTGAGCGAGAAGAACATCGAGTTCATCAGAAAGCTCAGGAACGCGAACGTGTCGAGTCTGCTGTTGAGAAGCTCCAATCAGGAAAGCGACTTACTTTTGATGAATTTATCCTTGCGCAACGTACCGTGACCTCTGACAAGAAGAAAGGCAAGAAGAAGGGTAGGAAGGATACTGAGGAAGTTGATTCCGAACCTGAGGCATCTATTGAAGCTGAAGAAGTCGCTGAGGAAGAACCAGAGATTGTTGAGGCTGAAGAGCTAGACATCGATGAGAATCCTGAGGATACCACTGAAGAATAATCTCATTCAATGTGCATTCAACGAGTGGTCAATACTGTAATGGGGGGTTGTTTCAGTGAGTAGTATAAATCAGCGACCTGTCAGTAGGAGGTCTAGTTCATCATTATTCTACATGTTAGCAATTGGAACTGGAGTCATGAGAACTCTTTCCGTTGTATTTGATGTTGTAGCGATTAATACTATTCAGATTAACCCATTAATCTATGGTTTTCTAGCACAGTGGGTGA
>SDNZ01000119.1 GCA_004524565.1 Candidatus Thorarchaeota archaeon
CAACATCCAAACCGCGAGTAGGTTGAGCTGCAATAACTAGTATTGGATTTTCAGCTAATTCTCTAGCTACTACAACTTTTTGTTGGTTGCCACCTGATAGAGTCGATGCTATCGCGTCGACGTTGGTTAATCGTATAGAATAGTCATGGACAAGCTCTTTGGTATTTTCTCGAATTACATCTAGAGCAAGAAGGGTATGAAGTGGACCCTTTGCAAATGGTTCCTTGTAATGCCGAGCAAGTGCCATATTTTCTGTTATTGTAAACGGAAGAATTATCCCTCTCTTATGACGATCCTCAGGAATGTGACTAACAGCTGCTTCTCTAATATATCGAGCATTTTTTCCTGTGACATTAATACTCCCGACGAGTATTGCACCATCGTGTGGTTTCCGCAATCCCGTTAAAGCTTCGACAAGTTCTGTTTGACCATTTCCTTGAACCCCTGCAATTCCAAAAATCTCACCGGAACGAACTTCCAAATCTATTCCTTTTATCTTCTGAATATGTCTATCATCAAAAACACTCAATTGCTTCACAGAAAGGACAACCTCGCCTGGTGTCTTTGGTTCTTTTACGGTTGTAAAGACTACTGGACGACCTACCATCAATTGTGCTAATTGTTGAGGGCTGGTGTTTTCTTTGTCAACCAGACCAACAAGCTCACCATCCCGCAGAACGCAAATCCTATCACAAAGTGCCATTGATTCTCTAAGTTTGTGCGTAATTAGGATGATGGTTTTTCCTGCCTTCACGAATTCTTTCAGTGTTACAAATAACTCATCGACTTCGTGTGGAGTCAATACAGCTGTTGGTTCATCTAGGATGAGGATTTCTGCTTCACGATAGAGCATTTTGATAATCTCGACTCGCTGTTGCAGTCCCACTGATAAATCGCGTATTTTTAAATCGGGGTCTACTGGAAGACCATTCTCATCACCAATTTCCTTGATTTTCTTCGCAGCAGTTTTGAAATCTACAGGTAGTATCGATCCGAGTAGCGAACCTGCGGGAATACTTGTTATATTCATTTTTTTGAGGATTGGTTCAAGTCCAAGAACAACATTTTCAGTAACAGTAAGAACTGGAATAAGTTTGAAATGCTGGTGAACCATTCCGACACCACGGAGAATTGCATCTTGAGGTGACCTCAAATCTACTTCTTCACCATTAATGACTATTCGCCCCATATCTGGTTTTAGAAGACCATAGAGAATATTCATGAGTGTACTTTTGCCAGCTCCGTTTTCCCCCAAAAGTCCAATTACCTCCCCCTTTCGGACTCTCAGAGTGATATCTTTGTTGGCTTCGACTCCGCCGGGGAAAATTTTTGTTATTCCTTCAAGTTCAACTGCGTACTCCGAACTCATAATGATAGCCTCTGATGTAGAATACTAGTAATAGAGAAGTAAGTCTACATTTCCTTTTTACAAGATTATCATACTATTTAATCATACTGTCAAAAGAAATGAAAAAAAGAAAAGGAAGAGGGAGGAATCCCTCTTTCAATTTTTATGTCCAATAGATTTCACTTGGAACTACTATAGTACCAGCAATAATCGCTGCTTTGAAGTTGTTCACAGCAGTGATGACTGAAGGAGGTAGTGTCAATAGATCAGTATTGATCTCATAACCGACACCATCGTTAGCTAGGTTGAATGCGTATAGTAAATCAAAACCAGTCTTCCAAGTACCATCAACAACCCAATCCTCGGTAATGGTGTAAACTGCGACATCTACACGTTTCAGCATTGAAGTTAGACATAGGGTAGGACCAACTACTGGATCTGCATCAGGATTAGCAGTACCGTAGTACATCTGAGGTGAGTCAACACCGATGCACCATAGTGGAACACTAGAAGTTGTGTTCTTGCTCTTTACGCTTGCAAACACACCTAGACCAGCACGACCTGCTGCTGCGAAGATGATGTCTGCACCAGCATCGTACATACCGTCGGCAAGTGTCTGCCCTGCTACATCATCGGTGAACGAATTGGTATATGCGATTGTGACGTTTGCAGCAATATTTGTGCTGCCATTAATCATTGGATTCATGTAACCTGCACCAAAGACATAACCAGCAGCGAATTTGTTGATCAATGGAATGTCAAGACCACCTACAAAACCAATCTTATCGGTTGTTGTTGTCAAACCTGCAATTGCACCTACAAGGGCTGAGCCCTCATGCTCATCAAAGAGGAGTGATGCAACATTTGGATATACAACTGGGTCAATGAACATATCCACAATTGCGAATTTTTGATTTGGCGTTTCGTTAGCTACAGTTTGAAGTGCTACTTCCTGATCGAATCCAACTGCAATAATCAAATCGTAGGGTTCAATATATTGTGTATGCTGCGCAAACCCTCTTAGAAATCCTTCATAATCAGACACCGCAGTAGGCTCAGCCCACGTAAAATCACGTACTTCCGCAAAATCTGTTTTGGCCTCATTCATTCCAGTCATTACACCATCATTGAAGCTTTTATCTCCCAATCCACCAGTAGCAAATACTACTGCTACATCATATGGATTTGTTTGAGGACCGAAGGGGTTGAACATAATTATGTAGGCCCCTGCGCTAGCCACTCCAATAATGAGAATAACTATGACGGCCATTGTTCCTTTACTAGCCATTTTTCTAATTCTCCTGAATCGGTTCTAAAGAGAACCATACATGGGTATCTATCAGAAAACACCCAATGCTTCTTCTAGAAAGAACACGCTGCTTAAAAAACCCGTTGATTCAGATAAATAAAGGAAAAAATATTATTAATATACCATAAAAGTAACAAGATGTGGTCCTGTGTTGCGACCGTCTCTTGTGACCACTTGGTGAGAGCCTGCGTCGTGTGCTTTGGTTATATAGTAATTATTATTTTATTTTCTTGTGAAAAAGTATGGTTATCGATCACAATTCACCAAATCAAGAAGATCAAAAATCTAGGCTATATGAAACTGTAGCAATTGGAAAGGTTAGCTCAATTGAAATGATCAGTAATCTTACCGGATTGAATGAAAAGTATATTCAAGAAGCTATTGAAGAATTAGTTAGTGAAGGTACGTTGGAAGGCTCTTTTACAGCTGATGGAAAACGATTCTTCCTCTCAGATGTGAAAACTTCTTCTGCACCAATTGCAGATACTCAAGATACAGGTCTTGAAATCAGGAAAACAGACACCAAGAACGCAAAATTAGTAGGCATTACAGGAGTTATCATGTTGGTTGTAGGGCAGATCTTACGTAGCCTTATTTCTATACATCCAGGAATGGATAATGCTGGAACGTCAATCTTCATGCTAGGTTTGGTTATACTAATAGTGGGATGGTATCAATATAGCAGACTTGAGCCACCAAGCAACATTAGATAATTCAATATCTAGATTCTAGCCGTAGGATTCGCTTATAGTGTGGATTTTAGTTTAGAATATATTATATCTCTCGCAAACCTGATATGCTAATTCATTTCTCGTTGAATACTATGATAGATGAGTGCATAAAACTAGCTAAGAAGTACTTCTCTGGAAAATATAATTGCGCACAGTCTACTATGAAGGCTATTCTTACTGGAGTAGATATGGATTTTGACCAGATTATGCCTCTTGCTGCAGGTTTAGGAGCTGGAATGGCTCATGAAGGAAATGTCTGTGGAGCGGTTTCTGGTGCCATTGCAGCTCTAGGTGTAATAGAGAGTAGATCGCACACTGATGCTCTTGAACAGAAAGAAGCTGCATATGCTTCTGGAGAGGAATTTATTCGTAGATTCAAGATAAAGCATGGTACGATAATATGCAATAAACTCACTGGGATAGAAATGGCTGAGATAAAAGCTAGGAAGGATGCAATGGATGATGGTACTTTTGTTAGAGTCTGTCCAACATTTGTTGCTGATGCTGTAAAGATAGCTCTGGAAATTTCATCTGAAAAAGAGGAGAGATAGACCATGGAATTTGGTATTCAAATCGAGCCTCAATTTGGGTTTGAGTATGAAGAAATCTCCAAGATCGGACAAATAGGTCTCAATCAAGGATTTGGCACACTCTGGTTCTCAGACCATTTCATGCTAGATGCAGACTCTACTGATAGGATTTTATTAGACCCATGGCTTGTTATGACTGCATTAGTTCGAGAATTTTCAGACCTTCGTGTCGGGAGTTTAGTATTCTGTAATAGTTACCGTAATCCTGCTCTTCTAGCAAAAATGGCTTCGACTCTTGATGTTCTATCAGGAGGGCGACTGCAGTTTGGAATCGGAGCAGGATGGAAAAAAATTGAATATAATGCCTATGGATATGAATTTCCAGACGACAAGATAAGAATTGCACAGTTAGCAGAAGCAATCCAGATTATTCGTAGTATCTGGACCGAAGACAAAGTAAGTTTCGAAGGAGAACATTACAAGATTCAGGAACTTGTGTCATTCCCCAAACCAGTTCAAAAACCACAGCCAACAATCTGGGTTGGAACAATGTACGGAAGAGAGCAGATGTTGAAGCTAATAGCAAAACATGGAGATGGCATTAATCTCGCCTGGGCTTTCACTCCAGAACAACTTGATATTATCTTCAATAAACTGGAGGGTTACAGGAAAGAACTTGGACGTCCTGAAGAAATCAAAAAATCTGTTGGTTTCTGGACTAACATCTTTGAAGATGAATCAGATATGGAGAAAGCAATTATCGAAGGTGCGAAGAAACGAAATATATCATTAGATAAGTATCGTGAGCGAATTGCATCTTCAATGTGGGGTACTCCTGATATAATAGTTGAAAAGCTACGTGCATACAAGGATCTTGGAGTAACTCATTCTATCTTCATGTTTCCACACAAGGAGGAAATTAAGCAGATAGAGATTTTTGGTGAAAAGGTAATTCCTAAAATAATGTAACATATACTCAATTTTAGCAATGAAAGGATTATATGAGACATTTCTACTAGGAATTTAACTAGAGATAACTCATGAAAGGTGAGAATGTGAAACAAAGGATGATCTTGTTCATTCTTGGTACACTTCTAGTTTCAACCTTAATACTACAGGAACCGATTAAGATCATTGTATGTGCTCAGAGTACAGAAGTAATATACGAAGTACCTCAAGATGCTGAATGCCTCAATCTTATTTCAAATACTAATTTCACCGCGATTCCGAGTTATGGTACAAATGGAACAACTGATGAGTTTAGTGCTGACTTTCGCAATGCTATTGCGCCTAGATTATATAACTATGTAGAACTTAGATGGGATCACTCTCCAGGTGGTTCATTGCAACAACGAAGTGATTATAGTGGCAGCGATCAACAACCAGCCTCTTGGGATTACGCATACTTTTCCACTCCCATTGAATGGTCCTATGAGGTATTGCCAATATCGTGTTTGAGTATCTTAGAATTAGAAGTAGAATGCAATGGAGACTTTGCCCAAGGATCTCTTGGACCAAGTTTATTTCAAGTGTTAGTTCTCCTTATTGATTCAAATGGAAAGATAGCAAGACTTCAATCAGAGGATTCTCTCCGTAATGCATCCTATGGATATTACTCAAATCAATTATCATCGTGGGTTGTCGGATACGCGTGGGAAGATATGATAGAAGACGAATCTGGAAATCAAAATGCCCCCTCTGATATAGCTGAAGTAAGGGTAGTTTTAGCTCCCACATATCTATTCTTTCTAGAACCTAATTCTCCCAAATCGACATATGAAGGATCTGTTGTCATAAGATGTCGATATATCGATTTACAAGTACTTGCTGATATTCCTCCCCTAAAATACGCTGATGAACCCGTAGCCATTGGTTCTATTGGTCACAATGCTAGTATCAATTATGTTGAGATGACGATGAGTCCAAATGGATCAATCTACAGTCTAGGACGGACCTATCTGATACCGGATTGGGGCGTGATAGTTAAGTGGGATATCAATGCTCAACCTATGTGGATACAAGAATGGCGAGACGACGCTCCTGGGGCAATTGCTGCCAGTGATAATCTAATCTATACTGTTGGGCAACAAAATGGAGACATTTCACTAGCAGTTTGGTCACTTAACGGCGATTTGATACAAGAGGAATTTTACAACATATCTCACTCAGACTTTGGTATTGATATATGTGTGATATCGACAGGCGAAGTGTTCATTTTGGGATATAGTAGGTATGAAAACGAATACACTCCATTCCTTATGAAGCTCAACTCCGATTATTCAGTAAAAGCAATTAGAGAATTCGCTACAATAAATTATCAAACTACATACCGACTCTGTCTATCAGATATTGGAGGTGGTTACGTTCAAATTGGTAATTCCTTTTGGAGAGTTCTTGATGAAATTATCTCAACTTCAAGTATGGAACACAATGCAGAATCAATCTTAGTTATGAGTGATGGGGTTCTATGGAGTTCTCAGAGCATTATAGATTATACTACTCCCCTATTTACATCTCGGAAAGATCTTCGAATAAGCAAAATAAGCAATTTTGATACTACTGATATTCAAACATCCCTTTTCCAATTCAAGTACAGTCCAGTATATTATGATTCATCTTGGCTTAGTAGTATTGCAACTGATGAAAGCGAACAATCAATCTATGTTCTTACTCTAAAGGGAGTAAATTTCATGCAGTACATGATTGTGAAACTTGACTTGGAGGGATCCGTCTTATGGTACAAATCAATTGAAAATAGGATGACCAATGCTTGGCCTGAAGATTGGAATATTTGGGAAGAACTTCGCGTGCTGAACACCAGTATGGTTTGTGTTGCTGGAACTGATCTTGTGGGTAGCAATATGAATTTGACATTAGCTATTTTCGATATCAGAGAACCATCATGGTTAGAAACTATTGATTGGATCTTTGTTGGAGTGATTGCAGGAGTTGTAGTGATAGCAGATTTAGCATTTATTTACTACATAAAACGGCGCAAAGAACCTCCGCAAAAACGGAAAGCTGATCTAGGAGAGCTTTTCGACGATGTCTTTGAGAATTCCTAATCCTTCTCTTTCCGCGTTTCTTGCTTCAATCAGTGAGTCATATGTCCTCTTGGTCCTTTCATCAATACCTAGTGGTCTATTATCCAATCTTGGTGCGAACGGATAGTCCTTTGCAATACTTTCAAGATTAGCTGCAACGATTTCGTATTGATATCGAGCCTTATCTAGCAGAATCTTCACGTCTCCTGTGACATGTTTTTTTCCTTCTTTCAAAAATTGAACAGCGAATTTTCTGCATTCTGCCCATACTCCAGCGTTGTAGGAATGACCCATAGATAAAGCACTCCCATCTTCAATTGCGGATATCCACCAATCATATCCTTCAAGCCCAGCCCTGTAATTTGGATAGATAATATCTTTGGGATTACTAGCATGATGAACTGCTTTTTGAAATGCTTCTTTCATGGCTTTTACAGGGTCTGCGGTATCCGCTGGATGTACTGAATACACTTCTAATATTCCTATTCCACTATTTCCAAGATCTTTCCAAGGTTTGGTACCTTTCCCATCCTCACAACCAGGACCGGCATAATGATAGCCTACATCATCATATCCATTTATGACATAGAATTCTGGAGCTTCAAGTTCCCATCCATAACATGGAATCCCTTCATCAAGACATTTCTTTGCATGGTTCCATCCTTTCTCTTGAAGTCTCGAAAACTCTGGATCTGTTTTGGTGGCAAAAATCCCATCTATTCTATAACCTAAATTCTCTGAGAGTTCGAATATCATGAAAGTCCGCCATGCAGTTGGGCCACTGGGACAGAGGTCTCTAGCAATATTAATGATAAATGCATGCCCAGTTCCACCGTATATCCATGCTGTTGAGATTTTATGTTTTAAGAACTTCAGAGAACCCTCTATAGCTCCTAGGTGTGAGACCCATCTGGATTTCCAGTTTAGTTTACTTAAAATCACCATTTTACTTCCTCCTTTTCTTGCCAATGCGTACTTTTCCAATAATTGCTTCCGCTTAAAATGAGAAAGGCTTTTTGAATCTAAATATGTTTTAGTCATTGAATCATAGAAAGAACGACCATCAGTTGTCAATGAATAGGATCCACGTTCTATTCTCTCAATCAATCCGGAATCTATAAGTAAATTCAAGTGATTTGCTAAAGCTGTCCTGCTGATTCCGACATTTCGTAGAATTGTTGAATAATCCTGCGGGGATTTATATAATAATGAAATAATTTCAATTCGTTTCGCATGACCCAAAATACCAAGTATCTTTGCTAGATTCTTTGTTGAATCTGTATCTAATTCTTCCAATTCCTTTCTGGGTGAATCCGCCAACAGTAAATTTCCTCTATTTTGTTAACGCATTGTTAATTTAATATACTTTTTTATGAATTAAATACCTAAATTTTATGAATAAGTCTTGGAAAAGCGCGTATATTAATGGAGCGTACAATTCAAGGCAATGGTATAGAAATTTCGGTCAAACCGATGCTTCGAACTCCCTTTTTATTACTACATAGCAATGCTAGGTACTCGGAGATAAATATGGGACTTCGAGAATATATTATTCGACGAAGCATCTACATGGTACTCTTAGTAGTAGCAGTAGTGTGTTTTAATTTCTTCTTATTCAGACTTCCAACATTCTTGTTTGGAGCGAGCCCTGTTAGCCTGATGCTTAGCGACGAACTTCGCCGTAATCTAACGCAGGACTTGCTGGAACAGATGTACGCAAACTTTGGACTTGTTCCAGAACCAGATATTTTTGACTGGGTCTACATGTTCTGGCGATACATCGTCAGTATGTTCACAGGTAATTTTGGAGTCTCATTCTTAACCCAGCGACCAGTTATTGATTCAATTGTTGAACGTCTACCTAACACTCTCCTGTTGATGGGGACATCGTCCATGATAGCAATACTGCTTGGCATATGGACTGGAGTCAAAGTAGCTGCAGACCCTGGTTCCCGAAAGGACGTCAGTGCAGTCACTGTGGCTCTCTTCATATACGCTTTACCTGTGTTCTGGCTGGGAATGATGCTTTTACTCGTCTTCGGTTACATGCTTCCAGAATGGACTGAAGTAATGTGGGGAATTCGACTTGGCTTCCCACAGTTCGGAACAATCAGCTACGAAGTTTGGGAGGTTGCACGAACAGATCCCTTCGGTTCTTTGATGGTAGCTGGTGATGTCTTACATCATCTATTTCTACCAATGATCACACTTGGTGTAGGTGGTTATGGTGGATACTTCCTGTATATGCGTAACAACTTAATTGATGTTATGACAGAGGAC
>SDNZ01000120.1 GCA_004524565.1 Candidatus Thorarchaeota archaeon
CTTATGAGAAGAAGAATAGCAATGGCTCTAATTTCTCGCTTCAAGTAGATTTCTCCCCTACATCATGTTCCTTATTCTTTCACAAATGCGCTTAAACTCTTTGAATATTAGTTTAGCAATTTAGATGAAGGAGACTAAAAGAGATTTTTCTAGAATCTCTGAAAACTTGATGGCGCGCTGGGGGAATTCAACTTGTCTGACTGCAAGAGTTTATCTGACTTCATTCAAAAATCAAGATAGTGGTAGAATGAGTGAAACTAATGTTTCTCTAATAAAACGGGCAGCCATTTTTGCCTTGGGAATGGCAATCCTGCTTTTCTCAATTTACACTGTTGGAATGTCAGCAGCATACATGATTGGATATTCTCCAATGTATTTTGACACCTATTCGTACACTACGGGTGTAGCTATAGGCGGAGCGATTAGCGGTGGTATTGGTTGTCTGCTAATATACATTGGATGGCGTGCTGAGTAAGTACTTCAAGTTGGGATTGGCGGGTTAGGGGGATTTGAGAAGATTCTAGTGGAGGTTCCATTCTCTGTTTTGTATATCACCAAAATCAATAGTAGAAGTGCAATACCATATGTGACAACAGCCTCTAACCCTTGCCAAGATATATCAAATAGGACTGGTAAGAAATTAAGAACTGCATGAATCACACCTACAAAGTAGAGGGACTTTGTTTTATCGTAAAGCAGCCCAATGAAAATAAACAATAACATACCTGAGATAATACCTACGAGAGATAGTGATTGAACTAATCCATGAAAAATAACGAAGATTGTCGTAATCCCTACAATACCAAACATTTGGCCGTATTGTTCAACTGCACGATTCTGCAAGTATCCCCGAAATACAATCTCCTGCCAAAAGCTATTCAGAACATAGAATATTATTGAAGAAATTAATATGCTTAAAACTGCCCATTGGTCGAGATTAGAAAGAATCGGGAATTCTACTGAACCAAAAAGTACTCCAAACATCACTGATCCAAGAAAGAGGCCACATCCAATAACTAATCCCAGTAACACGAAAGGCAGGGTATTACGCTGCATATCCAAACCAATATTCGCCAAGTGAAATTCATGTTTGTCGAAGCGTGTGATTAAGGCAATGACAAGTAAGAACATCAAGAGAAAGTCGAGAGAACTCGCAATGGTTTGCCCCTCAGCTGATTCAGCAACAAAGATTTGTGCGTTTTGAAAAGCAGCAGAAGATGGAGTCCCCTGTAAAATGAGAATTTGCTGAACTGTAAATATCAGACTGAATCTACTAATGATAATTAATACAAGAATCAGAATGAGAGTAATTCCAAGTTTCCAGATGAAGCGAATCTCTCCAGTATCAGTTCTAAGAGCCCGACTCATTTGATATTACCATCTAGAATATAGATTTAATATATAATAGAAAATTTGATTGATGCAAGATTTTGTGTGATGGCGGCCCAGTTGGGATTTTGTATCATCCAGGTACTAGGATCTATCTGGGGTATCGCAAGAACTGCGATAGAGTACAATTATCTCATCTTTTGTTGGTTCTCCAGAAATGAACTTCTCTCCAATTGATATTCGGGGAATGGGTTTTCCGTTCACCATTTCTTTCATTCTATGAACAAGGTTCAATCGATTGACATCTATTAGTTTAAGACTAAGTTCTAGCTCCTGTGAAGCCAATTCGGCTGAGAAGACTAACTTCATTATTTCAGGAGGGATAACTTGTTCATATTCGTTCTGAATTCCAAAATTCCTATCACATGTATGACAGACATGTACCATACCTTCTCTTCCTTTGAAGACTCCAACTGTTTTTGAGGAAAAGAAAACACAAATTCCATTATCATTTAGCATGAAAGAAACCTCAATTGTATATCTATGTAATATACAAAATAAGGTCTGATTTCGCAGCAATGTGTAAGAAAAACAGGTAAAATGGCGGGATAGGTGGGATTTGAACCATCGGATATTTATTTCCAAGAGTGTCTTCGAATCAACAGGTTTGGAGTTGATGTAAATGGACAAATGGAAGTATTATGACATTACACACAAGCATCATGTACTGTGTAATCCAATGAGTGAAGAGAAATTCGAACGATTCTGTCAACTTCTCAACCTATCAAAAGATGCTCGAATTCTTGATATCGCATGTGGAAAGGGAGAGGTCTTAGTCAGACTGGCAGAGAAATATGGAATGTCAGGGGTGGGAGTTGATATATCTCCATTTTTTATCAATGATTGCAAGAAGAAACATCTCGAGAGAGTTCCTGAATCCGATTTAATCTTCATTGAATTGGATGGTGCCAAGTATCGACCTGAATCTGGAGCACTATTTGATGTTGCAATGTGTTTGGGAGCAAGCTGGATCTTTGAAGATCATGTTGGAACATTGAAAGCACTCAAGCAGATGACAAAACCGGGGGGACTTGTAATTATCGGTGAACCATTCTGGTTGAGAGAACCTGATATTGAATATCTTAAGGCCCTCAAAATGACTCGTGATTCTTTCCGACTACACAAAGAGAATGTGTACCAAGGTGAAGAATTAGGACTCACTTGTCTCTATACACTTGTTTCTAACAAAGATGATTGGGATCATTATGAAACTCTTCAGTGGTGGGCGGTTGACAAATACATTCAATCGCATTCGGATGATCCTGATAATCAGGAGATTCTTGAGAAAACAAAGACTGCAAAAGATATCTACCTAAAATGGGGTAGAGATACTATCAGCTGGGGAATATACATCTTCAGAAACCCGTAAAATCAGAATGGCGGGCCAGGTGGGATTATTAGGAAACTATCTGAAAGGCAACAGACATAATTGCACGATCACTCAATTGATTGGACCTTTTCGATTTTTGGCATACTATTCATAGATTGTACTAATCTACGTTTATACCATTTAGATAATAACACAATCACCACTAGAACAGCGAACGAAACTCCTCCAATAAATGGTAGCGATATAGGATCTACCAATGGAAGATATATCACCAGCTCAGATTCGTAAATCTGAGTATTTTGTGAATCTGATGATTCAAGAATATATTCTACCTGCCATTCACCATTCTGTTGTGTGAAGTTTACACCTACTGTGATTATCTGTGGACCACATAGAAAGGAAGATCCATCATCAAAGTAAATAGAAAGATTCTCAAATTCGATAATGTCACCTGCTTTTGTAAGGTGGGTCATATTTTCCTCAGAAATAGGCCCCAAATATCCACCAACCGAGTCCAAGGAGGTCCAAGCGGCATATTCTCTTCTGCTAACCCAATTGGGAGTATGATTTAGCCAATAATCTGTAATCATTCCATATTCCGTGTATGCAAAAGGATATTCACGCATCTCATCATATCCCAGTCCAGACGAACGTGTAAAGATAATCGAGTTTGTAATTGTTAGGTATTGTTGTGAAAACCCAATTGCGTATGTCATAGAAGTATTGTCATATCGAAAACCGTAATTCAATTTCGCCTCTATTTGATTTCCAAACAGAACGCCAAAAAGGTCAATTGTTACCGTTGCATTGGGCAAGTTCGAGATTTCAGCTGTATCAAATGGACCTAGATTTTTAGAAAATGATATGTTTGTAGCGAGGTTAGAACTGGGAATCAAAAAAAGTGCAATAAGAAGAATGACGATAACCAATCTAAATCTATTATTGTATCTGATTCGTTTTACTGGAAAACCAATACACGATATGAGTTCTTCAAATTGTGACATATCTATATCCCTGCAAGTTCATTTATTGGTATTAAGTCAATTCTTCTTATTCTTATTCACTAAGAGTATACTGAAAAGGTTGGCACAAATCCTCCAGAAGTCCCATAATTACAACCAAATTCATAGATGTCCCAAATATGATAGTAATTAGCAGTACTTGTCAGAGTGTATACAGTTTCAGTGTCACTATAATGTCCAGTTATATGGGATATAGATATCAACGGTACTTCAAATTCTACTACAGTGCCAATTGGACCTGTCCATGGTCTCTTCAATTTCGCACCTACATCAAATTTGAAACTTTTGTCAGACATTTGGTTGTAGATAAGATATTTAGTTTGTTTCGGGTTCAAGGAAACTGAATCATCGGATGATGTTTTACTTCGATGTATATCAGGAGATGGTGAACATAGTTCGATTGTACCTCCTCGGATTCCACTACACTTCCAAATCTGTTGACTTCCCACTATAAACCAAGGAACATACATCCATGCTTCCCAGTACTCATACATATAGTCATTCATCATTCTTATTGTAAAGGTCTGCCAATTATATGCGTATAAGTCAGTTACCTAAGTTTTTCCGAATGTTGTTTCACTTCCATATGTAATTCCTGCTCCAGAAACTGCAGTTGTGCTATAGGTCCCTGATGTCATCTTCAACTCAAGCTGAACATTCATCATAGGTCCAGTATATAGCTCACCTATGTTGGTTCATTGATGCGTAATTTCTTCTGAATACTTCTTTTCCCAATGTGGCTGACTAATCCAATCTAGTTCATCTATTGGATTCAATTCAGAACCAGATTGGAAATCTGGAATTCGTTCAATGAGAGCATTAGCTTTATCGATTGACCCTGCTTGATTAACCAAATCTTGGAAAGAAAAAACTCTTGAGTCAATGAGTTTCCCATTCTTGTCAATGGTCAGGGCTGTTAAATCAGAACCACTACGTTTCAATTTGATATTGTGTAGCAAATCTCTTGAATTTTCTTGGTTAACAGGTAAACAATCTCCAATTTCTGTAGGATCGTTTACCACTGCACCAATTAATTCACCATTTGAATTGTAGTATCTATCAGCATATGTTGGTAGGTCATATCCTGGTTGTTTCACGCTTTCTGCACTTACTGAAGTTACAGGATTCGTGGGAAAAACAATTACAAATAGCACTAATACTATCACGATATTTCTTCTATTCATTACGAAATTCCCTCGGTTCGAAGCGTTGATTGATTTCTCAATACTTTTGAAGCTTCATTTTAGTTATAGCTCATAACGATAATTAAAGTCATCCCACGAAACGACAATGAAAAACTAAGATGATGGCGGGCCAGGGGGGATTTTTAGGCCAATAGTTAGAAATTAACTATCGTGAACCCCCGACCAGTCCTCGAACTCGGGGAAATCCCGAGGTCTACAAGTTAAGAGCTTCAACTCACCAGAGAAGTTCTGATGAACTGTCGCTATGCCTGGCTTAGCCACTGGCCCGTGATTTCGCTTCTGCCCGTCTTCAGTTTATAGAGATTGTGGTGCCAACGAGTATGATATTAAAGCGGGTCATCAAAGGGAAGCTCTTTTCTGTGGCTATACGAATAATTGAAGGTTAATTGAGGAGAGATAATATTGGAAGATACTTCATTCCCCCGAGAAGGCAATGATACTACAAAGATAAGGTAGGGGGAAGATTCAGTCTGAAGCAATGGAAGAAAAGTACTTGCATATCATGAATAATAAGCATAGGTCACGAATTTCCCCAAGAAACGAGAGCTGTAGTTAATCCAGCAAGCAAATGATTGAGATTGTGGTGTTAAGGAGATTCTTAGGGCTCCTAACTCGACAGATCTTCTAGGATTTTGATTCAGGAGTCCAACGGATTGCGCGGGGATATCGAGAAGCACCACAATTACGACAGAACTTATCAGAGGGATGAAGAGAGGTGCCACACTTCTTACATGGTTCAGTTCCCTCATCATTCTCAATAGATGGATCAGGAGCGGGTGGTGATACATATTTCCTATCTACGAACTTGGAAACTGCAGCCTTCGATTCATCCCTATAACCCCAAAGTTTCATTAACATGATCCGAATTTGGAACAAATCTTTGCCATACTGTCCGAACTCTCTATTCTTCTCTAGCCTCTTACTAATCTCCTGTAGCTTATCCAAACACCAGACCATTGGCTTCGGTTCTGTAAGAAGATTCTGCATTGCTGTCAAATCTGGCTTTTTGTCTTTAATCCTTGGTAATGTTTTTCCCTTATGTTGTATGGTCTTGGTGGGTAATTTTGTCCGCTGTCGCATATCAGCTAAAGGTGAGATGGCTGTTGCGGAAAAGGGATCATCGGTTGGTGCAAGGAGAGGATTGCCAGGTGCAATCCCGCTCAACACAAGAAGTGCAGGATGTTCTGGGAATTCATCAGATTGCACCTCCGTTGTGATTGTAATTTCCAGTATCGCACCTTTATGCTCTATAAATACAACAGTAGAATCAATGATTTCAGATACCCCATAGATGGATCCAGCTCTGGGTGCAGCCTGCCAGAGGAAGATGGCCATGATGTCCTCAGGTATTAATCCAGTATAGGCGAGACAGTCCATTCCATTTATCTCAAATTGAGTCTGTGAATAGAGTGGTGCTATAAAATCGCCCTCAGCAATGATTTCATCAAGACTAGATGCGGGATGTAGATGGTAGACTACCTCTACTTTTTCTTGAGGCGAGTGCGCGATAATACAATTAGCCTGTGAATTTTGAAGTGTCGATTGCTCTACACTCCAGTTTTCCGGAAGGGATAGCACAAACGGTGCACCAGGAATTGAAAAATCTCCCATAATATACTCCTCACTGTACCAAGTATCGTTCTAAAACAAAGGTAGTTTTGTATATTATTTTTTCCTAAATTAACATCCATAAATAGACAACGCTATTTGTTGATGTCGTAAGCCATATAACGAAGCTACTTCTAGCTCGATGCATCTCTAGGATAAGGAGTCGCTAGGTATGAGCGAGCACAAGAAACAATACGACGCTATCTGGAATCTCATTGAAAGTCATGATGACTGGATGACCAAAACCATCAATCTCATCGCTAGTGAGAACGTGTCATCACCAGCGGTTAGATCCGCAATTGTATGCGATTTTAGAGACCGTTATGCCGAGGGATGGCCAGGCGAGCGTGTCTATGCAGGTTGCAAATATATCGATGAGGTAGAACTCATCACTATTGATTTGGCAAAGAAACTCTACAGAGCAGAATTTGCAGATGTACGACCAGTTTCTGGAGTTGTTGCCAATCTTGCAATGTACACTGCTGCAATGGAACCTATGGAGAGAATGATGGCTCTCTCTATAGCACATGGAGGCCATATCTCTCATGCACGAGCAAATCTAGGTGGAACAGCAGGTGCAATCAGAGGGCATAAGGTTAGAAATTGGGTCTTCAATGATGAAGAGTTCAATATTGATATAGATGCGTCTATGGATGAGATAAGAAAACTCCAAGAGAAAGGTGATGAGATCAAGTTCCTCCTCTTTGGCGGAAGTGTATTCCCATTTCCCCACCCTGTGAAAGAGTTCCGTGAGATTGCTGATGAGTATGGCATGACTATTGGATATGACTCTGCTCACGTATCAGGACTCATTGCATCAGGATTCTTCCAGGATCCCTTGAGGGAAGGCGCAGATATGATGACCACATCTACTCACAAGACCCTTCCAGGACCACAACACGCAATGGTTCTAGCAAAAGAGGAATGGGCTGATAAAATCAAGAGAGCATCATTTCCGGGTCTCCTAAGTAATCATCATCTCCATAATGTTGCAGGTCTTGCAGTAGCATTAGCTGAGATGATCGAGTTCGGTGTGGATTACAGTAAACAGATTATGAAGAATGCAAAAGCACTAGCACAATCACTGCATGAACGTGGTTGGCAAGTCATTGCAGAGCATAAAGGCTTCACTGAGTCCCATGTGGTTCTTGTAGATGTCACTGAGACACCTTTGGGTGATGGAGCTAAGTGTGAAGAAACCCTTGAGGATGCAAATATCGTCATCAACCGTAACCTCTTGCCTTGGGACAAGAAGAGAGGCCGAGATTACAAGACACCTGGTGGTATTAGACTTGGAACCAGCGAGATGACCAGACTCGGTATGAAAGAGTCAGAGATGGATGCAATTGCAGAATTCATGACAAGGGTTGTTATGAAAGGTGAGGATGTAAAGAAAGTAGCAACTGAGATTGGAGAGTTCCGCAAGGACTACCAGAAAGTGCACTATGCTTTCGAGAATGAAACTCCTGCATACGAACATCTACGATTCAGATAGGTCAGACGAGGGTCCGATTAGTTTCGGACCCCAAAGGGGATTTGTATATGAGGATTGAAGATGCACAAGAAATGATGCGTGAGGTCTACTGGGATCGAGACAGGAAGAGAGGTATAAAGGGCACTCTTCAACGAACACGGGAAGAACTTGTTGAATTAGGTGACGCAATCCTAGAGATGGAAGGGTCGAAGGAAATAGAGGAGGAGATAGCTGATGTCTTTGCGTGGTTATGCTCCCTTGCTAATCTATTAGATATCGATGTTGCAGAAGCGTTCTATAACAAATACCCAGATACGTGCTCAAAGTGCAAACAGTGCCCTTGTATATGTCCGGACGAGTAAAAAGATAGAGCTCATAAGTTGGAAATCATACCAAGTGAAGTCCATCTCTAAAACAAGGAGTGACTAAAGTTGGTATTACTGACTGGTGAAGAGTATCTTGATAGCTTACGAGCACGCGAACCACTCACTATCTATCTAATGGGTCAGAAGATAGAGCATCCAATAGACCATCCAATCATTCGTGCCTCAATAAACTCCATTGCTCTTACGTACGATCTGGCACACAGACCCGAATATCGCGATATTATGACAGCAAAGTCTATCCTTACAGGCGATACGATCAATCGCTTCTGTCACTTACACACAAGTACTGAGGACCTTCAGAAGAAAGTCAAGATGCTAAGACTCCTCGGTCAGAGCTGTGGAACATGTTTCCAGCGATGTGTCGGAATGGATGCCCTCAATGCAGTATACCTTACAACGTATGAGATAGACCAGAAGCATGGAACCCAATATCATCAGAGATTCATCGAATACATCAAAACAGCTGAGAAAAATGACTGGGTCATTGATGGATGTATGACAGATCCAAAGGGAGACCGTAGTAAACGACCCTCTGAACAGAAGGACCCTGATGTCTTTGTTCATGTTACAGAACGAAGAGATGATGGTGTGATTATACGGGGGGCAAAGGCACATCAGACTGGAGCTGTCAACTCGCATGAGCATCTGATCATGCCTACATTAGCCATGCGTGATCAAGATCAAGACTTCACAATCTGTTGTTCAGTTCCAGCAGATGCTGACGGAATTACTTACTATTATGGTAGACAGTCCTGTGACCTCCGCCGATTAGATGAAACAGTAGAAGGAGATATAGACTGTGGAAATGCAAATTATGGGGGTCAAGA
>SDNZ01000014.1 GCA_004524565.1 Candidatus Thorarchaeota archaeon
CTCCTTCACCTGCATGTGCAACTCTATGGAGTCCCATAGCAGTAGCGCGTTTGTAGTGTTCTACAAAAAGTCTTGGCGGGGATTGAGCCTCATTTCCTCCAAGATCTACAGTGATGATATTATCAGGTTTCTTTTCAATCAAATCTAGGATTTCCATTGCTTCTTCAAATGTTGAATTACGAACCAAATCAACCCTGATGTTTGTTTCAACTCCAAATTCATCCTTGGCTTTCTGGATTCCTCTATTGATTGAATCAACCATCTTTTCAAAATCTAGTCCTTTTGGAATATGGTCTCTTGGGGAGAAACTAGCCTCGATATATCGAACATTGCTCTTGGCACAGTTCTCAAGCATCTCATAGGTGATTCGCTCAAAGTGATGCTCTTCCGTGATGTATTCCACAATCTCCATGTACGTTCTCAAGAAATTCAGAAAGTCGGTGTACTCGAACTGCTTGATGATTTCCTCGACTTGAGTATAAGGCGCATTGACTCCATCCTCTCGTATGATCGATAGTAATGTTTCAGGTCTTATTGAGCCCAATATATGGACATGCAATTCAACCTTAGGTAATGTACGAATTGCATCAAGGATTTCCATTTGAGAAAATTCCCCTACTCGCATGTTAAGTCTTTACTATCTGTAATTTTCCTTCACACCCTTTTTAGTTATTAAATTTATAATTTTAGGATGTATTATCTGGGAGTATATGGCCATTTGTTAAGTCTCTCTTGGAGGGTATAGTGGAGACTTAGCTCAACGTAACGATGTAATTCAAAAAACATGTAGTATTATTTCTCACACCCTCCAGAACGCCTCAATTCAACCATTTAATGCATTCTGTTGGAGGAGTATATGTCGATACTCGTTATATTCAGAATTTGCTATCTTTCTCGTGATAAGCTATGACCGTTAGAACAGAATCAGCCCATCTCACTATCGAATCACCCAAAACTGCTTGCGGAAGATGCAGTTGCATTATTCTTTATAGTAGTGAGAAATGTGTTCTATGTGATGCAGCTTTAGAAATTCTACATTCTGTTATTTCTGATTTCGGATTGCCTATTAATGTCATCAGAAAAATAGATGTCTTGAATGATGACGATGGTTGTGGTCTTCCTCTACCAGTTGGATTACCAGCTTTAAGGATCTGTCAAGAATTAATTACTGGAATACCTGATATGGACGTAGCTCGTGGTGCTGTTATGCATGCTATCCTGAATGGATGTTTCGAGAACTGTCAATAATACATTATTTTAGTGTGCTGTAACAGCCTTCTCCAATGACCAGATGAATGAATTATCTTGGTAGATGAAGATTCGCCATGCTTCGCCAAATCTCCCTGTTTCTCTGGAGTTCTTTCACTTTCTCATAATCAATATGATACATAGGTTTACGCATATCAGAGAGATTCGGTACCTTTCTGCAGAGATGACCCGATTGCAATGTCTTCAGAGCTAGGGTAACAGTTCTCATGGCGAGTCCACTCTTCTGTGCAATCTCTGCTGGATACATTGGTCCTTGAATGGTCAATTGATTTAGCACAATTAGTGTGCTCTTCGTGAGATTGATTGGTAGACTCATACCTATCACCAGTGAGTTTTTTCCTAATCAATACGATTGTGTCACAATCATCACATATCGTATGAGGATTGTCGGGTTGAAATCATAAAATGTTTAATATAAGCATTGTCTACGGCGTAATCGATATTGCTCCAACGTCAAGCTTAATTGTGAAAATCATTCCAGTTGGAACAAGGTGATTGTCTGACACGTATTCGTCCCATGGATCAAAAGGACGTTGATATACTAGGCGCACTAGATGCTCTAGGTGGGAAATGCTCAACAGAAGAGCTAAGTCAAAAGACTGGTTATCCTGCTCGCACAGTCAGGTATCGCCTTCAGAGAATGCGCGACACGCAAGTACTCCTTCCTGCCAGGGCATTCACACATGAGCGAAAGATGGGTTTGGGAGAAACTATTGTGATTGTTCATACAACGCCTGGTTCCAACCCGATTCTTGAAAAAATGTTTGAAGAAATCAGTTCTATCTATTACTGGTCATCAACATATGGGCGATACAATGGATTTGCTATTTATGTTCTATATTCTATTACTACTCCCAGTATACCAAGAAGACTCGCGGAAGTTTTCCAAAAAGAAGGTCTGATCTCTGACTTCTATTTGTTTGACCTTACTGATTATGAGCACAAGTATGGTGATTTCAAGTATCTCGATCCAATACTCGGTTGGCATTATGATTGGAGTGATTGGCATAAAAAAATCAAGAAGACTCTCAAATCAAAGACAAATAGAATCAATACACAATGTGATGAGAATCCTTCAATTTTAGAATTTGACACTAACGATTATGGAATCCTCAGAAGCCTATACGATGATGCAATGGTACAACAAAAGGATCTTGCCCGACTATTCGGATTATCTGAAACACAGGTCACAAAGAAGATTCGTAGATTAGAAAGTGCAGGTGTAATCAAGGGATATGGTTCTTATTTTTCTTCAATTAGTGATGTGTTGGGTGTTAATCTCTATCTAGAAATCGAGGAACCTGTTGCACGAATTATGAATAATTTCTATACTCATCCATATATTGGCTCTATCATTATGGAATCTAGAACCCGTTGGGGTATTCGTATGGGTTTACCCGCAAGTGATTTTCCTGGTTTCCTTCAAGGACTGGATCTCATGCAACCATATCTCAAATCCTGTGTTTTCCAGATTAATCATACCTATACAAGAGATTCAAGCATGCATCCCTATGACCTTTTCAATAAAGATACTCACAAATGGGAAACTCCGATATCCGATTACCTCGAAATCATTTCAGATATTATGGCTGAATCAAGATGATCCTTGGTTCTTTACGTATAGGTGTGCATTTCCTTCCTTTCCGATGACCTTCAATATTTCCATTTTCCGCATACAATATGTCATCTTCTGAACAAGACGTCTGGGGACCTTCAGAACCTCGGTTAGTGTTTTAGTTGTAAATGGTTCTACCAAAGTGTCTGGAATTAATCGTAAGAACTCCTTAGGAGTAGAAAATAACGTTCTATCAACAATATCAATAAGCCTGCGATCAATGCTACTCCATCCCCTCCTTTTCCAACTTCCTTTTCCATCATTGAAACGAATATCCTCTTCCCTAGTTAGTATGACTTCGACTTCAAAATTTGAATGTATAATGAACGTTGGAATACTAACAAGTTCTTCGAAGATATGTAGAATCCCCATCTTCTTGGGAGATTTTCTTCGACTTATTACTTCTCCATTTCTATCCTGTTGAACAATCCATTTCTCTTTAGCAATTGGATACACGAGGCGTACTGGATGATTCTTCATGAGTTTGAACAGCTTATCCTTAATAGCTGAGAATTTTCTGGTTTGGATCTCTATCAGCAGGTCTCCTCTTACCACATCAACAATATATCCATCCACATTGACTTCAATTTCTGCATCTGGTGTATTATACAATTCTTTGATTTTTGCATGGAGTGAACGCTCTTGAAGAGTACCTATGCCGCCTCCATTCTTCATAATTCAGAATTCCTTTTGTTTACTTATTGACTGTTCTATTACAAGTATAATACGATTTAATGATTGATATGCCTAGTCCAAATCACACCGTCATCATGAGGATAGAGTTTGAGAATTCTTGCCTCTTCTGTGAATCCTAGATTAGAATAGAATTTTCGAGCGACCTCGTTTTCACCCTCCATGAAGATTATGATGACCCTCAGAGGATATCCATTTTCTGAGTAGAACTTAGAGGTTTCTTGAATGAAATATGTAACTAACCTTTTAGCAACACCCTGACGCCGAAAACTCTTATTGACTCCGAGTGCCACGATTTCTACAACACCATCATCGAATCCACCTCTTCTATCCCATGTCAATGTTCCGCAGAGTTGTCCATCTTGGAGCGCCAACAGGGTTTTGAAATGCTCAATAAAATCTTGAGCAAATCTCTCTGCTCTCTCGCTATCATTGTTAATCTCCTCTAGATACATCTTGACAAGTAGAGCTCTATCTAATTCTGTTGCTACTCTAATCTCGAACATTACCCTTGCAAATACAAGGGTCTTTCATATGTACTTGATGTTCAGGTTATTCGATGATTACCACTTGATCAACAAATAGCTCGTAGTCTTCATCCTCGTCGAGATTTCGAATTAAGACCTTCTCTACTTCAAATTCACCACGAATTTCAAGAAGTCGTGATTCATAGAGTATTTTGACGTTTGAGTTCTTTAGCTGTTCATCCAGTTCAGCAGTTGTCATTACGGTTTTTTCAGGTGTAAGAAGAATCACCCGATCACTAACTTCTGTAAGTTCGATTGCTTGTTCTACAGATTCATCTCCTGAATGGAGAACTAATATTCTTTGTTCTTCAAAATCCTTCAGATCATCAACTGTTTGCCATACTCCTTTATTGAGAAATTCGTCCTGTCCAATAACGCACCCGGGTTCTTCTTTCTTAGTATCCTCTGGGGGAATGTCTTCACCTTTCCCTCTTCGGTAACTAATGATTGCTTCATGAAGTGCATCCGCAGCCAGGTTTGAGCAATGCATTTTAATTGGTGGTAATCCATCTAGCTCACCAGCAACATCCTCACGAGTGAGTTCCATTGCCTCATCAAGGGTCATACCTACAACCATCTCAGTTGTCATACTTGTTGTTGCGATTGCTGAACCACAACCGAACGTTCGGAATTTTGCGTCAGTTATTTTGTCTCCATCGATTCGAATGAATACTTCCATGATGTCACCGCATGTGGGATTACCTACTTTACCAACGGCTACATCATCTCCTTCCAATGTTCCAACATTTCGTGGATTACGAAAATGGTCCAGAACTTTTTCACTATATTTTGTAGATTTCATCTTTTCTACACCTTTTTTGCTTTGTATATTGGTGATAGGTCTCGCAGTCTTGTGACAACTTCCGGTACAGATTTGAGTACACTATCTATGTCTTCATCAGTATTGAATCTTCCAGTGGTAATTTGTAGAGAACCGTGCGCTTCTTCATGCATCAATCCAGTCGCTATGAGTGTATGAGATGGTTCCAGTGTTTTAGAAGTACATGCAGAACCTGTTGAAATTGCTATTCCTTTATCTTTGAATGATAATAGGATTGATTCTCCCTCTATTCCATCAAATCGAACATGTGTATTGCTAGCAAGGCGTTCAGTGGGATGTCCATTTAGATAACTGTCTGGAATCTCCTCCAGAATCTGTTTTGTCATTCTATCTCGATATCCAGTGAATCGTTTGACCTCACCTGGCATTTCTTTCTGCATTATTTCTGCAGCAATTTTCATTCCAACGATACCGGGTACATTTTCACTTCCAGATCTAAGACCTCGCTCTTGTCCTCCACCAATCATTATCGGATTTACTCTATACTTATTCCTCATATACAAAACGCCAACACCCTTTGGCCCATAGAGATCGTTTGAAGAAAGTGCCATTAGATGGATTCCATCTCGCTTTACATCAATCGGAACAAGTCCTTCTGCGGCTACTGCATCCGAATGAAATGCAATACCCTTTTCTTCTGCTAGTTTTCCTATCTCTCGTATTGGCTGAATAGTGCCAATCTCATTACTTGCATAACCAACTGAGATGAGAATTGTCTGATCTGTTATTCGCCGTTCAAGTTTTCGCATATCTACTCGACCGTACTTATCGACTGGAGCTTTTGAAATCTGGAATCCTGATCGTTCCAGATGTTTGGCTATATTGTGAATTGAAATATGCTCTATTTCTGAAATAATGATGTGATTGCCTTTTTGTTGGTTCTTCATAGCATAACCAACAATTCCAAGATTTATTGATTCAGTAGCGCTTGAAGTGAAAATGATCTCTTCCTCGTCTGCGTTGATGAACTCTGCAATAGACTTTCTACTCTCTTCTAACGCATCTGTTCCAATATCTCCTGTTGAATGAAGTGCAGAAGGATTTCCGTATTTTTCATCAAAATATGGTAACATTCCCTCTATCACTCGAGGGTCCACTGGTTTTGCACTCTGATTATCAAGATAGATTTCTTTCATTGTACCCCTACCTCACACCACTTTGTTGTTGATTATTGTTGATCAATTTTCTTTCCGTCTGATTAGTATTCGATTTGTTCCATCAGGTAAGCGTTTTGCACTGATAAAAGTATGACCAGTTCTTTTTGCAAAGCGTTTGATGTCTTCTTCTGCTGCTGGATCATCCGCAAGGATTTCCAGTATTTCCCCTGGTCCTATACTCTCGATGGCTTGCTTTGCTTGAAATAGTGGTTGAGGACAATAAAGCCCCACACAATCCAAGCTTTCGACTGGTTCTTGTCCACTCATGAACAATCATCTCCAATAAACTATTGTTAATTATTATCTTATAACTTTATTCATAGATTACGAGTCCAGGTATTGTTGTTTACGTGTATTTTTATTGAGGTTTTTCAGGATTAGACAAAATCGTTCTGAAGTTGATGAACATGGTCAAGAAGAGTCGAGCTGCTGTGGTCCCTAAGCCCAGTGCACCTTTAGAAATAGAAGAGTATGAGATACCCGACCTTGCTCCTGGGGCTGCTCTACTAAAAGTGGCAAATGCAGGAGTATGTGGTACTGACGTGCATCTCTGGCACGGCCGACTTGCAGGTGTTCCGTATCCACTAATACCTGGTCATGAGGTGGTTGGAACCATTGAAGCGATAGGTCCACATGCTGTAAAAGACCTCGATGGGAATGAGTTGAAGGTAGGCGATCGGGTGACCTTTCATGATGTGTACAATACCTGTTACAAATGCTGGAACTGCCTTATTGCTAAAGCTCCAACAAAGTGTACGAATAGAAGAGTATACGGAATAACCATGGACTCAACAGAACACCCTCATCTGATAGGGGGTTATAGTGAGTACCTCTATCTCTCCCCTGGCACACACATCATTAAGATACCCGACCATGTTAGCTTTGATGGTGCCAGCGCTGTTGGATGTGCAATGCCCACCGCTGTCCATACAGTCTTACGAAGTCCAATGACTTGGGGAAAGAATGTTGCAGTACAAGGCTCAGGACCTGTTGGTTTGATGATTGCTGTACTTGCCCTCATCAGTGGTGCTTCCACTGTTACAATGATTGATCAAGCAAAGAATCGACTTGAAATCGCAAAGAAGTTCGGAGTCACGCATACACTCAACATCGGGGAAACTACGATAGAGGAGCGGAAGCAAGCGCTCATCGACATTGCTGGTGGTCATGGACCTGATATTATCTATGAGGCAACTGGAAATGCAAAAGCTATCCCTGAGGGAATCGAGCTAGTTCGAGAGGGTGGTGCGTATTCTATTTGCGGACAGTACACTGATAGTGGTACTATCGAGATTAATCCTCATCTTATGAATCGAAAGCATCTTGATATCAAGACAGTCTGGGGTTCAGAGACCCTTCATGTCTATCGTGGTGTAAAAACCATAGCAGATAATTACGATCGGTTCCCCTTCGAATCTCTTGTCACTCACACATTCAGTCTTGACGAAGCTCAGAAGGCACTAGAAACGCAAGAGAGCTTTGCTTCGTTAAAGGCAGTTATCAAACCAAATGAATAAAACGAGGCGATTCAATCATGTCGTTCGATCTAGAAAAATCAAAGTGCGAGCAAGCTGTTGAGCTACTGAAAGAACTTGATATTGATGCATGGCTTGTTTGGGTCCGAGAGACCTCGCAAATTGCCGATCCTGTCATGGAACTCATTTTTGGAGGTGATGTTGTCTGGCAATCTGCTTTCCTTTTTACCAAGAAGGGGGACAAGATATCAATTGCTGGCAATTTTGATACTGATGGTATCAAAGCACGAGGTATCTTCGATCAAGTTATCCCATATACACAGGGAATCAAGGATGAGTTAGTTCGTCAGTTAGAGAAGTACAATCCTTCAAAGATTGCGATCAATTACAGTACTAATGATGTTGCCGCTGATGGTCTCACTGTGGGTATGCATATGATTCTGAAAGATTATCTAGAAGACACCCCATATGTTGAACGATTGATCTCTGGTGAGACTCTAGTTCAAAAACTTCGTGGAAGGAAATCTGTCAAAGAGATTGAACGCGTAAAGAAAGCAGTTGCAATCACAGAGGAGATATTCAAAGCTGCTGAAGGGTTTGTGAGACCCGGAATGACTGAGATTGAGATATACAACCTATTCCATCACGAAATGGACAAGCATGGTGTCACAAGTGCCTGGAATGATGACCACAATCCTGCAGTGGATGCTGGCCCGAACAAACAATTCGGGCATGCTGGTCCAATTGAAAACAAGACCAAGCCGGGCCATCTTCTTCACTTTGATTTTGGTGTACGGTACAAGGGCTACTGTTCAGACATCCAGCGGATGTTCTTCTTTGGTAAGGAAAAGGACATTCCCGAACAAGTTCAAAATGCCTTCGAGACCGTGCGAGACGGAATAATTGCAGCATCTGAATTCATTCGACCTGGAGTGCTAGGATATGAAGTAGATGCAATTGCTCGTGATTTCGTTACAGATGCAGGATATGAAGAGTATCAACATGCATTGGGTCATCAGATTGGAAGACATGCTCATGATGGTGGCGGTCTTCTTGGTCCTCAGTGGGAACGCTATGGTGATACCGTCAAACAACCTGTAGAATCTGGAAATCTCTTCACGCTCGAATTTTATGTTACCACAGAGGACTATGGTCAGATGAGTCTCGAAGAAGATATTGTGGTTACAAAGAATGGATGTGAGTTTCTCTCTCATCCACAGAAGAAATTGATTTGTATCAACTGAGATCAAGACCCTCGTCCATAGAACCAGTTCGATATCCCTTGAGATCTAGTGTTATATAGGCAAAACCTACGTCATGTGCCTGTTGCTCAAGCTCCTTCATCTTTGCCTGATTGAACATTTTGGGAAGTTCATTTGCACCTACTTCAATTCGAACTAAGTCACCATGATATCTTGCGCGAACGCATTTCACATCGAAAATTGTCATCACAGCTTTTTCTACGGTTTCAACCATATGTAAACGTTCAAGGGTTATTTCTGTACCATATGGGAATCTTGTTGCCAGGCATGCCATAGATGGTTTATCTGCAACTGAGAGACCTCGATTTCGAGCATATTCGCGTATTTCATCCTTAGTTATGTTTGCCTGAAGAAAGGGTGATTGTACAGCTGACTGTTCCAAAGCTTGTGCTCCCGGTCGATATCCTTCAGTTTCACTTGCAGTTGTCCCCTCAACTACTATTTCAAGACCCATCTCTTCAGCAGCTCTCATCCAATTCTGCGATAGGATCTTCTTACACGTGTAGCATCGATCAATCTCATTTGATGCTAGACTTTCTTCCTCTACCCAATTGAATTCCTTTACAATCAAATCTAGTTCTAGTTCCTTCGCAACTTCTTTCGCTCCTATTAGCTCACTCTCAGGAACGGTATTGCTGGAAATGATCAGAAGCTTCGTAGTTGATGCGACATCAGATACTACACTTGCCAGTACAGTACTATCAACTCCTCCACTGAATGCAACTAGAACCTTCTTTCCTAACAGGTCTTTTTTGATTGCATCAAATTTTGCTATTGTTGAATCTTTCATAAGTTGATATTCTCCATCCGAATTGGGGTCTTAAGCTTTCAGAAGGGTCTCTTAGCTATTCATGTACGGATCTTCATCAACATTGATATCTGCATAACCAACATCCCTGAGGAGATGTTCAATTGACTCTGCACCTGTAATCCATGTGATTCCCCAAGTATTGTCCTCACGTAACCTTAACTCAACATCAGGGAGGTCTCCAAGTAGATTGTGATCCATCTCTATTGCATCCTGGTAGGCTCCAACTAATGCAAGGACAAAATGTGAGCCAGGAAGCCGATCAAGTATACCAACTGGAATTCCATCATTCATCATTCCACCAGGCATCGTAAGTGGTCGTTTATCCTTCGTGAACCAAACATTGTCTGTGTTCTGAAGATAGAAATGTGAAATCTCACCATCAGAATCACATGTGATATCCACAAGTCTAACCGTTGTTTCAGGATGAACATGCAGATTGGAGATTGGAACAACCGGGAAATGTTGTTGTACAAGAACATAGTCTGCAATACTGTTGAAGACACTAAAATTACCAATAACAATGTGCTCAGGATGCCAAAAACTTCTGATTTGTTTTTCTGAAGTGAATGACTGAATTCCCAAAGCAACGAGTCTCTCACGTGTTGCTCTCTCTAAGATTCCAACAATCATTTCTCTCTCAAAGATTGCACCCAAGCCTGCTAAAGACATTCCACCAAAATGTGAATGGAAATCATTCCAAATATCAACAAGATCCGTCAATTCGGTGACGTTACTTATTTTTTCAAGATACTCCTCTTCTTTGGTTAATGCGGTCTCAGAAAAACACTCTCCACCAGGTGCGGGAAAAACAGACCGAACTTCGAGAGCTTCAACAATCACTAAGGCCGCAGGTGCTGTTATTCCTCTACCAGATTCTATCATGATATTTGGAAAAGGATGTTTACCGTGTGATTCCTTGAGCATTTCTTTGATGCCAAGTACAATGTTTCTCGCATATTGATACATCAGATCTGGAGGGTGCTTTCCTGTATAATCGATAGCTAATCCTCCTCCAAAATCGATGTTTTCTAAATTGGTCAATCCCATATCTCGTAATTGTGCATAAAGATTGGTTAGGAACTGACCAAATCTACTGAATGATTTGAGGTCTGTTATTTGAGACCCTGCATGGCCAAGAATTGTAGTGATTGATTCTGTAAATCCTGCCTGTGTGAGTAAATCTACTACATTGTAGAGATCATGAATACTGAGACCAAATTTAGAATCCCTTCCTGTGGAGTGGGACCAGTGTCCTTCTACATTCAAATAGGGTTTGATTCTGAACACCAACTCGGTCTTCTTGGGATCGAAGTGTTCCACAACCATTCTTGCTTCATGAAGTGATTCAATTGAGATTGCTACCTTGAAACCTTTCTCCACTGATTCCCGGATAAGTCTAAGATAGTCTGGGTCCTTTGCTCCATTGCAGACAATACGTCTATGTTTCTCCTTTTTAATTACAGATGTGATAAGAAGTAGTTCAGCTTTTGTTCCTGCTTCCAACCCGTACTCAGAATCTGAACGAATTACAGAAGTTACGAAATCACTTCTTTGATTCACTTTCACTGGATATATTCCAATGAATTCTCCATCGTATTCTAACTCTTCGAATACTTTCTCGAATGTGGTTCTGAGTTTCTTAATCTGATAGGTTATGAGCTGCGGAATTCTCAGAGTAAATGATGAAACGTAGCCTGGCGATTTACCATTAGCACTCTTGATTTTCTGGACTATCTCATTGATAGTGATTTGCTCATCCTGTAGTTTAATACAAAGCTCACCACTCTCTAGAATATCCAAGAAGTGGAGGTCATTCCTACCAACTCCGAAGACGGTTCTTGCTTTATCGATTGACCACGTCTCATCTGTCATTATTTCTTTCCTCTGATTGGTGAAAAGAGGATGTTACTCTTCATCCTCTCTTATAGTATCGAGCATTCCTTGGAAAGCTCTGGCTAATTCACCTATCTCATCGTCTTTTGAGATATACGTTTGGTCCACTTGCAGTTCTGCAGTGTCCAAGGGCTCATCTCGAATCCTAGCTGCTGCATTTCTCGTTGCTAGATCCATTAGGTATTGTAATGGCCGAGTAATAGTATTGGAAACCGATACTGCTACGATCCCTGCTATCACAATCCCTCCGATTGTCACAAAGAGAATGAATTGAGCTGCTTCAGCATTTGCAGCTGCGATTCTTGCTTCAAGAGGTGGTATTGCCTCCAGTACTTCATTGAGTGGAACAGAAATCACACAGATGTATCCACCTTTTCCTACGGGAGTGAAAACCATGATACTCTCGTTATTGTTCTTGGTGTATCTCAAGGAACCCGAGGTCTCTGTCACCAGAGTGTTTCTGATATCATCCATATCATTCTCGGTAAGTGGATCTGTTGTACCAGTATCCTGTTCAATATCCAGTAGATATGGTAATCCCGCTAGATAATCTGTATCTTCAACCTCTGGATGTGCTACAATCTCACCAAGTGAATTGAGCAAGAATGCGTAGCCACTTTCCAAAACACTCACGTCGATGACTTTGTCTTGAATGTCGCTTATGGTAATATCTCCAGAAATAACGGCAAGTGGGATTCCACCGCTATAGACCAGTTTTCCGATCGATATAAGCAAGACATTATCAAACTCATCATAGTATGGATCAACAAAGACGATGTCACCATTTCCTGATGCAATTTCCTGATACCAGAACTCACCTCTAGGATCATAGCTTGGATAGTCTAGAATACTACCTGGATAGTTTATGAAGAGTCCATCATCAGTAAATGCGATGTACAACCATCTGAAGTCGATTTGGTTATGAATCGAGTTGAAGATGTAGTCCATATTGGATACACGACCCAGTTTGTCAGATTCTGCAGCTTCATAGGTCAGGTAATTGGAAGCATCATAACTACGGTGGAACCAACTACTGTAGGTCCATGAGACGTTAAGCCCATAGTTGGCATCGTAGTGATTATCCGCAGGATCAGGTGCAATAGTATCATTCTCAAAGAGCTCGTTGAAGTAGACCTCTCGATTCGCATACGTAGAGCCCGATTCGAATAATGATTCTAGTTCTGTTGCTGCAGCTTCTATCATCCCTTGTGCACTGGATAGCTTCTGATTGATCACCAACGCGGTTTTTTCTGCTGTTGATTCCATATTATCTTCAATCTGTGTTTGAAGTGCCAGTGAACTCTCATCTCGTGTGAACCCTCCAATCAAGTCCACAAAAGTCAATGATACGAAACCTGTGGCAGAGAGTGAAACAAGTGAGATCACTACGAACGTGAGAATGACGTTTGTTCTAAAACTACCTTTTTTCTTGGTTTGTGTTGATTGTGCCATTTTCTCATCTCCTCCTAGTAATCTACTGTTGTTCCTCCCACTTCGAGTTGTGCCATCAAGACTCCAATTTGCTCAAAGGCTCTCTCTATGTCCAACCTCACATTTGTGCTATCAACTACAGACAGATATTGCCCTTGCGGGATGCTTTCACAGATTGACTCAAGAAGTTCTTCAGTTGTCATCTTTTTACCTGTCTTTGGAGATCGCAGTCTCTTCTTAGTATCCACTGGGGATGCCAATTCTTGACCAACACCAATGACTATCAGGTTCACATCGAGATGGTTATCACGAATGAACCCTTCAATGGTGAGGGGTCTCTTACGTTTGATCCGGTCCTTCTCAGTGAATATTCCTTCAAGAGCATCCAATGAATAGGTATCCGAACTATTGTCTTGACCATCGGTCAATGCGATAATCCATCTATGTTCACTTGATTCGATTTTATTTAGCTCCTCCAAAGCTCGTCCAAGTGCATCATAGAATGCAGTAGCATAATTGGGATACTTGAGAGAATCCAGTGCTTTCACAATCGTACTATCATCATCTGATTGCTCACCCTTGATAGTTAGAGGTAAGATCTCTCTGTAGGATGAATTGAAGATGATGATTGATACTGCATCTTGCGGATTGACCTGACTAGCTAATATTTCCTTGGCACCATTAACAGCAGCCTTGATTCTCGATTGCGCTTGCATGCTACCAGAATAATCAATGACGAAAGTAACGCTCTTCTTGTACCGAATCGAACGTTTGAGTCGTTCTGCCTTTCTTCGTATCTCATGGCTAGGTTTGTCCAGTTGATCAAGTACATCTGCGAGCCTTTGCATTGCAAAAACAACTAACCAGAGCTCATCAGTTTCCTCCCCGAATTTGATAGCATCACTGTATTCTTTTTCTGCCTTTCTCCAATGACCTTGTACCTGATAGAGCTCACCTTCGTGATAATGGATGTATGCAAGACTTCGATCGTACCCTATGGATTTCGCAATCTTTTGTGCCTCATCAAATTTGGATTGAGCTTGACTATATCTCCCATCTCTCATGAGTACAAGCCCCATCGCATCATATCGTCTGGCAAGACCATAAGAGTTCTTGATTGTGAGGTCGATAGCTTCAGCATCTTCTAGAAGTTTCATTGCTTTGTCTGCGTTTTTGAGGTCCATTTCAACGAGAGCCATGTTATGATAGGTAGATGCTACTCTCATCATTGCATCTTTCTCATCAGCTCCATCTTCTTTTGCTCTTTCCAGAAGTCTGTTAGATATGGCTAATGATTGATTGTAGTAGTCCATAGCATCTGTTGTATCTCCACGTTGTCTGAAAACATTACCAATGTTCAGGAGCATTGTCTGCTCTCCCGCCTCTATCTGTAGCCTTCGACTAATTTCAAGAAGGTTCTGATAGTTAGCGAGCGCTCGACGAAGATCGCCTCGGATGAATGCTTGATTACCGAAGCGACACGCTTCTTGGAAACTCAATAATGCATCTACCGTCGTTCCTACCTCTTCGTACATAGCCCCTGCTGTTGTTACACCACGCGTGAAGTCCTGTTTTGCCATTTTGCTAACAAGACGAGTCATCTCACGGATTGGTTCGACAACTGCCTCTCCTCGTCTTGATGAAACTGCTGATACAACCGCTGCTACTACTGCAAGAATACCTGCGAGGACACCGGTTAAAATTAGTGTCCTAGTAGCTACGAGATTGAGGATTTCAGTTGCGGGAGCAATGACATCCGCGTCGGGGACTACAACAAGTAGTATATAGTCAGTATTTGGAATGTTAACGAAGGATAAATGCCAATCCAGGCCATTCTTCTGATACTCTAGCAATCCAAAGTCTTCTACTAAAACCTCAGTATTCAGTAAGTTTCTGAATGCTGTTGCTTCAGGGCTTCCAGATATGCCAAACTCAAGAGATTCAATTGATGCAACATCTTCATCATCTAATGGTTGATCTGGATGAGCCACGACATCACCATTTGTGTCAAGTAAGAACGCATAGCCATTTGTTGAAACATCAAGATTGAGAACCTTATCTAGTACTGTTCCCATTGTAACGTCTGCAGAAACAACACCAATAAGAGACCCATTATCAAATCTAACTGGTCTACCCATTGAAATCACCAGACCTACTGGGTCAATATATGGTGCAGTGAATATTACATTATCATCAGAGGGACTGATTCCTGCTACATTTGTGTACCACTCTTCACTATTTGCATCATAATCTTGACCTGGCCCATTCCAATCCAGAAAATATGATAATTGGTCAAAAGGATAGTTCCTAAACAGATGTTGGTCGGATACAGCTAAATCGTAACCCATGTAGAGCCATTTATAGTCAGGATTCATTTCGTGCAGTGCTCTGAAGATATTAATCATATTTGATGAATAATCAAGTGCATTTGCAGTTAATGTTGAATGGTCCTCTGGATCGTTATTGTTCCATTGATCGCGAGGGATGAAGTAACAATCTGTTTCAAATGAGATCGTATCCGATTCATACGATTCTGTGATAGCAGGGTCTGTTTCGTAATCCAACGCACCCAAGCTTAGATCCACAGTCGGGTCCCAATAGTGTGAATATTGTGGCGCTGCTGTGATCCGTTCATTGAACAAATCTTCGCAATACTGTTCCATCATATAGACTCCATCGATGTAGCTTTGCCATCTTTCTTGTATGAAGAGTGCAGTATCGTTGGATAGTCTCTGAAGATTTGCTAGTTCCTCAGCTTTTAGTGCATCTGCTGCATCTCCTGCATTAGCATTGGCAACGGTAAATATTTGCCCCATTGATAATGCTGAAATTACGAGCATTGGCACTAGCGCCACAACTACGAATGTGACGACTATTCTCTTTGAAATATCCATTTCCTCTTTCTCCGCATGTTCTTGTAATTTGTCATGTTGACCATCATTTCTAGTGAAAACCCCTACCCAGTCTGTACTCTCAACTCCTCGATTAGCTTCTCTACAAAATCACGAGAGCTCATTCTCTCGTCAAGAGCAAATAGATTTCCCTCTAGTGTTCCTTGAATAGCTCCTTCACCAAGAAGGATAATCAAGGTTCTTCGTAATAATGTCCGATCCACGCCAGTTTCTTTTTCCATTTTTTCTACATCAACTGTGTCGGCACCTTTGAGTAAATCAAGAAGAATTGATTGTACTCTTTTTGCATCCCTTTCATCGATTTTCTTGTATTTTAATTTCTTTTTAGTTCTAACAAAAGTACTGCCATCCAGATGACCCTCAATATTGTCACTCTGTATCATTGCCTGCAAACTACGTCTTAGATTATATGCGGCAGGTCGTGGAAGGGTCTTTCGAAGTATTCTATCTAATTCTTTGAGCTCAATCTGAGGGTGTTTTCCTGTAATCGAATCAATACTCTCTTGGATGTATTCTTCCGTTGCGTATTCCTCTATCATCTGTAGCGTGGCACCACATGATGCGCACTTTGGAGCTTCTGGCGATGCAGGTGCTCCACAATTACCGCATTTTATTGCTCGGCGATATAGTGTTTCTTTAGTAGAGCCGATTTGCTGAAGAATCACCTTTTCACTACGTGAAACCTTACCAGTTTCTTCAACCTCCCAGAAACTCAGCTTCCTATCTTTAGTACTCACAACAAGGTATGCAATATCTGAGATATCATCAGGCACTCCAGTTGCCATGGACCTTGGGACATTTCCAACATCAAGCCGTTCAATCTCGTTTCCATCTATATCCCAGATTCTAAGTGTAGATGATAGATCTCCTGTCACGAATAATATTCTTTCATCAAATGATATCACTGCAAATACGGTAATCTTGTTTCCAAACTGTAATTCTTTAAGATGATATCCTGCTGACGTCAAGATGGTAATCTTCCCTTTTTTGTCAGCTATAACAACTTCTAATTCGGTGTCTTTTGTAATATCTTCAAGCCAAACATCTGCAATCGGTTCGTCAATATTCCTTGTGAAGATTGCATCCTTATCATTATTATAGAGAATAACTCGATTGTTTTCGAGAGCTACCACAACTTCTGCAGCATCATCACCATCTACATCTCGCGCATCACAAGCTATGACATCACTTTCCAATCTGATATTCCAGATAGTACTCCCTCTATGATCTACCACAAGGACCTTCTTTCCTACTCCGCCAACGAGAGCATCCTTCCCATCTCCTATAATATCAGCAACTGCAATACATCGTACTTTACTACTCCATTTTCGAGTGCTACGAAGTGTACCCTGAGCATCAAAGACCCTCATACGGTCTCCGTAATCGAGAGAAAATATCTGTGCACTTGTATCCCTCTTCTGTCTGACGTAAACAGAGTAGACATTAGCTGTTGTAGGTACATTGGCAATCGCGCGAATCTTCAAATCTTAATTCCGCTCCGTAGAGGATTTGTCGCATAGCAATATAAGTGTGCACCGAATTCGAAACTCCTGATGAGTTTTTCAGGAAAATGTAACATTGGGTTTCTCTGGAGCGAACTTCTTGAGAGTTTCGACTTTGGTTCGAAACATCCTATTCAGATAGGTCGTTTCAGGATGTTGCGTGACTTCATTAGAGAGAATGGTTTTCTTGATTGTCCTAATGTACAGATAATCAATCCAGAACTTCTTTCAGAGGAACTCCTAAAGAAAACTCACTCTGCTGAATACATTGCTAAGATTCAGAATATTTCTGAAACTGGAGTTGGAGACATAGACATAGATACTCCTGGGTTCAAGAATATCTACTTCCACTCACGAATTGCTTCAGGCGCATCAGTTACTGGTGTTCATTCAGTTATGTCTGGTGATATTGATCATTTCATCTCTCCGACAGGAGGGTTTCATCATGCAAGTTTCGAGAAAGGGGGTGGTTTCTGTATAATCAACGATGTTGCTGCTAGCGTCCTTGCACTGAAAGAATACGGTCTCAAAAGAATTTTAGTAGCAGATTTTGATGTTCATCATGGTAATGGAACACAAACTTATTTCTATGATGATCCTGATGTCATGCAAATCTCCTTTCACGAGGATCCAGAATGGATGTTTCCACATGATGGTTTAATCCACGATATCGGATCTGGTGCAGGTCGTGGTTATAACATCAATATGCATTTTCCAATGGATGCTGGCGATTCTGTATACCAATATGCATATGATGAGTTGGTCCCCAAATTGGTCAATTTTTACAAACCTGATTTCATTATTTTCATTCCCGGATTTGATGCTCACTACTTGGATCGACTTGCTCACCTTACAATTACGACAGATATGATTCGTTATATTTCAGAATCAATCCACAAGGCTGCTCATCGCCATTCGGATGGACGTATGGGTGTTCTGACCGGTGGAGGATATACTCGCACCTCATTGAAATGGGGATTTGCCACGGTAATGTCCGTACTCGCAGATCATCCATATCAACCCCCAGTCCAAGAACCTCCCTTCGAAGATGATGAAGAAACTTGGAATGTTGTACGTTCCAATGTCAGTAAGGTAAAGGATTTGGTCTTTTCAGAACTTGGAATCTAAGAAAGCTCTTCGATGAATCTCTTAGCGATTTCAACTGAGCTCATTGCATCTTTACCAAATGCATCTGCTCCAGTGTATTCCATTATACTTTGGTCAATATCGCCGCCACCAATCATGACCTTTACACTATCTCGGATTCCAGCTTTGGACAATGCTTCGATTGTTTGTTTCATCACGTCATGAGTTATTGTGATCAACCCACTCAATGCAAGAACTTTGGCACCTGTTTCTTTGAGTTTTTCAATGAATTTTTCAGCTGAAACATCTTCACCAAGATCAAAGACTTCAAACCCGTTAGAAAGCAAAAAAGCTACAACAAGATTCTTTCCAATATAATGAACATCTCCTGCGACAGTACCAATTACAATCTTGCCGCTCCCCTCTTCTTTCTGAGTAGAGAGTAATTCAGGCTCTAATATCTCCATAGCCCGTTTAAAGATCTCAGCTGACATAACAAGTTCGACTAAGAAGTATTCGTTATCTGAGAATCTTTGTCCAACTATATCCATACCCTTTTTCAAGTCACCAAGTATCTGGAATGGTTCCGTTCCTTCTTCTAGGTGCTTCTTGATTAGGGCTATCACCGTTTCGTCTTCAATATCTGCCATTGCTGTAATCAAGTCGTTCATAGTAAGCTTGTCTCCGTCGTCCATTATATTGAGGAACAAAATCGAGAATGTATGTCGCTTCATATATCTTTCATTATTGCAACGAAATAGATTGCAAGAAGACCTCTTGGAATCTCTCTTGTGATGCTAGCTCTATGTATTGGGTTTCTTTCACAAGTCTCTCCGCGAGTTCTCTATTCTTTTTCGAAAGGAGTAAACCTTTCGCCCCCTCTCCTGCTGCGTTACCTACAGGAATAATCTGAGAGACCTCAACTTTCGGAAGGAGCCCTATTGCCAGTGCACTTTCAGGCCGGATATAATTCCCAAATGCTCCTGCAAGTAGCACTCTATCTATCTCAGATACACTTTTTCCCACTCTTTCTAGAAGTAGTGTAGTACCTGCTTGAATCGCTGCTTTTGCTAGTTGGACCTGCCTAACATCCTTTTGTGTGAAGATGATCTGATTTCCCTGAACATTCTCATCCTTTGTTACTATAAGGTATGATAGTCCCTGTTTTTCGTTCTCTTGAACTCTTATCGATTGCTTGAGTAATCGACCTGTGTTATCTATGATACCCACCTTAAGTAATTCAGCAACTACGTCAACAATTGCAGATCCGCATAACCCTCTGGGAATGCTTTCTCCTATGATTGATATCTCTGGCCGCCCATCTTTGTTTTCAATTGAAAGATATTCAATTGCACCAGTTTGGCCTCGCATCCCGTGAAGGATAGTAGATCCTTCAAAGGCTGGTCCTGCAGCTGCAGAGCAGCAATACATTTTGCCATGATCTGAGAGAACTATTTCTCCGTTAGTACCAATATCAATTCCAATAACAACATCATCTGCTAAATCCAGTCTTTGTGAAAGAATGAATCCTACTGTGTCACCACCTACAAAACCTGCAATATTAGAAGGCAAGTAGAGTTCAGAATCATCACTCATTTGGATTCCAAGTTGCTGTGGTTTTATTGTTGTAGGTCCAGAAATCGAAGGTAGGTATGGTGACAGTCCAAGTGTGATTGTATCTGCTGCAAGGAGAAGATGATGCATGGCAGTATTACCAACGACAACGATTCGCCTAATTTGATTCAAATTAATTCCTGTGTTCTCTACTAGTTTACTAATTTGATGATTGATCTCGTTGACGACTCGTTCTTGAAGTATGATTGCTCCATCTTTCTCTCTTGCAGCATAGGTGATGCGAGATATCACATCTTCCCCATAGGCAGTCTGTGGATTCAAAGATTCCACCTGAGCTATCTGATTCCCATTTGACAACTCGAGAAGATACGCTACCATTGTTGTAGTGCCAAGATCTAGTGCAATACCAAACTGATTCTGTAGTTGAGGGTCGATAGTCCATTCCTTGGTTTCTGATTTACTAAGTATCTTGACCTGTTCTTTTCTTTGCGGTAACATAATTCTGGTCTGTTCTTCTATCTGGTATCGACAAGCTAAACGCGCTCCAATCCTCAATTCTCCAGATGATAGATGTTCTATATCTTGGTCGGTGGGATCTCTTGTTGGATGAACAACCACACGACATTTCCCACAAGATCCCCTTCCCCCACAATCTGATGAAATGTGAAGTCCGACCTTACGTGTAGCTTCTAGGATAGTGGTTCCACTTTCGACTAACACCCTGAGACCTGATGGTTCGAATATCACCACTACATTCGACATTGCACTACCTATTTACTACTGAAGTAAATGATACCTTTAAGGACAAAGGTTCCAACTTCAGACTTGCAGATAGAAGAATGTAAAAGCCCCTCGGTTACAAATTGCGAAACTACTGGAGATAATCCAATGCAAGTTTCTGAATCTCTGTGCAATCCACAAATATGCAATTACGAATGTCTTGATGCTTGTACACGGATTCATGGTGATGAATCACCTCTTGGATTCAGGAAAGAATCTCTCTTCCCTGTAATAGATGAAGAGACCTGTACCGAATGCTTAGCATGCGTGAGAGCATGTCCATTGAACGCTCTTAGTTTAGACGGTACCTATGAACTCCCACCTGTTCTCCAAGCTCCTCCCAAACTAACAATCTCAACTGAACGCCCATATGAGGTATCTGATATCCTCTCAAGAATGTCCGAGGCTGACACAATCTTTGCTAGAGTGCAGTTCGATTCTGATTATGAGTATTATCACCAGACAGAGTTTTCAGGAGCAGAGTACATGATTTCCAAAGAAATTCCTGGGTACAGTCGTTTTGAACATGAGCTCAGTGTTGCTGCATGGAAACTCTATGACTCACGACATTCGATAAAGCGTCCGGGAATTGGACTTGATTCCGAAGCTGATGAGGTTGGTGAGAAGTCCGTTACAGATGCCCAGTTACTTACAGAAATGGTGAGGAAAGCAGGGCTCTTCTTTGGTGCTGATCTTGTGGGCATTGCAGATTTAAACAGAACTTGGTTATACACTCACAATCGCAAGAGTGAACCTTACAATGTTCCTGAATCTTATACTCGTGTAGTCGTAATGGCTATCGAGATGGACTATGATGCTATTGCCTCCTCTCCTACATTCACTAGTGCTGCAGCGACTGGTCTTGGATATTCGATGATGGCATTCATTGAAGCTGAACTCGCATCATTCATCAGAAGAATGGGATACAATGCGATGACATGTGGGAATGATGTTGGAATGAGTGTTCCAATGGCAATAGATGCGGGTCTTGGTCAGTACGGACGCCATGGACTTCTAATTACCAAACCCTACGGTCCCAGAGTGCGCATTGCTAAAGTATTGACAGATATGCCTTTGATTCCTGATGCGCTCGATCTAGATTTTGCAAAAGCAGTTGTTCGTTTCTGTAAAATCTGTGAGAAGTGTGCCACTAATTGTCCATCTCAATCAATACCGTTTGGAAAGGAGCAAACCTGGGAAGGTAAAACGAAATCGAATAATCCTGGAATCAAGAAATGGTATGTGAATGTAGAAACCTGCTATGGTTTCTGGATTGCGAATGGATCTGAATGTTCTAACTGTATTCGCTCATGTCCATATAACAAGAAAGCTGGATTTGTGCTTCGCTCCCTCATGTGGTTTGTTCAGCACACACCTTGGTTAAATCGTTTCATTGTCAAGTTTGATGACCTATTTGGGTATGGTAAACAAAAATCTGGTGAGAAGTTCTGGAAAAAATTCCGATAATCTCCCTCCTAGTAGAGAATATTAAGGTGTAGAGCCTATCACTTGATGCTTGATATTGAGTAATACAATATGATTTATCCAACTCGACCTAGAATAAATCGAGTCCGAGGTATGATTGACAATGTCGAAAAAGGCAGGGACACGGACGCAGAAATCCAATAAGAGTACTACAAAGACGAAGAAGAAATCTCTGCCTACAATCCCGATTTGGAATGATGATATGATTACAACGATTCTGAATAATTCCCACGATGGAATCGTCATTCTTGGTGAAGAATATACTTTTGAGTATATCAATGAGAGAGGTTTAGCCATCTATGGTGGTTCAGCTTCAGATTTGGCAGGTAAAGATTTTCGACTATTCATGAAAGATGACACAGCACGCATGGTTGCAGAGTACTACGAAAAGAGACGCAGGGGGGAAGAAGTACCCACTGTGTATCCATTTCGTTTGTTGCGAAAAGATGGCATTGAAGTTACAGTTGAAGGTAGAGTCTCACTGGTTACAGGACCTGATAAGAAGCTAAAAGTCATAGCTCATCTTCTTGACATCACTCAGATGGAAAAAGACCTTAGGGCTCTCGAAGAATCAAAGACCCGATACAAGCTACTAGTTGAAACAATGAACGATGGCCTAGCCATCGATAACGAAGATGGTGAATTGACCTACGTTAACGATGCTTTTTGTAGAATGCTCGGTTGCAGTTCGGGGGAACTTATTGGAAAACACTGGAGTGACCTTACCGAGGAAATGACCCCCGAAGATGTTAAGAACAAAATCGAACAGCGAAAAATTGGCTTATCTGAGAGTTACGAACTAACCTGGTGTCACAAGAATGGAGACACCGTTCCAACTATTGTTTCTGCCACTCCGTATATTGATCACGATGGTAAATTTGCAGGAACGTTTGCTGTGATAACAGAAATCTCAGATCAAAAGAATGCAGAAGAATCAATCCAATTCTATTTGGATCTTCTTTCACACGATATTGCTAATCAATTGCAGGTCATTATGACTAGTAGTGGTCTCCTAGAACAGGAAGTCCCAGCTTCCTATATCGCAGATGCAAGGCAGGATATTTTGGATGCTGTCGACCGCTGTAATCGGCTCATAACAAAAGTAAAACGAGCAGGTCAGATTCGTCGTATCCCAATCACCAGTGTAGATATCGTTGATGTTATTGATGAAAAGACTGCAGTCCTCCAACGCGTTTACAATGCTAAGATTCACAGGACTGGTTCAAAGAAACAAGTACTGGTTGAAGCTGATTTGTTATTGGGAGAGCTCATTTGGAATCTTCTTGAGAATTCAGCTCGTCATAATCCTGTCGAGCACAAAGAAGTCTGGATTTCTATCAAACCAAAAGGTGATTTAGTTCTCCTATCCATCGCAGATAATGGTCCCGGACTCAGTGATACAAGAAAGAAGAATCTCTTTACAGAGCGTAGTCATGCTGGCGGAGTTGGTCTCAAATTAGTACGCCAGATGATTCGCAAATATGGCGGATCAATTGAAGTAGAAGATCGAGTGAAAGGGAAACCTAATGAGGGTGTGAATTTCGCTGTGACTTTTCGAAAGGCAAAGTAAGGTAAATGACGCTCCAATCATCTAGTCTTATTCTGTAATCTTGCGTAAAGTCCTTCAAAGAAATCTTTCTTCTTAATCTCATTTATCTTGAAGAAATTAGTCCTGATGCGATACAATCTTCTCTTGATTGCTTCATAGTCCTTTAGTTTTCGTTTGCCAACAGCACTTTCAATGATGGTTGTAACTTCTTCAGGAAAGTTGTCGATATACTGACATTGTTTCACTTGAATGTGAAACAGAGTACTCTGTAGAATGTCTGTTCTAGATATACATCTATTTTCCATTGCGCACGGTCCCCACGCAATTGACATCTAATTTTTCTAATAAAAGTTCTAATAATACTGACATTATGTCTAGTGTCTCCATCCGCGCGTTTCGATTTTTAGAGGGTCGAAGTTTTAAAATGGATTAAAATTCAAACAATCGGATTTGAGTAGAGGATGAGAATAGCATCTTTTATCGATATCAGCCTTGTTGATGTACCTAAGATTCCTGTCACTGTGATATTCACTAGTGGGTGCAATATGGACTGTGGATACTGTCAGAATGCTGAAATAATTCCTCTTGATTCTGGATCAGAGATGATTATTTCCGACATCGTTGAGAGTGTTCGTGATAATCTATCGGATGGCTACTGCATCACTGGGGGCGAACCAACCATCCACAAAGATTTACCTCTCCTTATCAAAGCATTACGGGAGGACGGAGCTGGTCATATCAATCTAAATACTCAAGGGTCAGTTCCTGATATTCTGGAAAAATGCCTTCCGTACCTCGATTCGGTCTGGTTCGATATGAAAGCAGTTCCAGAAAGATATGCAGAGATAACCCGTGTGAAATTCGATCCATGGCCTCGAGTCCTTAGAAGTATCAAACTGCTCATTGATTCCAATGTGAGTTTCTGGCCTCGCACAACATATGTCGGTCGATTGATGAAGCCAACTGAGATTCTGGAAATTGCAAATCTCCTTCACGAGCTTGGTTTTCAAGGTGAATATCTTATTCAGAATTACTTGAAATCTTCTGGCACTCGCGAAAGTGAGGTTGTCAATTTTGAAGAACCAAACAAGAGCGAGTTGGAATCTCTAATTGATTCAATGCCCTCTGGAATCACATTGAAACTCGAATGGCGTTAGGACGAAATAGCACACACACAGACAACCTTTTAAACTCCCTAGGGGACACCTTGGTTTGACCACGCCAGATACTAGGTGTTAATCTCCTGGAGTGTCATATTATCATGTTTCCGACACAGAGTATGGGTTACGACCGAGCTATTACTGTCTTCAGCCCTGAAGGAAGACTGTATCAAGTTGAGTACGCAACAGAAGCTGTCCGACATGGACCGCTAGCCGTTGGTGTGAAAGCATCCGATGGTGTTGTACTAGCTGGAGAGAAGAGATCTCCACATGCACTTGCAGATCTTGAATCACTGAAGAAACTCCTTTTGATTGATGATCATGTTGGTACTGCTATTGCAGGTCTACATGCAGATGCGAGGAAGCTCATCGACCAAGCTCGAGTGCAGGCTCAGATAAACAGACTTAGTTATGATGAACCAATCTCTATCCAATCTCTCGTTGTTAACATCTGTGACACAAAACAACTTCATACACAATATGGCGGTGCTCGTCCTTATGGTGTTTCATTGCTTCTTGGTGGCATTGATGACCACGGTCCGCAACTCTACACAACGGATCCATCTGGCTCATTCTGGGGTTGGAAGGCTGCAGCAATTGGAAAAGAAGCTGATGTAGTTCGTGATTTCTTCAGTGAACACTATAAACCAACTCTCAAGATTGATGCTGCTCTCGACTTAGCTCTTAAGGGTCTCTTCAGATCTGAGGACTTGGCTGCTCTCGATGTATCTGAAAAATCTAAGACTGTAGAGATTGGAATGATTGATACAACTGATAAGATTTTCAAGATCTTGACAAATGAAGAAGTAGAAACTAAACTCGCAGCGCTCAAAGTGTAGTTCATTTGTTCAACTCTTGCATTGCTTGACTAATTGGTCAATAATAAGGCCAGCTATATCTAAACCTGTCACTCTTGCTAGTGCACTCCATGAAGGTGCAGCATTAGCTTCGATCACGCAAGGCCCATCAGGAGATTCAATGATATCCACTCCAGTATAATCTAGGTTCAATACTTCTGCAGTCTTCAATGCGCACTCTCTGTATTCAGAAGTAAGTTCTGTGACTTCGGCTTCACCACCGCCATGAACATTGGTGCGCCATTCGCCCTCGATATCTTTTGGTACATATCTATACATTGCACCGACAAGTTCTCCTCCGATCACGAACGCTCTGATATCTCTGTTAGGTTTTTGTATTAGTTCTTGAACGTATAGTACTTGCCCAAGCTGATGAATAAATTTCATAGCACGATATGTAAGCTCTTTGTGCTCTGCTCGGATCATTCCCATACCTCGAGCTCCAATGAGGGGTTTGATGATTACATCGCCTACCTCTTCAGCAAAATTAATGGCAGCCTCTAAATTCTCACCAATGTATGTTCTTGGAACCCGAATACCTGCTTTGTTCAACGCAGTAAGGGTTGCATACTTGTCCTTGGCTCTTCGGAATGAGTATGCAGGATTCATTACGTAAATTCCTGCATCCTCAAAATGTTCAAGGAGACTGATTCTGTATGTGATTTGATCGCCAGTACCGAATCCAATTGTTCTGACTAAAATACCATGCATATTCGAAACGTCTTCTTCATTCAGATGAATGAACTTGTTTGGAATCTGTGCGGCAATATCGGGCAATCGAAATGGCTTCGGTGTGTGCCCCTTAGCTTTGATTGCATCAATCAGACCTGCAGTTGCCCAATTGTTCACATTCTCGTGATAGACTACTCCAAAAAGACGATTCGTCATAGGCAAACCCTCGTTTCTATGTAGATTTGTTTGGATGTGTTCTGTTAAAAGAGCTATCTACAGCACGACATTCTGTTAGCTAAGATAATCGTTAAGTACTCTCCATATCCCGTTGCGAAGACAAGGAGCGAATGATTCTCGAATGATCAACAAGCTTGTGGAAATGGCTGAAAAACTCTCTGAAGCGCGAAAGAAAGACCCTGAATTCTCATCTCGAATGGATGAAGCCGCCCAAGGACAAGCACCTAGATTTCTAATGATTTCACCAATCAAACGAAGCTCTCAGGACCTTCAACTATTCAATATGAAAATGGGCGACGTGTTTCATGGAACCCGTGTTTCAAACGAACCACTATTATCACCTTCACAAGCCCCTATACTATTTGCTGGTCCTGCATCCTATAATCACGAATTTCCAGAGAAACGTGGTGTCATCCTTACGTTTGAACAAGATGAACCTGAAGGAATTATCAAAGAGTCGCTGGAAAGTGTCACTCTGCATCCTGACCTGCATGGACTGCCTGTGATTGTATTTCGAGTAGATTATGAGCAAGGTAGAGCTCGTATATTTGCTCATGGAATGGGACGAAACTATGAGTCTGAGAATTGGCTATTATCCCGAGTACAAAGACCTGATGAATTGGACACTGATACGCTAGTGCTAATCTGCTCCGATTCGCGAGTTCATCCCCCAATAACTCCCAAAGGTCTTCCCATGGCAATTCAAACATTGGGAGGATATCTTCCAAAATATACGGGGTTCGATGATGAAACCCTCCAGTTGGACAATTTCTTTGAAAATTGGCTATCAAAAGAAAATGATTCGCAACATATCCTCATCGTCGCGCATGGAAATTTTGAGGGTGAAGGGCCCTCTTGTGGGGCAGGAACAGCTTCTCTTAATTCCGATACTATTCCAAACGAAATCCTCCGATCAGTAATTGTTCAGCTTGAAAATGCTGCAAGACCTTTCGAATCCGAACCCGCCAGAACTGCTGAAGACCGAGTAAAATCATTATCTTCAGCTATACGGAAGAATCTCCTCACCTATCCTGCAGTTAAGGCAGTAGTTGATTCAAAAATTCCTGACTTCATCAAAATTCTTCTAATGGATACTATTAGTAATGTGCTGTCAACAACAGACGATTAACAATTTAGAATAGACCACTGTAAGATACAATCCGGTCCTCGTAGATTTCAAAATCTTGGATGAACGAGTTAAATTTGAACACAGGGACAACCGGAACTCCCTCGTGCATCTCGACCTCTTCCACAAGCCAAGTAACCATGGTTGGAAAGATAATATATTGACCCTTTATCATAGAAGGTATCTTTTTGGATAATCGCTCGAGCTGGGAAGTAAGTCTGCTTGTACGCTCTTTCTGTTTCTCAGCTGCAGTTCGCAAAGCTGATGTTTTTCCTCCTCTCACACTCCACATTTTTGCATCCACAGAAAGTGCTGTACGACCACGAATACCGATTACATCAATTTCCATTCCCTTAACAACTGATGTTCCTTTTCTTCTGAAACTCTCAGTACACCGAAAACTATTCTCAGTTAAGATACTAGCAACCAATCCTTCAAAATCTTTCCAAGTCATCAGTTTTACAACATCTGCTATTTCTACTCCTATTTTAGTAGCCAGCATTGCGAGGTCTATTCTCTTCTCCCTATTGACGAGAATCGTGCCTTCCTCGTTAATGAGAAGATTGAGATTTCTACAGAGGTCCATATCCAAAGTCTCTAGATCTTCTGCTATTCCAGATTCTTTTGATTGGTCTAAAATTTCCATAATAGTTGACTTGAGAGTGATATTCATTCTAGATTTTCATTTACTGAGTTAGTTTTTAAGCTCAGTAGGTAACAAAGTAATAGGTGGGTCTATGTCAGAAATTAAAGTTGGTTGGGTACGAGTTCTGAAAGCATTCGATGATTGGATAGACTACGAGTCCACTGAATTCGGACCTTATACTGGTTACTTTTCTCTGGATAATCTCAGAGACCTAATGCATTCAGAACGAATTGGTTGGATGGTTTCTATGTATGAGGAAATAATTCCTGGACGTGTTCAAAAATGTAAGAATGCCGGTGTGGCTTTCGAGGATTTCCTACCATACATGCCGGATCCTGAGGCACGAGAGATTGTTCAATCAATGATAGATCTTACCCAAGTGCTAACGGATGATATGCTAGCGATGAGTGATACGATTAACAGCATGAAAGAAGATTATGAGTCCGGTGGATTTGATGATGCTGTTCCTTATCTTGCTGATCTAGCAGATTCAGAAGAAAACATTAGACATCACATGAGTCTATTTAGTCAGGGATTTAATCAACTAAGTAAGATGGGTCTCGAAATGCCAGATATGGAATCCTAAACTTATCGAATTGATGGTTTTAGGAAAATTTAAGTGAAAATTCTCTTGGATTGTGGTTGACCCACTTAGAATGTGAGGTGAAAAACGCAATGGGTACTGAAACCACATACTCTGCCCATCATTATCGGGTCTCAAACGCGAAAGGTGACTACCAAATTACGTCACGAGGTGAACGTGTTCTCCAGTGACCGTAAGGTCTCTACTACTAGTTTTAACAGTCTTGCAGCATCGTTCTTCAGATTAGCAGATGCTAGAATGAGTGATACTCAGAAGACTGTTCTGAAATTAAGTTGTCAATTACTTAAATTCAATGACCTGACGGTGACTGCATTAGCAGACTTAGTCTCCCGTAGATCTAATGTTCCATATAGCACAGTAAAGTGGAACCTACGCTCACTAAAGGAGATGGGGTTGCTGACTTGCGGTAATTTACTCCGGAAGGGAGAGCACGCCAGTCTAACGCGTGAGGCTCGAATGTTGGCAGACTATTTCGAACAAGAATAACATTAGATACGGGTGGGCTCCTTGGAGTCCATCCGTCTTTTTTTCCCAAGGCAATCAAGAGAAGAAACAGAGTGCTTCTCTGTTCTCTACCGCAACTGCAACGCTTTACGTTGCGGTTTCATCGCATCTTCTTCTCGAATAGCTCCCACCCGTCTTTGATGAGTGCTTTTGCCTTGACGAGATTGGTTGAACACGCAAGAACAATGTCTACAGTTTTGCTCTCATCAGGACCAAGATTCCTATGATTCCATTGGAGACCTGTAGCAATGTCTTTCGGGCCTAACTCAAGGTTCTTCTTGAGGTCGCGAGTTTCACCATCTACCTTCAGCCTGAGTGGAGATGCTATCTCCCAAGCATCTGATACTGGTTTTGAAGCCATGGCAACACACAAAGGATTGTCATCACATGCTGATATCAGACCCATTTCTCCATCGTAGACTCCAATATCGTCTTTATAGCTTGCCGGGCCACCAACATCGAAGTCCATGAAGTTATACAATTTCAAATCTTCAATGAGTTTATCACTGAGATTCGTAATCCTGTGGCGAATCAGCATGATCGGCTTGTTGTAGCTCCATACCTCAATATCGAATCTTGCCATGGGTGAATCGCTACCAAATGGATTGTGATTCAGAACAACTCTTGCTCGACCCTTTTCAGATTCTTTACTGGCGATTGAGATTGTTTCTCTCTCAGTCGAGCTTACTTCGTAAAGAACACCATCAACAAGGTATGTGAGCCAAAAGCCTCCCTTGGTGTCTGCAGGATTTCTGAGCATTAGTTGTTCTTTTCCATTCGCATCGATCAGACTGAGGCGTATGATGTAGAAACCCAGGCGACCATGACCTCAGGATGAACACTCAAGTGTATATGAAACGTCCAACCTCGGTTTCCGGTTCCCAGTTTCGAGGATTTCAGACATGACCGATCACTGTACCTATGCTACGTAGGAATTGCGCTAATCGTGATATAAACATCAGTATTGGTCATAATGAAGGAATATGGACAAACTCTCACAAGTCATAAAGTTGATAAACAGGGCGATAAAATCAGTATCAAGTCAGGGTAGGTTTTCTTGATGACTAGTCTCACCGTTGAACAATTGCAAAAATGGTATCGAAAACAGCTTAAGAATAAATCAAGCGATTTTCTCAAACAAGCTGAAAAGAGCTACAAGATTGTTGAAAGAGCTCTTGTAGACGTGGAAGAACTAGTCAAAGCTTTCGAGAATGAAGAAATAGATGAAACAGATGGTATTGCTTCTCGATTTGCATTAAAAGTCAAAGAAATTGTCGAAGACTTCGATGTCGACAAAGATATCACATACGAAGGCACAGAAGCTATGCAAGCAGAGATCCAACGATTTATCCAAGAGCTTTGGGGAGCTGGAGCCCGATGGATTAGAAGATTGGACAAGAGATACAAGACTACAATCAAATCTCTTGATGTTGCTATGAAAGAACTTGCTAAAGAAATGAAAAAGATTGGAAAACTACTCTACGATTATAGTTGGGTAAAAGATCTCGAGCGTATTGGAGGTCGAATAGAAACACTTCATGATCTTACTTTCAGTAAAGAGATATTCGAAGAGCAGATACAGACTGTTCGTTCTAAAATCCATACTGCTGAAATGGAGTACAATTCTGCAAAGAAGGCTTATGGTTCATTCACCGAAACCTCCAATGTTGCAGAACTACTAAGTCTGGACGAACAAGCCGAACACGTTTCAAGCATCCTCAAAATGAAGATGAATCCGTTAAAGAAACAAGTGAAGAAATTCCTGCAGAGTGATACTGGTGTACGATTTGGACCTGCAGGTCAAAAAGCACTCATAGATTATTTTGATGACCCATACACTGCAATAGCTGAAGAGCCTGTGGGATATCCCGGTCTTGTTGAAGGTCTCTCTGGACTGCAAGAAGCAATTGAAACTAAGAAGATCTCATTGAAAGATCGATTAGCTCGACGAGCAGTTGAAGAAATTGGGATGATTCGGGATGGTGGGCTTCAGGATCTTCAGAACCAAGCAAAAGAAATCGAAGAAAAGAGACATACTTATGCTGGATCGGACGTCTATAAACAAAGTGCTGAATTTGAATCAAATTTGACTGAAGCAAAGAAGAATCTAGACTATCACAGGAATGACCTTCTGCGTATCCGTGACGACCTTCAACGGCAAATTAGCAAAGTCGATGAGTTCAAGGTGCGAATTGAAGCTGAAATCCTGGAATCATTCTCAGAAAAGGTTACTATTCAATTAGAGGTTTCCCTTGAGCCTCTTATTGCCTTATGTACAATTGAGTGATGGGCGGCTGACAATATTGCGCGTACTTGTCACATCAGAGAAAGATATTGCGAGTCAGACAATTAAAACGGTCTTGATTGAAGAATATGGATTTCTTCCCACAGGAAATAATTTTGAAAATAATCCAATACTTGCGTGTGACGATTCTGCAATTCTCATTACTACAAATCGTGATATGATTTTTTGTGATCACTTAGAGGATTACTTTGACGCAGACGCATTCATTTTCTGTTCGCGGCATAGAGCTGAGTCTGGAAGACCTGCATTGCTTGTCCATAGCACAGGCAACCTCGGAGAAGAGGCTCTGTTCGGAGGAAATCCTCAAGAGGTCTCTGTATCCGCACCCGCTCTTGTATCAGTCGCATTGCGGTGTCTTTACAAGGAGCGAAATGAACGAGGTCTCGACGATTTTGACGTTTCGCTAGAAGTGACTCACCACGGACCAACATCCATGAAAACTCCTCTTGTCTTTGTTGAACTTGGAAGTTCTGAAGATTACTGGACTCATAAAGAGGGAGCTAGAGTAGTTGCAGCTGCAATAATGGAATGTGTAAAAACTCCTTTCGGAAATGAATCTGTAATTGGATTTGGAGGCACACATTATGCTAGTAAGTTCAACAAACTTGTTCTTGAGAAGGGATACAATATAGGACACATGGCTCCTAAATATGCGGTGAATGATTTGACGATGGATATTGTCAAAAAGATGATTACAAGGACCACAGGAAAGGTCACTTGCGCAATTATCGATTGGAAAGGTTTGAATGCTGAGAATAAAGAACACCTTTTCCCGATTTTGGAAAAGATTGGATTAGAAATTGTGAAATCTAAGCAGGCCTGAACAAATAATTTCTCAGTTTGTCGTATTATTCCGGATTATATTACGTTCCCGAAAGGCTAATTACAAGAATAGTCACAACCCTGACTAATACGGATGTTGATGGGGATAGTATGGCTGAAAAAGATAATGCTCTAGCAATCAAA
>SDNZ01000121.1 GCA_004524565.1 Candidatus Thorarchaeota archaeon
AAGTACGAAACCCTGGGGGTTAGAAAATAATGGCAACAGATGACAAACCAGCAGTATCAATCAAAGATATGCTCCAGAAAGAACCAATTCTGAGTTCTGGTCATAGGATGTGCGCAGGTTGCGCCGCTCCTACAATCGTTAAACTCATGGGTATGGCCCTTCGTGGTCCTACAATCGTGTGTGAAAACACAGGGTGTCTGGAGGTTGCTACCACAATCTATCCCTACACAGCTTGGAAGATACCTTGGATCCACGTCGCCTTCGAGAACGCAGCAGCAGTCGCTTCTGGTGTTATTGAAGCAACTAAGATCATGCATTCAAAGGGTCGATATGAGCATGAACACGTTGATGTGATTGCAATCGGTGGTGATGGTTCTTCATTCGATATCGGATTTGGAGCAATCAGCGGTGCGATGGAGCGCGGTCATGACATGGTCTACATGTGCTATGACAATGGTGCGTACCAGAACACAGGTATCCAGAGATCGGGTGGAACATTCCCGGGTCAGGAAACAACGACTTCCTGGGCAGGGAGTAAGATACCAGGCAAACTTGAGCGCAAGAAGCCTCTCGCAGAGATCATTGCAGCTCACAGGATACCTTATGTCGCTACATGTGAGCCTTACAATTATCGAGACTTCATCGGCAAGTTCAGGAAAGCACTGGAGGTTGAAGGACCAGCATTCATTCATGCATTCTCACCCTGTCCTCGAGGCTGGCGTTCAGCAACTGGAGAGAGCATGTCCCTTTCCAAGTTAGCTGTTGAGACTGGACTACACCCACTCTACGAAGTGTTCGATGGAGAAAGGTGGGAAATGTCAGGGCCAAGCAAGAGGCTAAAGGAATTGAAGCCTGTTGACGAGTACTTCAAGACTCAGGGTCAATTCAAGCACCTCTTCAAGCCCGAATGGGCAGACTTCAGAAAGAGCATCCAGGAACAGGTAACTCACGACTGGGAACTCTTGAAGAAGAAGTGCGGTGTTGACTAAATTTAGTGTATGACTGGAGCTGCGGCTCCAGTTTCTACTTCTTTTTTCCAATCATTCTATAGTTTGAGATTAGGATAGAGTACCGCTTCCTTTAGTCTGACTAGTGTGTAACTTAGTGTTGTTTTACCTGTGTACGTCAACTGGGGATACTCTCGTACTAAATCAAATTTCAGAGGATAGTGATACTCTGATTGTAATAGAATGAGAATTTCATTCATTGATTCTTCTAATTTTCTAGTATCTGATTTTAGCAATTGGGTGACCCAATCATTGTTGATGGAGTATCTATGAAGAAAGGAAATGTGTGGAATAAGACAGTACAATGTTTGAAGCAGACATACTATTGGAAAGAATGCAAAGACCAAAATTGCGAAGTTGTATTCAACAACAAAATAAAGAACAACCAACGCCAATATGAATATGACTACTATCACTGCGGATAAAGTGTAATAGAACGAACGCTTATTGTTTCTCATGTCCTGCTCATACTCATCAATTACAAAGGATGGCCAAGTAATGAGACCTATCGTAGACATTAGAAAGTTGATAAATGCATGATTTTTTAGTGATGCTTTGTAATCTGAAAATGGAGTCTTGTCGTGATAGGGGGCAGGTGACTCAAAGTCCTCAGGTCGTGCAATCTTACCATCAATATACATGATAGCATTTGATATGGTGGCTCGATTTAATCCGTGGAAAGAGTATTGCTTGGTCAATTTTCGATACTCAACTAAACCGCGGGTAACTATCAGGACTCCAAGAAATGAACCAATTAATCCAAGGATCTGAATAGTATCAATAGTGAATCCAATCCACAAGTATGGAATGAATCCCAGAAGTACTAAGGCAGCTCCACCCAGAATATCATAACGTTGGTCCCATTCTTCGTGGTACACACGGGGATATCCCTTTTCAATACGTCTTTCAAACTCTGGAAATTGTGTGTGCTCAACCACTTGAATCTCCCTACAACCAATTCAACAATAGTAACAGACCAAGATAAATTTAGCTTGAATTCAGTATTCTACTTGAATCTATGCGAGCAAGGATAATTTCATAGTCAAGCAGACTAGAACCCTAATAGTGCATGAAGTCCTCCTATGACAAATTGATAGATTGACTCTCCAAACGCAATGAGGAGAAAGGTGATTACCCACGCAGAGATACCTATTGCAGCACTTCTGTGTCTCGAGCGCTTTTTCGAGAACCGTTTTGCTACTTTCTTGAGCTCATCTACCCTATTCTTATAGTACATAGCAAGTCCATTGTTCGTGATAGTGAGCATTTCACCGTCTTCGTGTATTAGACCACTCCGTTTGGCAATTTGGATGTGTTTTGTAATTCCCTTTTCTTCGAGGTTTCGAAATCCAAGCACAGCTTGCACTTCGAAATATCTGTAACCGATTGTAATTCCTTTGATGAACGCTTGGTTAAGATTTTCTTCTGTATCAGGACCTCTTGCAAGCCTAGCAAGTAACCACGCAGTCATAACATCATCATATTGGTCAGCAGCAGCCAGATGAATTGTATCGACACTAAGGTCATCTCCTGCTTCTAGTATCTCGCGTAGAGCGTCAATCCCCTCCCAGACAATCACCATAGCTATGAGAATTGCAACTATTGAGTCAATGATGTATATTCCAAACTCTGCGAAGAAGAGCCCAATCATGACGCCAAAACCGATTCTGATGTGGGTCTGATCTTCCTTTGCATCACTCACAAGAGCTAGATTACCAGACATTCGACCCACTAGCGTTTTGAACCAGATCAGACCCGTATTCATTGCTATTGACAGAGCCGCAACGATGTAGCCCCAAAATGTCACACTCATCGCTTCAGGAGTAATCAACCGTAGAAGTCCATTATATCCAAGAAGTAATCCCGATATTAACATGAAGACCATAATGGCGATAGCACCTAGTCGGTCACGGTCATATCTCAAACTGAGTGCTATAATGCCTACAACAACCAAGTCAGTCAGATTTTCTAGACCATCTGTCATCATAGCACGACTGCCAATATTGGATCCCATCCAGAGCTTGAGTAGAACCAATAATATCAGGCATAATGCAGAAGTAGTAACAACCCATTTCTCTTGCAAGATCCGTTTCATCCAATATCCTTCGTGAAGTACGGTTGTTCTTGAGAGTCGGAGTATATCGGTTCCGTGTTTTGTGAGTAGATACCTGTCATCCTCTTTAGCAATTAGACGCTCTATAAACGCATGTTGAAGTACCTCATCTACATCCACCGGAGATAGAGTCATTCGGTTCAAACGCACCACAAACATTGATTCTAAATGTTCATAGAGAGCAGATTTTGTAACGTGACCCTCATATATTGAGCAAAGAACTGCAAAGAGTAATGTTTCTCCGGGATCACCACGCATGACCCTACTAATCTCACGGTCATGAGCATGACCACCTCTCCGAAGTTCTTCTTCAGTGAAATCCCAGAGTTCATCTATGTTTCTCGTCTGTTGCATTTGCACACCCCACAAACAAGAGTTAGATTAGTCTAACTTTTGAGAGCATATAAGCTTCGCGTTTTCTAAATTGAAAAAATCCGAGTAGAAGCACTTATGCTGGAGAAAGAATCCTAGTTCATTATAATGACAGAGAGAATTGTTTTCGATATTGGTAGACCCCTGATTATGGCACATCGAGGAGAATCTGAGAATGCGCCAGAGAACACAATGTTAGCACTAGAATCAGCTGTAGCAATTGGTGTTGATGTGCTTGAATCAGATGTACAGATAACAAAGGATGATGAAGTTGTTCTCTTTCATGATGAGACCCTACTGCGTACTACAGGATTAGAAGGAACAATCAGGTCACATACTCTAGATGAGCTGCGGCAAATAGATTTTGGGCGTACATTTACTTCAGACGGAGGTACAACATTTCCGTTCAGAGGTAAAGGTCATAGCATAGTTACTCTCACGGAAGCCTTCGAGCATTTCCCCAATATCATCTTCAACCTCGACATCAAGGACACATTTCAATCAGCACCAGCAGAACTTGCACGATTGATTTCCCAGACAGGCAGATCAGAATCTGTAATCGTCGCATCATTCCATGATATTCAAATCGAACGATTCAGAGAACTCATGCCAAAGATTCCTACAACTGCGCATCCGGGAGAGGTAAAGAAATTCGTCTTGAATACAAAGTTTGGTCTACCAAGAATCAAAAGTGATGATATTCACTACAAATCTTTCGCGGTTCCAATGAAATCAGGACCACTGAAAGTTACCACAAAGAAATTCGTCAGAAAGGCACATGAACACAATATCGCAGTACATGTCTGGACCATCAACGATAGCCCAACTATGAACAGCCTTATCGACCTTGGTGTTGATGGAATATTCACAGATAATCCTAGAATCCTGAAGGAAGTGCTCCAAACCAGAGGTCTCCTCTAACTGGCGAATCATTACACTAGAAGGCAAGCAACCGAAATAGCTTAATATGTGCTAATAGGAAGTTTTTGAATAACAGTCCAAGCCGGACTACTAGTAGTTTGGGACCGTGGACTAGAAAGACCGAATTGGAAGAATGTATAGATGACATGTCCAGAATATAATGCGGCCGACGGAACATGCGGTGTTGATGGGTTCAAGTTCTACACGGGTATGCAAAAACCATGTGAGACTCCTGGAATAACTAAGGACAAGTGTCCAAGGTTTGCCATGCAGGGTTAATCTTCGATACTGACATTTTCTTTTGGTAAAAGAACTGAGGGCTGAGCGTGGGGCTCAGTCCCCTAACAGTTTTTCATTTCTAGTTTTTCATTATTTGAGTATAAAGAAGATATACTTGAGATTTTTCTATCAAGAGTGAATTTTGGAATAAGAAGATATAGAAAGAAATGAGGGTGGACCGGGGTTTCCCCCGATCCGGTTTCATACTCCGTGGGCACGAAGAATGAAGTATAAATGCTACGCGTTCAGTAGCATGCGGGTCACGGTTTCGAACATTTCCGTGACTCCGTCCCCAGTCTTTGCAGACACTTCCATCATAGGAGCATCGAACTGCTGGGCAAAAGCCGTCCCATCTTCAGGAGATACACCGAAACCATTGGATCGTTCATCAATCTTGTTTGCAACAAAGAAGAACTTGCAGTCAGGAGCATTCTCCTTCACCCTGTCAATCCAATCATTCAATCGCTCAAGAGAGAAGAAGCGAGTAGCATCATAGACGCAGATCGCAGCTCGTGCACCTCTGAAATAGTCACCAACAACGTCGCGGAATCTGGGTTGCCCACCCATATCCCAAAGCATCAAAGTCGCATCTGTACTATCCACCTTGACCTTCTTACTGGCAAAGTTCACACCGATAGTCATCTTCATGTCTTCCTCAAAACGGTTCTCGGTATATCGAACAGTGAGGCTGGTCTTGCCAACCCCACCTTCGCCGATGAGAATGGTCTTGTATATTGGTACCCTCATTGACATATGTTTACGCCTCCGGTCTACTGGTTCCTAACCATTTGTCAGCATATCCAGTAATTCCAACAAGGAATATTGCAAAAGCTGAAAGAATGATTGATGCTGGAACTAAATGTACGACTTCCAATGAATCACCTGTAACGATTGCAGCTGCAATACCAGCAACGATCAGAAGAATTAGTCCAATTGCAAGGAATAATGGTCGATTTCTACCGGGTGCTCCAGCTGCTTTCATTTTTCGCCAGAGCATTATGTATAGACTGACAGGCACCAAAATCTGAATGATGTTAGTAGTTCCGGATATGTCACTATACCCATAAACCGTAGAAAGCTCAGCAGGGTATACAATGATCATATACACGATAGTGGGAACTATTAGCAGGACAGGTAATAAAGAACTTCGTTTCCAATCCAAGGCAATGAAAGCACTAAGGTTGAAGAACATCATTCCCACAATTCCAATCACTGCGCTAAGATATGCATTTGTGGCTCCTGTAAGAACATCAATTTTTGTTAAAGCTATAATGATGTGGCCTATTCCTGCGGAAAAGAAGTATGCCCCGATTAGAGCTGTTGCCATATTTCGAGATGCACGATACCTGGAAAGCGTATAGGTGCCGAGTGTGAATCCAAGTAATGAAACCATAGAAATCATTGCAACACCAATAAAGACATACACATCAGCGACACCTACTGCAAGTGCATAGGAGAACCAGAAAGATAGTATGTTAATTGAAATACTATAACCGAAAAGTTCCACTGACACTCCAAGGTCAGGTCTCCCAAATGCCAAGATTGCCAAGGCAGGACCCAGAAGACGAAATCCAATGAGTGCTGCAATCAGTGAAGGATCAGTTACGACGGAAATAAACGGCTCGAGAAGATAGGTCACAAGTAAGAAGACCAGAGCGATTGCAGTGATTCTTTTAGTATTTCGTGCCAAATAAAGAAACAGGAAAATCGGAACAAGATTTAGAACTAGAGAAATAGGACCTGCAACCATTCCCATTGAAACAGAGAAACTCATGAATGCAATCGCAAATGTGAAAATCAATCCGCCAGCTAACAGTACTAGGGGAATGACGATTGCCTTTCTATAATCTAATATCATTAATGCGGCTACAGCAAAAAATGTAGCAGCAACCAACGTGAATGCATAATATGTTGAATTAATTACTAATTCAGCTGCATTCAAGTCAATTAGGTAGTTGTAGAATGACGCTATGGCCAATACTATGATTCCTATTGCTGAAAGATAGAGCGGTTGACCCGCACTAGTCCGTTCTTCAGGACTAAGTTCAGCTGTTCTTTTTCTTGTATAATCTACGAGAACAATGGCACTAATAATCAGAGTTATCGCCATCATTAACTCAGATGCGTCTTGTACTAATATTTGCAATTTTTACACCTCTATAACATCTTCGAAGCCCACTCGGTTGCGCGCTTGACACCGCCAGAAACCTCTGTTGCTGAGGCTTTGATCAGCTCAATGGTTTCATCTGTAATGATTTCTCCAAGGGTACCTTCAACAAGCTTGCTCAGTTTTTCATTCAAATCTGGAGCATTCTTGTCTTTGATATCGTGGATTGTAACTAGGAATACTCTGTCAGTCTTTGAAATAATCATCCGGTAATTTTCAAGGGTTAATTCCTTGAGATCTTTACCGGACAGTCTCTGACTGTACATTTGTATCGCGGATAGAAATCCTCCAAAAAGAACTTCATCCATCTGGAACTCACCGATTGGCACTGCTGCCAACGTTTCGCCCCGTTCGTTGACTACGTATACGCTTTGTATCAAAGTTATATCACCTAGAAACCATCCATCCACTTGAGAGCCTTGTTAACAGACCCTTCATCACTATCCTCATCCACGACTTTGCCTGCGGCTTCAACATCTCTGACTGTGAACTTTTTGTCAACAAAAAGGATGACTTGGTGTCCGTTGCTACATTTAGCAGGAACCAAAACAGGAATTCGTTTCGCTTCGGTAATCGATTCTTCCTCAACGGCGATTCCATCTATTGAACCGTCACATATTGGACATGGTACAGTATTCAGCTTCTTTTTGCCCACGGTAGTCACCTCGTGCAGAGAATATTTCACTGCAACGTCTTGCGCTAGTAACTTCCTACGAAAACATAGGAAATAACATGAGATATTCACAATCAAGTTCCTATTTATACTAATTTCCTATATATTATTACAATATTTATTGTAAAAATCGCAACTTTCATTGAAAAGTCAATCGAGAGTAAGAGTTATCAATCTCTTCGAAGCGCAGTCAGAATCAAGCTGTTGGTGCAGAGAATGGTAAAGGCATATGTTTTGATTAAGGCGCAGGTTGGAAAGGAAGAAAATGTACTTAGAGAGATACTGGGGCTCTCTGTTACTGATGAAGCGCACAAGGTCTTCGGACCCTATGATATTGTTGCAGAAGTACGAGGTCGTGATATGGAGACCTTAGTTGAGATTATCACAGATAAAGTACGTAAGATCGATGGTATTGAAGACACCCAATCAATTCTTGTCATAGACAATGAGATCGATATGACCTCAACAAGTTTCATGTCATAAAAACAGAATCTACGATTCTTAATTCTTCATTTGGTTGATTAGAAAGTCCACCATATCATGATTCGAAGGTATCATCCATCCAAGAATTTCTTTTAAACAACCAATGGAAGAAGTCCTATGGGACTATCGTATATGAAGGAGGCCCCATTCAATTATGAAGCAGATGTCAAGGAAAGCATTCATGCTTATGTTAAAAGATGATTCAGGCGAAATCAGTCCAATTAGGCTAGATGTTGGACAAGTCACTAGTGATAATGCACTCATTGTGCTGGACGAATACAATGACACATGCTGGGTATGGATTGGGCGTCATGTCAATATGCCAACCAGAATGCATGCTCTACGAATGGCCAGAGGGATTCAGAAATCAGGTTTCAAGATTGGTGTGACTACTATCGGACTTGCAGCCTCAAAAATCGTTGAAATGATGGAAAAAGATGATACAGACCCAGATATTGCCTCCGCGATTGTATCATTCAAAGGCATTCTTGACACCAAATGGAGCTTTGATGATAAAGTGCTAGCATTCAAAGGAGACGCAGGAGTTGGAGCTAGCTCAGAACCCATTGCAGGAGCACCTAAGAAGAAATTGTTACCAGAACCTGAAACAACACTGAAGGCAGAAACTGTGTATGAGGAACCAGCTCGTCATGCGGCACCTCCTCCAAAACCCCCAACACCTCCACCAACACCAAAGAAGCTTATTACATTGGCAGATAAGAAAGTAGCCTACTTAATGCTCGCAATATCAAATAACTCAGATATATTCTACACTGAGAAATTTGAGCGAGGTGGAGATACAGGTCTGAAGATTGAAGTTCCAGGAGTCATGGTTCTCGAGGCAATCATGAGAGGTACGCAACTAAGTATATCACCTGGTGACTTTGGCGGATCCGAAGAAGCCCTCAAAATAAAAACAGACTTTACTGAAATGGTAAAGGACCTCTGAAATCAATCTTAACAATCATCGTGCTGCAGGTGTTCACTTGCAGCAATTTTCTCTTTTTTCAAATCATCTAGCTGTCGATACCAGTATGTGTATGCATGAGAAAATCCTAATTTTTCATAGAGACTCTTAGCAACCCTATTGTTC
>SDNZ01000122.1 GCA_004524565.1 Candidatus Thorarchaeota archaeon
CAAGAACCTTCAGAGATTTCCATTAGCAAGATGGAAACCGAGAATTATGTTAGTATCATATTATCTTCTAAGGAAAAAGCATTGAAGGCTGAAACTGCCAGTTTCCTAAAAGGTAGGACTCTTCCCGATTTGGTAAATATGGATCTCGATCTCTATATGTCCCGTCTTTTACTTGAACGGTACAATGCAAGTGTTGAGTGGAGTAATGAAACTGTATGTAACTTGATATTGAAATTTCCAAAAGCATCGTAGCTTGTAATGATAACTCAAGCTGGACAGTCTTTGATTCATTCAATTTTCTGATATATTATTCTATATCCCCAACGAAGCACATAAGAATAGCCACAACTAACAAAAAGATATTCCGGGAGAGAATAGTGACGATGGATATTACCTTCAACATCGGAGGTGCAGCTGGTCAAGGCATTGACACGATTGGTGATCTACTCACTCAAGTCTTTGTGCAGGCTGGCTTCTACACCTTCACCACAAAAGATTTTGAGTCTCGAATTAGAGGAGGCTACAACTTCACTCAGATTCGAGTTAGTGACATACCAATCTATGCTTCAGTCGATCAAATAGATGTGATTATCGCACTCTCTGTTGACGCAGTGGTTGGACAACGTGACAATCTATCTGAGGGCGGAGTCATCATCTTTGATGAAAGCATCGAATTTGAGGATTTAGAGGCATGTCATTTTTCAGCGCCTCTTGAGAAGATTGCACGAGAGGTTGGTGGAAACGTCAAGATGATGAATGCTGCAGCACTTGGTGCTGTTATTGCTGTAATTAATTTTCCATTTGAACTTGTCAGGCAGGTTCTTACTGATATATTCGGACGGAAAGGGGAAAAGATAGTAGCAGGAAATGTAGACGTCGCTAAAGCTTTGTATGATTTAACTAAGAGTAATTTTACAGGTACCTGCAAATATAATCTTGAAACCCTTGAGAAAGGTTCCTGCACTGATAAACTGATACTCACTGGAAACAAAGCACTTGCGCTTGGAGCTATTGCTGCAAATGTGAAGTGGATATCATCTTATCCAATGAGCCCTTCAACCTCTGTGTTTCAGGACATTGTAGGCTATTCACAGCAATTGAAAATCGGTTCCATACAAACTGAGGATGAGATTGCTTCACTTGCAATGGCAATAGGAGCATCTTTTGCTGGTGCCCGTTCTATGGTCACAACTTCTGGTGGTGGGTTTGCATTAATGGTGGAAGCTCTTGGCTTTGCTGCCATGATTGAAACTCCTGTTGTAATTTATAATGCTCAAAGACCAGGTCCGAGTACAGGTTTACCAACAAGAACTGAACAAGCTGACCTTCTCTTCATGGCATTCTCAAGTCAAGGCGAATTCCCGAGAATTATACTTGCTCCTAAGGATCCTGTAGAAGCCTTCAATGTAGCTACACGTGCATTCAATCTCGCTGATAAATTCCAGATACCTGTCATGATTCTTGGTGACCAATATTTTGCAGATTCCGTCATGAACATTCCTAGAATAGATGTATCCGGGGTCAAGAGAGATAAAGGTAAGCTAGCAAGATCTCGAGCTGATCCTGACTACAAGAGATACCTACTTACCGAGGATGGGATTTCACCTCGCGCATTTCCAGGTGATAAAGGCAAAACTATCGTTTCAGCTGGCAATGTGCACCGAGAAGATGGACACATTACAGAAGATGCAGAGATGAGAAAGCTCATGGTTCAGAAATTTATGAATAAGATACCTGCAATCATGACTGAACTTAACCCCCCTCAAATTTACGGTACCGCACAAGCTGATACAACACTTCTCACTTGGGGTTCAACTTGGGGTGCTGCGTATGAAGCTGTTAAATCTTTAGCAGCAAAAGGTGAATCGATTAATCAGTTGCACTTCTGTGATGTATTCCCACTCCGAACAGCAAAACTTCGAGAAGTGTTCGCTCAATCAAAACAAGTCATTGCAGTAGAGCAGAACATCACATCACAATTTGCTTCACTGGTGCGGATGCATACTGGACTAGCAGTGAAGCAGCATATCAACAAATATGATGGGAGACCTATGACTCCCGGATGGATAATTAGTGAACTAGAGGAGGGTGGTATTGTATGATCACACCAGAAATGCTAGAAGAACCACAGAAAGTCACTTGGTGTACTGGCTGTGGAAATTTTGGAATCTTAGCAGCACTAAAGAAAGCAGTAATTGAATTGGGTAAACCAATACATGAGATAGTCTTAGCGTCAGGAATTGGATGTTCTAGTAAGATTCCTCATTACATTGGTGGAGTGAACAGTATACATACACTTCATGGAAGACCGATTCCAATAGCAACGGGTATTCATCTAGCTAATACCAACCTGGATGTTATTGTACACACAGGTGACGGTGATTGTCTTGCCGAAGGTCTTGGCCACTTCGTACATGCAGCTCGACGGAATGTGGATATAGCAGTCTTCATTCACAACAATGGAGTAAATGGTCTCACAAAAGGTCAATATTCACCTGCTGCTCCTCGTGGATATGTATCCAATACCTCCCCACCACCTCCAGGCGCACCGATGGATCCAGTAAATCCAATGGCACAAGCAATCACAGCTGGGGCTACCTTTGTCGCTCGAGGCTTCTCTGGAGACCAGAAGGGCCTTGTGAATCTCATGTTGGAAGCAATCCGGCACAAAGGCTTCGCAGTAATTGATATCCTTCAGCCTTGTGTAACATGGAATCGTCAATTGACATGGAAATACTACAATGAGCATACCTATGCTTTGGAAGAGACCGGTCATGATGTCACTAACAAATTCAAGGCTCTCGAAAAAGCCATGGAAAATGGAGACCGTTATCCAGTTGGTGTCTTCTACAAGGTAGAAAGTCCTGATCTTGCATCTGGTATAGCACTGCCTGAGAAAGGTACATTGAAGGATCATACTACAGACCTAAAGGATGTACAGAAGATAATCGACGACCTGCTACTTTAGGATACTCGATAAATTCTCGTAGAGAGAGAGTGAAACAGATGGGAAATACCAGAAGAGAGAAGGACTCGATCGGGGAATTAGAGGTCCCAGCTGATGTCTACTGGGGAATCAACACTCAGAGAGCATTGATGAATTTCAAGATAAGTGGGAAAACATTTCCCAAGGAATTCATTCTTGCGCTTGCTCAAGTGAAGAAGGCATGTTTGATCGCTAATATGGCTTTTAAGAAGATAGACAAGAATATCGGTGAAGCTCTGGGTCGCGCTCTAGATGAGATAATTGAGGAAGGCAAATTTCTAGATCAATTTCCAATCGACGTATTTCAGACTGGTTCTGGTACTCAGACTAATGTCAATATGAATGAGGTACTGAGTAATAGAGCAAACGAGATTCTCGGACATCCTAGGGGTATAAAAAATCCAGTACATCCTAACGATCATGCAAATGCATCACAATCCTCGAATGACGTAATTCCAACTGCAATGCACGTTGCTGCAGCAGCTGCATTTCGTGACAATTTCTTGGGGCCTCTTGCACTTTTGAGAAACACTCTGAAGGAGAAAATTGAAGAATTCCAAGGCATTGTGAAAGTAGGGCGAACACATCTCATGGATGCTGTCCCAATTCCTATTGCAACCGAATTCGAAGTATACAATGAACAGATTGAAACTTGGAACTCCAAGGACCTAAGTTCAGTATGGGACACATTGATGGTGGTGCCAATAGGTGGTACTGCACTTGGAACTGGACTCAATGCTCCGAAAGGCTTTGCTGATCGTGTTGTTAAGGAACTTAGTAAAATCGCTGGAGGCACTTTTACTGTTAATCCCGTTCCAGCAGAAGGAATCTCCTCTCACAGTGCGATTGTCAGAACCAGTGCTGCATTGAGAGGTTTAGCATTGACCTGTATGAAGATGGCTAACGATATCCGTTGGATGGGAAGTGGACCGCGTGCTGGACTGGGTGAGCTACTTCTTCCTGAGAATGAACCCGGTTCTTCTATTATGCCTGGAAAAGTGAATCCCACCCAATCTGAAGCACTCATTCAAGTTTGCTTACAAGTAATAGGCAATGATGCAACTATTGCAGCAGCAGAAGCTCATGGGAGTATCTTAGATCTTAACATGAGCAAACCAGTCATGATTGTCAACCTCCTTGAGTCAATCAAACTCCTCGGAGCTGGCATTGAATCCTTCACCCAGAATTGCTTGAAGGGCATCAAGGTCAATGAAGAAAAAATCAAGGATCAACTCGAGCGGAGCTTGATGCTTGCTACTCGACTATCTCCAGTGATAGGTTACGATAGGGCGACTGAGATTGCAAAGAAGGCTCATAAGGAAGGAAAGACCATCCGTGAAGTTATTCATGAGGAGAATCTTGAGATCGAGAATCTTGATGAACTACTTGATCCTTCCAAGATGGTATAGGGAATGAATTTAACAAAAGAGATGTAATGAATACTCTGAGGTGCTTACAATTACCCAACACAAACACGACTTGCTCATTATTGGGGCTGGTCTCGCGGGACTAAGGGTTGCAATTGAACTTGCAAAGGACTTCGATGTTGCAGTCATAACTAAAGTTCATCCACTACGGTCTCACTCTGTTGCAGCACAGGGTGGTATCAATGCATCTCTTGGAGAAGGTGATTCATGGGAATCGCATGCATTTGATACAGTCAAAGGTTCTGACTATCTAGCTGACCAAGACGTTACTGAGATACTGGCAAAGGAAGCACCTCGAGCTGTCATCGAAAACGAACGTTGGGGGACTGCATTCTCACGTACTGATGATGGTAAGATTGCTCAGAGACCCTTCGGAGGAGCAGCGTTTCCAAGAACCTGTTATGCTGCTGATAGAACAGGGCATAATCTCCTTCATACAACTTTCGAACAGGCTCTCAAGAGTGGAGTCACTTTCTATGATGAGTGGTTCGTCACTTCCCTTGTCCGTGATGAAGATCATATCTGCGGACTAACTGCACTGCAAATTGCCACTGGTGAAATTCATAGTTTCATAGGTAAGTCAGTGGTAATAGCAACAGGTGGTTTTGGTCGCGTCTACAGTCACTCCACAAATGCAATAATCAATACAGGTGATGGATGCGCTCTTGCACTTCGTGTAGGTGCACCTCTGAAAGATATGGAATTCATTCAGTTTCACCCAACAACCTTGTATGGGTCAAGTATTCTCATGAGCGAAGGTGCAAGAGGAGAAGGTGGCTATCTTGTCAACTCGGAAGGAAATCGATTCATGGACCGCTATGCTCCTGAAAAGATGGAATTAGCACCCCGAGATATTGTTGCTCGAGCTATCCAGACAGAGATTAATGAAGGTCGTGGAATTGATGGCAAGTATGTACATCTAGACCTTCGACACCTCGGTCGAGAAAAGATACTAGAACGCCTACCTGGTATCAGGGAGATATCCATTCATTTTGCTGGTGTCGATCCAATTGATGAACCAATACCCATCAAACCTGGTCAACACTACTCCATGGGTGGAGTTCATACCGACAAGTATGGTGTCACACCAATCTCTGGATTATTCTCAGTTGGCGAGGCTGCATGCATGAGTGTGCACGGAGCAAACCGACTCGGTGGGAACTCACTTCTGGAAACTCTCGTATTTGGAAAAGTAGTTGGTGAAAAGATTAGAGAGTTTATACCCTGTGCTTCTGAACCCAGTCCAAATTGCGTAGATGACGAGGCATTCAAAATTCGAGAGAAACTCCAGGAGATAATGCTCAAAGAGAGTGGTGAATCACCCTCTGAAATCCGCGAAGTAATGGGTTCTACGATGGATAGTCTTGTTGGAGTCTACCGCAAGGAGGAGGACCTCAAAGCAGCACTTACTATGATTCGTGAACTCAAGGTACGATTGAAAAACGTCTATGGTGGGCATAGTGACAAAAGATACAACTTCTCATTGATTCGTATTCTTGAGCTTGAGAATATGCTTGATCTTGCAGAAGTTATTACAATGGGTGCTCTCATGAGACGGGAGAGTAGAGGAGCTCATTGGCGTCTTGATTATCCTGTACGGGATGATGAGAACTTTCTGAAACATTCTTTATTCACGAAAGTAGATGATTATGTGAAAACCGAATTGATCGATGTTAATCTTGGCATGTTCGAAGTAAAGGAGAGGACTTACTGATGAAACTGAGAATTGCTCGGAGTCGAGATGGTGGTAGGATTACTCATTATGATCTCTATAAGATTGAACTAAGAAAGGGTATGACAATCTTAGATGCACTCTTCCAGATTCAGGATAAGATGGATCCATCGCTCTCCTTTAGATATTCATGCCGTGGTGCAGTATGTGGTAGCTGTTCGATGCTGATTAACAAAGAACCTCGATTGGCATGTAGAACCCAAGTGAGTGATGTTCATGGATTTGAAATGAAACTCAAGGTGTTTCCTACTCTGACTGATACTCCTCCTGGGTGGAATCCTGAGGAAGAGATTCTAATTGAACCTCTTCCCAATATGCCAGTTGAGAAAGACCTTGTTGTTGATATGACGCGATTCTATCGTGCTCTTGAAACAATGAAATTGTGGATAGATTCAGAGGAAGGAACAGAAGCACATCTTCAGAGTCCAGACGACAGAAAGAAAATCGAGCGGTATGTCAACTGTATTCTCTGTGCAATCTGTTATGGTTCCTGTCCAGTTAATTATGAACAAGTGGAGTACATAGGTCCTGCCGCCCTTGCTAAGGCTTGGCGGTTTGCAGAAGATAGTCGAGTGAAGAGTCCTGAGAGATATCTTGATGTTGCTAATTCATTGAATGGTGCCCCACTTTGTGATCTCATCATGAATTGTGTGAAAGCATGCCCAAAGGGAGTTGCACCCGGTGGAGCGATTAGAAAGATAAAGAACCCATAATAACTAGAGAAGTCAATAGGTTTACATTCCAATTTGAGTAATAATGATTGGGTGGAAATCGTGGGTTTTGACAAAAATAGGGTAGATTACTCCGGTCGATATCCAAGAATGTATGTATCGAACTATTTGCCACTTCTTGGGAGTATAATTGTTACAGTTCTCTTGACATACTCTTATACTCTCTATCTTTTCGACCAAGCAATATTGTTGGACACAATGCTTCCAATTGTTGAAGCAAATAGAATTGACAATATTCTAATTTGGATGTTTTCTTCGACAGCTCTTTGTGTCCTAACTTATATCGTTTTGATTCCTGTTTCTCAGAGTTTTCATGATTTACATACTGCTTCAAGTGATATCCTTGAGCTGTTTGAAAATGCGAAATCTAAGATGGGTATTGATTTCGAAGTAAATTTGAAAGTAAATAAAGAAAGAGGAATTATGCTTACTTGTTTTCGAACTCCATTCAATGCATCAGTTGTTATTTCTAGTAGAGCTCAAAAATTGCTTCTCGGAGAGAAAGAATTGGGGGAAGCAATCATCGCACATGAACTGGTTTTTTTGAAAAGTTCTCGACCGTGGTGGATGGTTGCAGCTGCAGTGGCATTTAGCTCAGTAATAGCGGGTTTCTTATTACCCACGCCATCCGCGATTGATTTTCCTGGGCTCTTCGAATACACGATAGCAAATATCATACGAACAGTTCCTATCATAGTCATGTTTCTTGTTATGTTTCTCTGCGATTCTGCTAGTAGAAATAAGATCGATTCAACATTGGAGGTCGAAAAGGAATATCAGGTTTCACCCATACTCGCTAGGATGGCTTTGCTGGAAGGTATAGCTATCAAACGAACTGATATTGAGATAAGAACTGATGTGGAAAGTGTTATTGAAGTAATTACAGATGATGATAATAATGAATAAGAAAATCTAGTGTGAAAAAAAAAAAAATACAGGGGTATGCCTGTTCTTTAATCAAACATGTTATATCGTTTCTTGAATATTATCCATATAATCGATTCGTGGAGTGGAGAAATGATTGAGCTTTCAACAAGACAAACGAGTTGTAAGACCTAGTAAATGGTCTGAGCGATATGCAAGGTGGTTTAGTACTAGAGTACTTTCTACCTCACCTATGTTTCGCTATATTGTTATGTTTAGTCTTGCTTTACCGTGGTCAATTGCCTATCTAGCAATATTCGGAATGATCGTTGATTTTATTGTTCTGCTATCTCTATCCACTGCCATTGGATTGGTTGTGTATATGATGTACCTTTCAATCCTCAAAAACAGGTTCGAGCTTCCTATCCCCGATAAATCATTCTTACAGCTTGTTAATTCTGCTATTGATAAGACTGCTACTGGAGGAAGAGTTTCAGTATGGATGCGATTTGATGAAGAACCATACATTACCTCGACTTACAATTCAGGTTTTGAAGCAGTTATTATTTCAAAGAAAATGATGGAATTAATGATGGCAATGCCTGTGAGTGGCGAAGCAGTAGTAGCATTTCATCTCCTTCGCATGCCAAAGAATAAGAATGTGATTGATATCTTTGCAGGGGCTTTCGTATTCACCAGTCTAGCTACTTTCATTGTTTATGCTATTGCTAGTCTGTCAACACTATTTCCCTACTCCGGGTACATGTTACTTCTTGTATTTGCTAGCAGTCTATGGATGATTTATCTTGCACCAATCTTTTTCGTTCTCATTCTTCGTAGTGCATTTTGGACTCATGAATCTGCATTTGAGCGAACCGAAAAAATTTACGGAATTCATCCTCAAGTAGCTAAAGATGAAGTTTTGTCTGCTCAGAAAATGGATGAAGAACTAACAAAATCCACTATCTGGTCAGTGAAAATTTGGGAAGAACGAAAGCGAAGTGGTAGAAGAGCAAGTATTTCGGTTTCCCTCACCTTGGTTCTATTTGGGATTGCAATCTTTGTGACAATGATGAATCCTACTTCATTCTACTACATTCCTTGGGAAACCTATCTTATCACATTTGGTCTACCTATTTTACTTGGCACTCTAATCTTTTTTGCAATTAAAAGATGGGATAGGAACTGCATGGATGAAATCTATTACTCAGTAACAGATGCTCACGAACAAATCTGGTTTGATTGAGTTTGAAATACTATGCTCCACCGTATTGGCGAAGTCTCGCCATATTTTCTGCGTAGTTTTCAGATTCACCATCAAAGAATGCC
>SDNZ01000123.1 GCA_004524565.1 Candidatus Thorarchaeota archaeon
CCGTCCATAGATAGGGTCATTGGTTTCACACTCTTCGGTGAATCTGTACCTACGTGCTTCTCTTTCGAATGATTCTTCCTCCATCTCTTCGTGCCACTTTTTGTACTCCTCGGTCTTCTTGTATTCTGGCACTAATCCATAGCACCAGACACTAAGATCATCCCCCCAACTGGTCATGAACTCTTCAATAGTATCCTTGACACGAATGTGCATCAAATCACCAGAAAATCCTTGCTCCTCCAGCTTATGAGCTGCAGTCTCTCTTGGCAAGATTCCCATTTGCCGAGAGTCATTATATTCTCGCAATAATCGTATCAATGCCTTTGCTTCAGGTTTCAATGACTTATAGAACTCGGTCTTCTCAGGGGTCAGAATCTTTAGATGCCAAAGAAAACCACTTTCAAATGGTATATCCAGCTCTCTCATTCTTTCCTCCAATAGCTCATCAGGAGTCTTGTCAATGAGCCATTCATCAAGTCCTCTCTGAATCATCAAATCAATCTGTGAGTTGTCTACTGCAAGTCCTTCTGCTGTAGCTTGCTTTCGAACCCGTTGCTCAACAACCGAAACGGGAATCCCTGCCACACTAGTATCGCTTCGAAGTACATCTATTAATATATTCCACAATCGTTCATCAATCGTCATTCAGTTCAGCTCCATTTAGTAATCCCTCAGATTCCAGTTGATTCCTAATTCTCTCTCGCCGCTTATCTTGTGATTTCATCCACTTTCGAACATCAGCTAATTTTCTTATATCTTCAGGAGGGCAGAGAAAGCCAACACGCATAGCATCATCTTGAGTTGCTGTTGATACATGATATAGCACTGATAATCGACCCGAGTTCTCAGAGTATGTCAACCGTGCGATGTAAGGAGTTGTCATCACGCCCATAGAGGCCAATCCTTCACGCTCATCTCTTAGTAATTTGGACCTTGTATGTTCCACTATTTCCTCAAGACTCTGAGCAATCCGAGCAATTCTTTCATCATCATGCTCTTTCAAATCTCTAAGTCCTCCAAATGATAATTCATGCAGACCTTTAAAGTTGGCACCTTTTTTGGGCTTTCCAAACTCATGAACCAATTCAGCATGTTCCTTTGTTGCTAGCTCTTGGTGTTCATAGGTCACCTCCTTCGAAGGATCTCTGAGCACTACAGCACGGTCCACTTGGAATCGAGCACTACCTTTTCTATCAATATAGAAATTCCCATCTTGTGCCCACATTGGTCCATAATAATCACGCAACTCCTCAGGTGTGGCTTCCTTTAGCCATTCAGGAAAACCCTCATTTTGTATGGACTTATCACCTTTAGTCAAACCTCGTCGTTCTAATGCCCTACCATATGCGGAAGCGTACCGAGTTCGGAGGACTCCATTTAATCGTAAGTCCTCACTCCGATAGACATCACCAAACTTGTCAATCTGTGTGTTGACAATATCTACACGTTCACGATTTGATTCTGTGTACACAAATCCATCATTTGATAATTCAATATGACCATCCGATAGTCCAGCACCCAGAACAGATGTGAACATGGACTTTATCTTATTCTCATCAGGAGTAAACTTTGGATTCTTTATCCCACCGACACCTTCTCTTGCCTGACCAATCCTCTCAATTCTACTCTGTATATCTTGAATATTCTTACCAGTTGCATCTAACGAGAGGTGTAGTGTCTCTCCTCTGAGATAGGGGGTCGTTGGCACTAGGTCGTAATTAGGTAACCCACTTGTGTTAACCATCTTGTAATCGGTCACTTGGTCCACAAGATCACTCAGTCTTTTCGGACCAGAAATTCCTAACCTACCTCTAACTTCATCTGTGAGAGAATTCTTGTCCTCAAGACTCTCAAATTGAAACTGCTCATTTTTATAGATATTCAACCAGTTCCACTCCGAAGTGTCCTCTCTGCGGATATACAACTTGTTCTCAACAACTCCAATACGTACCCTCTCATCTGGATTTCCTTCAAGCCCCATACGTTGATTCAGGGCAGTCTCAACTTCTACACGTTGCTCATGAATCGACTGCGCTACATCCTTGAGCCACTTTGGGCCACCACTATGATATGGCTGAAACTCACTCCATTGTACGCGGGTCTTCAGTTCAGAACTCTGGTACATGCTCTCAATAGCTCGAGCAAGTTGATTTGGGGTTGATGCCTTCACATCCTTCAAATGTTGGAAATGTTCATACACGATCGAAGGATCGATCCGATGCTCAAATGCTTCCTTTGCGAGCTTCCCTTCATGAAACTCCCTAGCCTTTTCATAAATCTCAAGTCGTGTTATGAGTTCCTGCGTCTTCCGTTCACTCAGCCACGATGCAAGTTGCTGCTCTCCAACCTTATTCTCTTTAGCAAGGTCCTTCACCGTCTTATCAGGAAGTTCTCCTCTCGTCTTCAAGTCCGTTAGTGTCGTATACACTCTAGCCTCATGGTCTAATTGCTTGAAATCTGGTAGGTCCTTTACAAAGGGATGATGTTGCAAAGCACGTTCATATTTCTCAGGGGTATCAATGTGAAAGTTCTCGTTCTCTTTAATTGTTTCAACATCAGGGATTGTTTCAATTGCCTTACGAGTAAGGCGAGGGATTCTACCTTCAAGATACCGTGACCCATTTGATTGACTAAAACCAACTCTCCTTGAAACGTCAGCAATAGTTCCACCCTTTGTCATCTCATCCAGAAACTCATAGTACTTTCTAGCAGACTCAAGATCCTTCGGGTAACTCACCTGAGCCTTGGTGTGGGTCTCATGATATGGATGACTAAGTCTGTCCTCAAGTTTCTCATACGTATCAACGCCCTGCAAATTCTCTCGAATCTTCCCTATCTTCACCTCAGCCTCTTCCTTCGTCATGGCACTCTCAAGATTTTGATACATTAGCGGCCTCGCACCTTCGATGACCCAAGTACGAACTGTCTTTTCTGGTTCGTTGACCTCCTCAGCAAATTCAGCGAGTTCACCATTAGAAACCATCCTTCTGTGCCCGAACCGTTCCTCTGCCTTGAAATGATTCTCACACTGCCCCAGCATCTTCTCATAGTTGCGATGCTCCTTCATCCCAGGCATGACATCGGTAATCACCTCTTCCAGTTCCTCTGCAGATGAGACCTCCCTCCCCCGAACTTCAGGACTGTACATCTTGACCTCGCGAGTGCCTAGCTCTTCGAGGACATCTTCTGAAACAGTTTCTCTGACATCTTTCGCATGTTCTGGTACATCAGAGGTTTTCTCGGAGGGCGTGTCAGTTTCTTTCTCAGTGGTTTCTATTTCTGACACAATCACTCTGGACTCGCTTTCTTGCTCCGTGACCTCAGGGATTTTCTCTGCTGGTTGGTCATTCTCTTTCTCAATGACTACTGAATCTACAAAATCTGTTCGCTCTATCTCTTCTGAGGTTTCACTTGTATCCTCAACACGTTCTTTCACAGACACGTATGCTTCTAGTGTCATTTGAGTTCCTTCGCTCTCGGGAGGTGGCGGATCAGTATCCTCGACACACACATCGCAAGTTTCCAACTTCTCACGAGCTTGCTCTTTTCTTGTTTCACCATTGTCCGAGTTACTAGTAGTCTCCGGTTCGTCAGTATCAATCTTCTCAAGCGCACGTTCCTTTCGTTTCGTGACCTCCTCCAGATTGAACTCCATATCCGAATCGGACTCGTCGATCTTTTCCAGTGCCCGCTGCTTTCGCTGCTCGATATCCGTTTCCAGAGCTTCGGAGACCTCGATCTCTTCCTCAACTATCTTAGGCTCACGAACCTGTATCTCACCCTCACTCTCGCGATAGTCCCTGCGTCGCTCGATATTGCCCCCCAGAGATAGACCTCCTATCCGAGCTGCTCCTGAAGCCGTTCAAGCGTGGAGACCATCAGGTCCTCACTCAGCATATTCGGGTACAGGTCATGAGTGTGCTTCACAAGTCGCTCAGCAACCCAGAACTGCTTGACACCTTCGTACAGGAACTCCTCAGTGACGTTGATGACCATGGTGACGAGTGGCTCAAGGTTGCCCTCCTTCAATGGCTCGATTCTCTTCACCAGATTGTTCACGAACTTCGGATTCTGGGCAAGGTCGCGCATGTGATTGTCCAGGAACTCATGTATGTTCTTACTCTCTTTGACCTTGATGCTTGAGGTCTCTATGGGAGTGGATCGAACAGGAGTAGACGAAGTCTGGCTTGATGGCTTAGCACGCTCTATCCTATCCTTGAGTTCCTTGGGAATAGCAGTGCTTTTCTTCAATGCTGGAAACTTCTCATGAACAGGCTCCATGTGCTTGATGATCTCCTCATCCTTGATTTTTCTATCAGGGAGTGGAAAGTCAAGGAACTTGTTCAGCGGGAGAATCTTCACTGACCTCGCAGCACCCTCACCCTCAAGGAAGACAAGGGTCTCACCTTTACCTAGTTGATGGATATGCTCAATCCTCTTGTCGTCTACTCCGATATGTCCACCGATCAGACCCCGTTCAGCATCCTCACCCATTGCATGTACTATGGTGTTCACAATGAGCTTGACCACAGCAGATAGGAGCCTTCTAGGGAACTGCTCTAGAATCATAACAGCCAGTCCATTCCCTCCACCTGTTGTCAGGATCTCAACAATACGATTCACAGTGAAGTGACTCATATTGTGTCCATAGTGATCTGCACCGTCAGGATTCTTCAGGAGGTAGCTTGCCTCTTCAATGACAAGTAGGTTGGTGATCTCCTTTGTTTGATTTGCGCGTTTGTACATGTGGAGACCAGTGGATACAAGACCCATCAAGAAAGACCTGTCTTCCTCGGAGGAGAGACCTTCTGTGCAAATCATTATGTCATTATTGGCAATTTGCTCCCAAGTGATTCCTTCTTCGGTATTATATACTTCAACCAGAATCTTGTTCCGTATCAGCTTTGCAAAACGACTGTATATGGCACCATAGAAGTTCTGTCGCATTTCATTACCATAGGGAATGTTCAAGCAGACCTCCTCTATTGCATCCCAGAGGTCACTCAGAAGAATCGGACGTCCAGCCTTGTCATTATCAGTATCCCAACCACAGTTTCGATACGTGGTGTGGAGTACATCATCAAGATGCATTCTCATGACTCGGTCATTTGGCATCCAACTGGATAGGAGGTCTCCCAGCGCAACTATCCATTCAGCAACTTGGACACCAGGCGGGGGTTGGAACATATTTAGTCGCAATGAGAGATCAGAGTTACCTCCTACCTTGAATATCCAGAATGAATCAGGGAATAGATGCATCAGTGACATCCAATCTGAGGAACGCATAGGAATAAGGGCAAGAACATGAAGCCCACACTTCATTGCCTGTGCAGTCACTGAGAGTGCTGTGGTTGTCTTTCCTGAGCGGGTGTTCCCATAGATAGCCAGATGTGATTCTAGCTTCTGGGGATAGAACCAGACAAACTGACCTGCTAAACCACAACCACTGATACTCATTGGATTACCAAGAAATATTGCGTTGTGATTTGGGAACTTCCATTCAGAATACACCAACTTTCGCTCTAGTTGCTCATCAGCCACTGGTACAACACTTGTTTCAGTAGACTCTGGAACAGGTTTAGTAGCAGTTGAGAAAGCCTGTCGCTTGCTTAGCACAATACTAACGTCACACTTTGCCATAGTAAAGAGCATTGCAAATTCTTCAGGAGTAAGTAGCGTTGTGCGACCAATTGGGCGTCCACTCATGATGCACCTGAAGAGATCTGACTTCTGATGTACTCGTACTTTGAGGTCATTGGTCGGATCATCTGGTACGATGGTACTCTTTGCCACTTCGAGAAGGAGTCGGGCATCTCTCTCAGCCTGTTCAATCTTACCACCCCAACATGCAACGCTGATCTCAGCATTACATGCGTGCTCAATGCTATACCTCTGATACTTACGGAATAGTTTGTCAGCCTCCGTAGTAGTCTCAATATCAACCACAGTTGATGAGGTCTCACCACCACCTGAGAACAGACCACCTCTTCTTGCTGACACTGTATGTTGAGCCTTCTGCATCGTCGACCTGTAATCACGATTGGTCATCATCCGTGTAAATGACCTCATGACTCCGGGAGATACAGGAGAGGCGTAGATCTGGAACACACCATTCTCCAATTGAAGCAATGACTCTGCAATTACAGTCATAGGGTCAGGTCTCTGTCTAGGATTCTCTATCGAGAGGATATTTCCAGTTAGATTTCCAACCACACCTTGTTCATTCTGAAGAGAGGAGAAACGGTCCAGTCTTTCAAAACGGAATTTGGGGAGCATGCTGTTCAATAGTCGCTGAAGAAGGTCCATGTTTTCCTGAAGATTTTGAACATTCTTCCCTAGAGTGAGGTAGTACAATCTGGTCTGACCCCAGATGCGCTCGAATCGAAATCCAAATGGGACGTCTGATGCCATCATGGCACGAAGCATGTTTCTGAATGGTTCCCAGAATCTAGGGTTTGGATTCTGAGTGTCGAAGATATATTCCTCAGGTATCTCAACTATCTCAAATGCACCAACAGACTCAATGGATGAAGTTGATGCTGAAACCGCACCTGATGGTCCCGTCGTGATGGATGAGGATGGTTGCTGGATTGTGAATCTCTTCAACCATGAAGTTCCACTAATCTTTCCTGTGAAAAGGTCTGTCAAGACAAGAATACTGCTACTGACTAATATAATGACGACGACGATTTGCAATGGGCTTAAGGTAGATAGTATCTGAGGAACTGCAATGAGATAGCATAAAAGAAAAACTGCAGTCGGAGTTATACTTCCTATCAATGCTGAATATTTCAGGACTTTCCATTCCTTTACAAAGACTACTGTTCCAATACCTATCACAAAAAGTACGAACGGAACAAGGGCTCCCGTTAAACGAAAGACATGCGGTGAAGATGTAGGGATATAGTGAAGAGGGATTGTAACAACTGCTGCAAACATAATCGCACCAACAATTGCGATGCCTGCCTTCATAGCGAATTTTAGTATAGGTTTCAAGATTGCCCCAAGCATGTTTGACACCTTTTTCATTTCTTGATTCTGATTCATTCCTGAGTGAATATCATTGTCAAATAACGAGCTAAGAAATAGGATAGGTCTTTGCTAAATGATAGAAGTTCAACATAGACACTTGGAATGTTACAGAGAGAAAGAAGATGCTTCTATGTAACTAAATCTAGATTATGAACTGAGTATTTAGGTCAAAAAGCCTGCATGGTGGACTTCTGCAATAGCTGAAAGCCTCATTTTGCAGGAAATACAATATTTGTGGTTCATAATTGTGCAAGATCATTTCCCAACAATATCGTAATTGCAGGTCTTAATGCGCGCCTCGTATTTCACCGAATTGATTTTAGATTAATTCATTGGAAAATCTTTGGGCTGAATGCTGGTACTTATCTGTAAATTGCGAGTGGTAATCACAAGAGAAACAATCAGAAGAGTATACAAAAGAGGCAGGGGAAAATGAGTATTAAACATAAGAGTAACTATGAATGGATATGGCTTGATGGCGGAACATGTTATTTATGTGGAAGAGCATATCCACATTGGTCGTATGGTGACAACAAGAGGATAGGCCTAGTCAGGTTGAGGAAGAAAAACCACATGACTCGGCCTATATTGGTTTGCAGAACATGCCTTCGCAGATTTGCATTCATTGCGGCAGAACTTGAGGTCTTTGATAAAAATCAAGATCTTATTTCTGAGGAAGAAATTGAAGATGACGATGAATTGGAAGACGAAATCTAACTCTCCTAATTTTGCATTTAAAATATCATGAATTCAGAAAGAATCCAGATTTCAGTTTGATTTTATTTCAAATCTCAAAATATGAATTCTACGAGTTCAAAAGGTGAATAGCTGACAATGAGATGACATCGGGAAGTCTGCAGGATTCATTCTTGACCCGAATTTCTTCTGCATGTGGGCTCCTGATGTCAGCTACACCCCACAATGGAGGAACATCAATGACCGTACTACTCATGCAGAGTCCCCTTCAGAACTTCGCAAACTTGATTGTCAGTTACTTCATTGAGATATGGGACTTTCTAATCTTCATTGGTCAGATATCTGGTGTGGTCATCGTGCTCATTGGAGCTATTCTCTGGTTCACTGAAACCAATCAGAGCAAGGGAAAGGGGTTGGTGATGAGTGGTGTGTTGCTGTCACTTGTAATTGAGTATTTTGTGTTGTTTCCACCCAGTTTCGTTATTATCTAATCTATATACTTGAAAAAACATTACTACTACTTTGTAACTCCATCACTTTCAATTCTAAAGTCTATATAGTCCATTGCTTCGCCTATTTTATTGGATCTGATTCTGTATTTGCTATTATTAAGTTCGACCAATTTTCTCCTTATCAGCTGTCTAAGAGCATTCCTAAAACTTGCATTTGTGTCGCCCCCCTCAACTGAATATGATGGGTACAAAACATCATCATAGATTTCTTTGAATGTCCGTGTATCAGGTAAACTAATCAGAAGAGAAACGAGAACTCGAGCTTGTAAGTGATTGATATTTTTGTTAATTTTCAATCTTCCTCGTTCTGTAGAGATCAATTCGTTGTCAGCAAGTTTAAGTAAAAATGTGTTAGTTTCGCTTGTTTTCTTTTTTTCAATATAATCAAAGATTGAGTCACGAGTATTTTTTGGCTCTGGTTTTGACCTTCCCTGACTATCTTTTGTTGAAGAATCGAGGTCTTCAGAACTTACTATACTCATCCAATCTTCGAATACTGATTCAAGTCTCCTAATATCTCTCTTTGATAACGGATTGCAATGCATCACTATGTTCCGAGACCTTTCTATTATCTCAGTGATGTAAGTATTGACCCATTGAGCACTTTGAATACCTGAATTCTCAAAGTATTCCCAGTTGGATTCTATGATTCGGCTTAGATTTCCAGTACTAGTGTAGAAAATCGGATGCGCTCCTCTTCTTCCGTGCCATTTCTTGATTTCATCATCAGTTTGTCTTTTTGCTACTTCATTCTTA
>SDNZ01000124.1 GCA_004524565.1 Candidatus Thorarchaeota archaeon
TCCGCATCAGAGGTGTAATTGTTTGTCATCTGGTTCGATACTGATCAAGAACGGGTACATTCTCACGCTTAATCCTCAACGTCAGATTTTTCGTGATGGGGCAATCTACATTGAGAATGAGAAGATTGTTGAAGTTGGTAAGGCTGAGGATCTAAAAGCCCATAAGGCTGAGCGAATCATTGATGCCAAGAACAAGATAGTGATGCCAGGTCTCATTGACACACACATCCATTTGGCTCAAGCTCTGATTCGAGGATGTGCAGACGATGTAGCCCTTGTGGACTGGCTGAAGAAGTATGTCTGGGTTCTACAAGGAAACTTCACTCATGATGATGGGCGAGTCTCCGCAGAACTCTGTATGGCTGAGATGATACGAACCGGAACCACCTCTTTTGTTGAATGTATGATCCACTCGCGTTATGGATTTGATGGCATTGCTAAGGCGGTAGAAAAAGTCGGTATGCGCGGTGCCCTCTCTAAGATAGTCATGGACTCGACTGGGTATGCTGATAGTGCGGACATCATGTATCCTGGGATGGTTGAGAATGCAGATGAGTGCTTGACCGAGACCGAACAGATGTACAACAAGTGGCATGGCAAAGCAGACGGAAGAATTCAGGTCTGGTATGGACTACGGTCTCTTGGAGGTGTCACCCCAGAACTGTTCAAGGATGTGGCTCGAAAGACCCGTGAGAAGAACACACACATGACCATGCATCTCGGAGAAGTCATCGATGATGTTCGCTACGTAAAGGAGAATTTTGGTACGAACCTGACCGGATTCGCTCGTGACCACGACCTACTTGGTCCTGAGATGATATTTGCCCATGGCGTTCAGTTTGAAGATGCAGAATTGAAAGTGCTAGCTGAAACAAAATCGAATATTGCACACTGTCCCGCAAGTAACACAAAACTTGCCTCTGGATTTGCAAAGATTCCTCAGATGCTCAAGCTAGGCGTACCAGTCTCTTTGGGTTGTGATGGAGGTCCAAGCAATAATACCTATGATATGATTCGCGAGATGCGTCTTGCAGCCCTCATTCATAAGGCCGTTGTGAGAGACCCACTTGTTGTCAGCGCAGAGAATGTGATTGAGATGGCCACTCTTGGTGGTGCAGTTGCAATGGGTATCGATGATAAGGTAGGGTCTCTTGAGGTTGGAAAATTAGCTGACATCATCCTTATCGATATGCATGACCTTGGGCTCACTCCCTCTGTGAATCCTGTTTCAAATCTCGTGTACAGTGGTAATGGTCTGAGTGTAGATACGACCATTGTCAATGGTAAAGTTCTGATGAGCAATAAGCAGCTCCTGACTCTTGATGAAGAGAAGGTCAAACATAAGGCTCGCACTCACATAGTCGACCTGTTAGATAGGGCTGGGACTGATATCAGTCCCAAGTGGCCTATTCTCTAACAGTCTAGGATATGATTGCCTCTCTCTCGAAGAGTTTTGCACCGATGAATAGGAACACAATGGTGAAGCCCATCATGTAACCGACATTGATAGAGAGCCCAATCAGAGTCCCTGTTCCAGCAAGTACAGCATTCAGGAAAAGAATTGCATGACTGAATGGGATTGCAAGAATTATCCATCCTAAAATTCCACCGTATTGAAGAATGCTTCCTGTGAATCCAAGTATTCCAATCACAAAGGTTGGAATTAGCATTATCATGCTGTTGACTGATTCTGCGGTCGCTCTATCCTTGGCTAGGCACGAAATTACGACTCCAATTCCTATTGCACACAAGAGTACAAGGAACTGACAGAACATGATAAGTGGAATCGTGTTTGCATTGACCGTGTAGAGGTCAATGTTGGCCTGCTGTAGTTCTGGTGCGAGCCCTGCAACTCTCATGATGATCGATAGGTTATATGTCAATATTCCTACTGCTGTGAAGACTGAGTAGATTGCAGTTAGAGCAATGCCTGACACTAGTTTAGCACCTAGAATCTTGATTCTACTCATAGGTACTACAAGGAGTGCTTCGAGAGTCTTTGCTTCTCGTTCTCCAGCGAATGATTTGCTGATATATGGAGCTGGAGCCAGAACTGAAGTCAGCATCACCAAGAAAATTGCCAGTTGATGTCCATAGTTAGCTTCTGGGGCAATCGTGTACCAATAGATCGTCACTTCTCGGATTATCTCGACCTCATTGATGATCTCTCTCGAATGTGCATCGATTCGTGATGCAGCTGCAGTAGCGCGGAAACTAGCTGTATTTACGACAATCTGCATCGTACTTTCTGTCGTAGTGTTAAGTTCCTGCGAAAACCCTGCTGGTATATACACCCACACAGATATCGTTTTGTCGGCAATCTTCTGTTGTGCTTCTTCAAGTGTTATGTTCACTAGAGGATTAATGAGAAGATTGCTCTGATTTCCAGCAATCGATTCATACAGATGTCTCCCCCAATATCCATCATCTTCAAGGGTGATATAGACCATCTCTGGCTCTTCACTAGTCTGGTACACAATGAACGAGAGAAATGCTCCTTGAAACATCCATGCGAACATTGGACTGATGATGAAACCTAGTATCAACCATCGTGAGCGAGTTACCTCTCTAATTTCTTTACGAATCATCCACAGGGTTTTAACATCAAGAGTAGGCATTTTCATAGTGATGCATCTCCGTAAACACCTTCGCCTGTGACAAGCCCCGTGAAGACCTCCTCAAGATTAGCCGCGCGGAATTTCTCTTCGAGCTCGCTTGGTTTCCCAATTGCGACGAGCTTCCCTTCATTTAGTATTCCCACTCTATCGCAGAGTTCTTTGACTTCAGTGAGGTCATGTGTTGTAAGGATTACTGTACGTTTCTGTTGAGAACTGATTTCCTTCAACATGTTCCGCACAACTCGTGCTCCGAGAGTGTCTATCGCTGTGGTTGGTTCATCCAGAAACAGAATTTCTGGTTCAATGACAAGAGCCCGAGCAACCAGAACTTTTCGCTTCATTCCACCACTGAATCCTTTCACTTGGTAGTCTTCTTTTTCCTTCAATCCAACAATCTCTAGAAGGTTATCTGCCCGTGAATTCAGTTCTTCCTCTGGGATGCCGTAGAGACCTCCATAGTAAATGAGATTCTCTCGTGCAGTCAATCGGTCATAGATTCCTGCCTCTTGAGGAAGGAGCCCAACTCTTTGACGGATGTAGTCTATATCCTCAGTAACATCTTTCCCGAGAACATAGGCCTTTCCCTCTGTGGGGGTTAGCAGACCAACAAGAACACGGATCAGGGTTGTCTTCCCAGCTCCATTGGTTCCAAGCAATCCAAAGACTTCACCTCTAGTGATCTCAAGGTCCACCCGATTTAGCGCGATGACCTCTCTCTTCTTTCCTTTCTCGAAGGTCTTAGTTAATCCTTCAGTCTTTATGACAACATCATCTGTAATCATCAGTGCAACATTCCTCAGATAGAATTTCTATTTCACGTGCTCTACTTTCGGGAACGGTTCTTCACCCTTGAGGTCAACAAGAAACTCGTATGCTCTTGCTGTTTCCTCATCTCCACCTTCGATGAATAATGTGATTGAACCTTCAGCTCCGTTCACACCGCCTGCGGCTATTGGTATTGACTGAACATCAAAGAGGACCTCAAGTGCTTCGATCTCTGTAAAGGCGATTCCTTCATGAAGTGCAATAGCTCCGACAGGAGTTCCTATCGCGTAGTCCCAGTCACTCTTTCCAAATTGACCACAGAACTCGCTGTACGCTACTGGGATTGACTTCTCAAGCCCCACAGCAACAATGAGCTTGATATTCCGTGCAGCTACCGGTCCAAGGAATACACCAACGGTTCCAGCTGTATCATGTGCTAAGAGAACTATGGGAACGTAATCCTCATCTAGTGCATTTGCACTCTTGATTATCACATCATTGGGTCCTAGTTCATCCAGAATATCCATGACCTTGGTATTCTCCATATATTCACCCTTGTGGAATATAGCATCAGTAAATCTCTTTGTACCATCCGTTACTGCTAGACCCTTGGGCACAACAATCCCTGCGATATGTCGGGTCTTATCATATTCACCGAGTAACTCTTCTGCTATATATGCCGAGGTTGTTCCCATTGTGATACAGAGATATCCATTCTTCAGGGCGTTCTGTACCATATCTGTGGCTAGAATTCCACGTGCTATCAATCTCTTACTCTCAGCTGGTGTTAGTGTAGCTAATAGTTTCTTCATGTTTGCTAACTCCTATTTCTTGTGTGCAGACTCCGCCTCTCGGACAATGCGTCGGGAGACCTCTCTGATATTTTTGTAATATTCTTCAATCCGTAGATTATCCATATCAAGGATGCTTGCGAGATCCGTATCCTTTCTTACAGCATCCAGAAGACTGGCATTGGCAGCCTTAGCGCTATTGCTAAGTGCTCGAAGTTTTTCATGTGCCTTTGGTCGTTCTAAACCTACTTTTGTGAGTAAGGTTATAACGTACTCACTCAGGATTGAATCGTTAGAAAGGTTGAGGTTTATGGCAACAGCTTTTACATCAATCTCAAGTCCTTCAATCACTCGATTCATCTCTCGGACCATATAATCAGTGAGGATGAATGCCTGAGGAATGATGAACCGTTCTGCTGAAGAATGTGAAATATCTCGCTCCTCCCAGCTAACAACATTCTCTAACGCAGGTGGGACGAGCGACCTCACAATTCTTGCGAGACCTGACAATTTCTCACATGTAACAGGGTTTCGTTTGTGTGGCATTGCTGATGAACCCACTTGCTTTCCTTTGGCAAATGGCTCGTAGGTCTCTGCAATCTCAGTCCTTTGCAGATTTCTCAGGTCCGTGGCAATCTTGTCAATGGTGGAAGCAAGGTTAGCTAAAGATGTGATTGCCTCTGCAAGACGGTCTCGTTGAATTATCTGTGTAGTTGCAATTGGTACGTTCAGTCCAAGGGTCTTCAGAACTTTTTTCTGAATTTCAAACCCAGATAGACCCAGAGCAGCATGGCTTCCAGTAGCCCCTGAGATTTTACCAACTCCTGTGCTTTCCTTGGCACTGAGAATCCTGTTCTTATGACGGTAAATCTCCTCCAACCAGACTGTGAATCTAATTCCATAAGTGATTGGTACTGCATGTTGTCCATGAGACCGCCCTACAGCAATCAGATCTTGTGTTTCCTTTGCTCTTTCAAGTAATGATTTGCAGAGTGCATCTATCTGAGGAATCAGTATGTCAAATGCTGCGTTCAGTTGCAATCCAAGTGCAGTATCTTTGATATCGTTGCTTGTGAGTCCAAAGTGAATCCACCGTGCTCCAGGTCCTTTGCACTTCTCTGCAATGGCTTCAAAGAGAGCTACCACATCATGCCTAGTGCTCTTCTCAATTTCCATGGTCCTTTCAAGGGTGACAATATCTGGCTTGGCGGTCTTCTTGATATCCTCAGCCGCTTCTTTGGGAATCATACCCATCTCTGCTTGTGCAGCAGCTACTGCAGCTTCAATGCGTAACCACAGTGAGTGACGGTGTTCCTCCTCAAAGACGGTCACCATATCTGGATGACCATATCTTCCATAATCAATAGGACTGACAGGCATGATACTCCATCTCGCAGGTTTTTGAAAATCCTATGCCTTGATATGGTTTTGCCCATACACATGTATCCCACTTTGAGTTGAGAGAAATCATTTATGAATCACTCCCGCCATCTGTGTACTATGGATTCCCGAGCAGTCACTGAGATTCTCAAGGTCGTTCATGAAATTGAAACTAGTGGATTCTCTAGAATTGCTAAAGGACTTCAAGACCCGTTCATTCTCGGTACTATGTTTCATAATGTCGACTCCAGAGAGGCTCATATATGTGAACTCACTGGAGGCCGTTTGGGAGTACCAGTAGTAGATCTCAGCTGGAGAAATGTAGAGTCAAAAGAGACCTCGGTCTTACTTGATGAACTACGCATGGCAGAGAGCACTGTTGATCTCCTTCTTACTGCTTTTGCTAGTAAGGACACTTTTGGTGAAGGTAGAAATTTGACTACCAAGTTTCCTAGTAGTCCAAAGAGCCCAATAGTGAGTCTTCATGATGATATCTACAACTGGCAGACAGCACTCTCCCATCTCGCGGGATTCCAAAATCGTATCGGAGACCTCTCTGGAAAACGGGTCGTTGTGTCTTGGGGATTTGGTTCTAATTTTGCAAACCCTGCAATCGCACACGGACTGATTACTACAAGCGCTCTAGCTGGCGCTCGCGTTCGAGTTGTAGAACCTCCAGACTTTCCCACACTCAACCGTGTAAGAAAAGAAGCAGCGGAATCTTCAGGGTCAGTAGAAGTAACGTCTGACTATAGAAATTCCTTTAGTGATGCGGATGCAGTCTATGTGCTCAATTGGTTCAGACTTGATGATTTCAAACACCCAGAACGTAATGTAAACTTTGTAAGCAAGTACAAAGACTGGTACCTCACGGAGGACATGATTCCAGAATCATGTATTCTTTCATGCGACCCTTCAATCCAATCCGGCCTTTCAATCAGCCCCGAACTGCTTCAAGACTCACGCTGTATTAACTCATCATGGCTATCAAGAAGAGTCCAGACTCTCGCAGCGACAATACACTACGTTCTACGTTACGAATGCTCGTTTACCTGACCTTCATAGAGCTTTTATCGAACGATGTCTATCTTCTCGTGAGATGTGGCGTGTCATTCGACCAGATTCACTAAGAGTGTGGAAAGATCCCGAGGTAGTGCGTCGACTAGCAAGATATAGAGCAATTATTGACAATGAACGTTTAGCGAAATATCTCATTGCTAAGAAATTTGCATTTGGTGGAGACCTATCTCTTCCTACTCCTAGTCTATGGGACCTCCACACAGAGAGTTCCTCTGGATTTGAGGATTTCATCGCAAGAGTTGATGCGAACGAAATCGATATCTCTGAAGTGGCCAATCCCCCGCGAAATCTCTTGGATCTGAAAATTGAACTGGCAAATCGGATTCTTGCAGACTGCCATTTCTGTGAACGAAGGTGTGGAGCTGATAGAACCAAAGATGAGAAGGGTTGGTGCAAACTCGGCGCGGAATCACGAGTCTCTTCTGCCTTCCTTCACACTGGTGAAGAGGCCCCTCTTGTCCCATCAGGCACTATCTTCTTCTCCTCTTGTTGTTTTGGTTGTGTCTTCTGTCAAAACGCTGATATCTCTACCAATCCAAATAGTGGACATGTTGTGAGCCCTGAAGGGCTAGCTGCTGTTGCAGCAGGTCTCCACAGGGATGGTGCGCTGAACATCAATTATGTTGGTGGTGACCCGATTCCCAACACTCACACAATCCTTGAATCTCTATTCTACCAGACTTCGAACGTGACCCAACTCTGGAACTCTAACCTCTATTGTTCTGAGGAGACAATGTCCCTTCTAACCGATGTCTTCGATGTGTGGCTTCCTGACTTCAAGTATGGGAACAACGAGTGTGCGGAGCGTCTTTCAGGAGTGAAGGACTATTTCGATATTGTTTCTCGAAATCACCTATTAGCCTATAACTCCGGTGAGGTGATCATTCGTCACTTAGTGATGCCAAACCATATCGAATGCTGCACAATCCCGATTCTGGAATGGGTCGCTGAAAAGATACCACATTGTATTGTGAACATCATGGGGCAATATCGACCTGAGCACCGAGCTCGTAGTGAACGCGATAAATTCCCTGATATCGCTCGACGAGTCAGCTTAGAGGAGATGCAACTAGCTCGCGCAAAGACTGATGAACTGGGAATCTGCTGGCGTCCTGTGGATTGAGCTGCGACCACGTCACAACATTCTAAAGAAAATAAACGAGTTTTCCTCCGTGGATAACTATGTGTCTAGCTGTTCCTGCTCTGGTACTATCGATTGATGGCGATTTTGCTCAGGTAGATTTTGGTGGGGCCAGCAAGAAGGTCTGCGTCACTCTTCTTCCCGAACTTGAGGTGGGTGAGTATGTCATCATTCACACTGGGTACGCGATTGAGAAGATGAAGCCAGAAGAGGCGAAGAAGACACTAGCTCTTTTTGAAGAGATGGCCGAGATGGCTGCTAAGATGGAACCCGAGAGATAAATGGGTCCTACCGACAAGGCTTTTGAATGGAACATTTCATCTAGGTATCGAGGACAATGCCAGAAACACTAGATTCTATCATGGCTGAGCTTCGAGCTCGAATCAACTCTGAGGACACCAAGACAACGGTCTCTCAAGATGAGATTGAGGAGGCGAAGGCTAACACAGTCGTTGTCATGCCTGCTGGGGGGAAAGGAACACGGATTCGTGCTGAGACCCATAGTGAGGGAATCAACAAGGTCATGATTCCTATCGACGGTAAGACGAGTATGATTGAGAAAACTGTCACTGATTATGCTAAATGTGGTATCAACAAGTTCGTGATTTTGACTGGTTTTCTTGCAGATAAGGTAGAAGCGCATCTTGGCGACGGTTCACGTTGGGGAGTTGAGATTCGTTATTCATGCGATCCCGATGGTCGCAAAGTTGGTAATGCTGGTGCAATCCTTAATGCATTAAACAATGGAACTCTGGATGATACATTGACTGCGATAGTTCACAATCCCGACGATATGATATTCGGCTTGGACAGACCCTATGGTGAGATGTTCTTAGAGGGCCATCTTAAGGGCCTGAAGAATGGTTGTATCGGCACCTTTGTTGTTGTGCCTGAGACTCCCTTCCAGTATTCTGGAATGATCATTGAGAGGGGCAAGGTGTTAGATATAACGAAATATCCACCTATTGCTGTTCCTGCACATACTGGAATCACTGTGTTTGCTCCTGAAATGTACGCTTACTTCAGGGACTTGGTGTCACTAGAGGTAGAGTCCTCATTTGAGAAGGTCATCTGTCCTGTGATTGCTAAGGAGAAGAAACTATTCGCAATCAATATCCCCTCAGAATCTTGGATACCCGTGAATGATCTGAAAGGACTTGAGCAGGCTTCCGAGGCCTGTCATATCAAGTAAATCCGGGGCATCATTATGGCACGA
>SDNZ01000125.1 GCA_004524565.1 Candidatus Thorarchaeota archaeon
GCATCTCACTATTAGCTGCTGCAATGATGCTGTGAGCCTCTTCTACCAGAGCTCTAGCCTTAGTGAAATCCTTCTTGTGAGTCATCTTGATTGATTCGCTGCATTTTCTGACCGCATTTCTGTTGAGAGGAAGGACCTTTTCCCTGACCTGATCATCAGCCTCTATTTCATCTCTAAGACCACTAAGAATGTCTGCAAGTTCCATATCTATTCACACTCACATCTATTGTAGCTTCTTTATGTGTTTACTCTGTGACAGTAGGACCACTCTACTCTCAATCTGTTCATCTAGAAGATGATAGCCTGTCAGATCTGCAAGTTTCTGAGAGAATGCGCGTATGTCGCGATGCGTAGGTGCATTTTCACTTGTCAGTCGTCCTCTGGATGATCCCAGAAACATATACCCTTTGACTTCAACAAAATCTGGTTCTCCTTTCAGAATAAGGTCTGAATATGGTCTAGGATTTTCCATATTCCGTCCGGATACCATTGTTAGCCTATTGACAGTCCTTGTATTGAAGGATTGGAGTAGCTCTTGACTCTCCCCTATTTTTTGCCATCCGTCTTTGATTCCAGGTTTACAGAGTCTTTTGTATGTGGACTCATCCGGTGCTGCTAATGTTATGTAGAGTTGCGTAGGTGCAGTCATTCTCTCAAGAACATCAGGACGTGTTCCATTAGTAACAAGGAATGAAGTCATTTTTCTATTGTGAATCTCATCAATTAGCTCACTAATCTGGGGATGTAATGTCGGCTCGCCAGCTAGTGATACTGCAACATGTTTGGGTTCTCGAGCTTCAGCATACATCTTTCCCGACACTTTTGCTCCAGCATCAGGATTGTAACCACCTAAGGACTGTAGATTTGCCACAAGAACAGCATCCATTAGGTCATCCACAGGTACGACATCATCTCTCGAGACCTTTACTTGATCCCATGAAATGCCTACATCACTTGGCGTGACACGCCAGCAAAAATCACAGCTCTGAGTACATTTGTCCACAACAGGAGCCATTTGTACACAGCGATGTGACTCAATACCGTAGAATCTTTGCTTGTAGCAAGCATCTCCACTAAGGAGAGCCTTCTTCTGCCATTGACATGCTTTGAATGCGCCTCTCTTACCAAGTAGATGGTATCCTTGTTTTTCGAGCCTCTCTCTCAGCTCTATGGGCATGTCCGAGCTCAATGCGATTCGAAGATTTGTACTCTGTTCGTCTTATCAGCGTTTAGCAATGTTCACAGTTAATCTTCACTAGAACCTTGACTCTCCTTATTCTGGGAATAGAGGTATTCCGCAATCCCTTCCTGAGTACTCCATGAACCTGTCATGTCCTTTCGTCTGGACAACTCTCCAAGTAATCTGCGGCTCTCTACATCAAGCCTACCAGGCTTCGCATCTTCATACTCGCTACCAGGTAGTGGCATGAAGACATGACCGTGAGTCTTTGCTCCCATCTCTACAAGATCATAGCATAATTTGACACTATCATGTAGTTCTTCTTTTGTTTCACCTGGAAGTCCAAAGATCATATCAACATGAGGAATAAAACCTGCATCAAGTGCAGTCCTTATTGCATCCATTCCTTCTTCTACTGTATGATGCCGATTCGCTAGCTTCAGTACTCTATTACTGCTTGATTGTAATCCGATTTGGATAGTATCATTTGCAACATAACCTCGAAGCATGTCGAGAATCGCTTTTGTCACGAATTCTGGTCTGACCTCTGAAGGAAATGAACCAAAGAACACTTCATCAAGTCCTTCAATTTTGGTAACTGATTTCAACAAGACCTCTAATTTCTCAGGTTCTGCTTTTCGTCCATGGCCACCATAACATAGTGCATTTGGTGATAGGAACCATGTACGTTCAAAGCCGCTTTTTTCTACAGCAAGTTTCAACCAATTGGTTATAGATTCAATCGATCTATGTCTTACTCTTCCCCCCGTAAGAAACGGTGTACTGCAAAACTTACAATGGAAAGGACATCCTCTGGTAACTTCCACCGGTCCAAGAATGTTCGTCTTCAACGCAAAAGGGGGATATGAATCTAGATCTACAATTGGGAGGTCTTTCGGAACTGAAATTTCTTCAGTTGTTTTAGCAATAACACTGGGTATCTCTGAAGGACTCTTGTTGTTCATCAATTGCCAAAGCAATTCTGGAAATGCAACCTCTCCTTCTCCCACAACAGCATAATCAAATCCATTCGTGAGCAACTCCTTTGGACGAATACTTGCATGGGCTCCACCTCCAATAATAGTCACATCATTTCCAAATTGTTTTCGAATCTTCCGTACCTCTTCATATACTCTCTCAGTCTGGGTACTCATGACTGAATGTGCAATTATCGTCTGTCCTCTCTCAATAGCATAACGAACCGATTTTAATGATAAATCTGGGGGAGCTTGGACATCAAGTTCTACGAGTCGTTCATCAAGTTCAATTGCTCCGATTAGGGCTGCTACGCTATATCTTGACGAGGAATGCGTTCTAAATATGAGTGAATGCGAAGCCAATTGTTGCACACGCATTAGCTGACGACACGTTCGGTGACTCCACTGTCGGTCACACTCATGATTCGGATCTCGCCACCAGATTGGACGTCTCGAGAAATGCCTGCCTTAACTGCCTTGATAGCAATCTCTTCTGCTTCCTTGACGGTCACCTCTATCTTGAGAGAATTCTCTAACACACCATATGCACTACCTGTCCCAGTGCCTGTGGCTGTGAATTCATCAGGAATTAGTGAACCACCCATATCAAGAGTATAGAGTTGGGGGCCAGCTGCATCTACACCAACTACTACAGTTTGCACGTAGAGCGGTGCCATCCTTGTAGAATACAATGTGTTTGCTATCATTTTTGACAATGCTTTCACAGTGATTGATTTCTTTTGATTCAGTTCGTAGAGTTTAATCTGAGCCTGTAGTCTATTCACCAACATCTGATAGTCAGATGTGAGACCAGCGGAGGCTAAAACAATAGAATCAGTCAGCTTGAAAGCCTTGATGCCTTTTTCACTTAGAACATGAGTGCCCCAAGTAATCAGGGAGTCAGTTGCAACAACAACACCATCAGTGCATTTTATACCAACAACAGTGGCACCAGTAGGAAATGACATAGTAAATGAGCCTCCGTAATAGAGTTCGTATAATTTGGTCACGTCTGCTAGTTTTAAAACGTTTACTAACTGTCTCATTTTGTAGATACTGGAGATGTTTCATTTGCGCCAACTAAATCCCTTTGCAAATATTCCTACAATCATGACTGCAGAGGAAATCATCGAATTTGCTCATAATAGGTCCACTCGCCTTAGTATGAAGAGTTCCCTTCGATTGAAGCGAGTTGAACGAACTAGGATTAGAGAGATCTCCAGGCTTCAAGAATTCACGAAACAAGTGAAGACAAAAATTGATGATGCAGTAGAACAATTCCCCTCATTAGATAGACTACATCCGTTCTATCTCGAACTTGCCGAAATCCTCGTAGGGACTGATAAGCTAAAACAATCCCTAGGTGCGGTCCACAACTGCAAACCAAGTATTGAGAGCATTACAGAGAAACATATTCAGGCCATCAAGTTATCTGAAGATCACCGTCAAATGAAGAAATCACGTCGTGCTGCAAAAGGAAGAATCTCATCAATTCTACGAGCAACAGCAGCGAATCTTGATTTCATTATCGAAGCTAAAAAGAAACTCTCAAGATTACCTGGCATTGCACCGAACATTCCCTCCATCGTGTGTGCTGGCTTTCCTAATGTTGGAAAATCTACACTGGTCAAGAATGTGTCTACAGCAGAACCTGAAATTGCTTATTATCCATTCACAACACGTCAAGTCATTATTGGACATCTCCGGGTTGGAAATCAGAGTGTACAAATCGTGGACACTCCTGGAATTCTTGATAGACCTATGGCTGAGAGAAACGATATCGAGCTCCAAGCTATTACTGCATTGAAGTATCTAGCAAATGTGATTATTTTCATGATAGATCCTTCTGAAGCCTGTGGATGGACATTTGACCAACAAGTCACCTTACTGAGTGAGGTTCAGAAGATGTTCCCCCTCAATCCTATCTTAATAGCATTAAACAAGATTGACATTGCTCCACCAGATCAACTTGAAAAAGCACGAACAAAGTTTCCAGATGCGTATGAAATCGTCGCAGTTGAAGGCACTGGACTTGAAAATCTACTGAATGATGCTGTGGATGAGGTAGATTTGAAACCTATGAAAGAATCAATCAAGGATTACTTGGCATCTCTTCCACGAGATAAAAGCTAGTTTCCTGTTACTTTCAAAAGGCCAGATTCTCCGATATCTCCCTCAAGATGTATTGGAGTACCCAATGTCTTCCCAATTGTCCACAAATTCGTTGTGAGATGTGATGTTACTTCAGATATTCCGATTGTACTATTACCCTTGGCTACTGCTAGATATGGAACAATCATGTCGCAGAGATGTGAATCAATAGCTTTCCCAGATGAAATCTCACGCACAAGTTGCTTCGCAGCCTTGGTGCCTACTTCTTCTGCGCGTACTCCTCTATCTCCAAGACTATCTGCTCCTAACCTAGTACCATTAACATCATCTGCCCATAGAACAATTCCACTGCCAGGTCCTAAATGGGAATCATTGTTCTTGGAGTATGACTCTGTTTCAATATTTACTTCAATTCCCAATTTGTTTCGAATCATTTGCGCTGCGGCGGAAGCTTGCCGTTCAGCCACATGTGAAGGAAGCCGTACGCAATGAGATATCCCTTCAATGGAGCGTAATTCCTCAAAATTAACCAAATCTATTGAGTTCAATTGTTCAACTGGTGTAACTTTGCAGAGGACTTCTCCACCACCTTTCGGATAATGGCCTCTCTTCTTTTGTATTATCTCAACCTCTGAACCTAATCGACTAATCATAGGCGCAAACACATTTCTCAGATAGTCAATTGGAGGACTCCATTTCACATCAGTGCCTCCACGTATCTGGAAGGTGATAGGACCCGGTGCAAGAACTGCTGGGGGTAGAACAGCTTGAAGAATAAGAGAGATTGAACCTGCAGAGCCAATATCAACATTGAATGTTCCACTTAGGCGTTCCTTGGGGATAAATGTAACAGTAGTACTACCAACCTCAAGACCTTCAATTGATGCATTTACCAACTCTCCTGTGAGTTTTATCCCGGATAAATGTTGTTTCTTTAAACCTGGATTTGGCCTACCTGCACGAATCTTGGAAATACGAACAGGTCTCATAGTCAGAGCAGCCAACGAAACTGATGTGCGCAGTATCTGACCACCACCTTCTCCATAGGAACCATCAATCTCAATCAATCCTGTCACCTGCCACAATTGACTATTTGGTGTGTTATGAACTTGGTCTTTCCCCAAAGCCGATATTATGTAACATGCTAATCCTTATTTGATGTGTAAAACCATCAAGTGAACCGGTCAAAATGAAGTCATTATTCATAGGGCGCTTTCAGCCAATTCACAAAGGTCACATCCACACAATCAAACAGATTCTCGATAAAGGTGAGGACATTATCATGATTATAGGCAGCGCTCAATACTCCCATACTCCAGATAATCCCTTTACAGGCGGAGAAAGGGTGATGTTCATCAGGCAAGCTTTAATTGATGAAAAGATTCCACTTGAGCGAATCACTGTTGTTCCCTTATCCGATATCAATATCCATCCCTTGTGGGTAGCTCATATGCGCTCATTCGCTCCTTATTTTGATAAAGCATACAGTCACAATCCGTTAGTCAAGAGACTCCTTGAAGATAGCGGTATAAAGACGGATTCAACTAAGCTTTTGGAGCGTTCTACCTATAGTGGCAGCCATGTTCGCGATCTCATTCGTTGGAACAATAAAGAGTGGGAAAAACTTGTACCTGCAGGTGTTGTCAAATTAATTAAGAAGCACAAACTTGACACACGTGTTCAAGAGATTGGTGAAACTAAGACAAAGCGATAAACACCATCCATTCGTTCATGGTAGTGTTTATATAACAACTGACATGAGTAAAGACTTGGTGAACGTATATGCTAGGTGAACGCGTTCCGCACAACAACTAAACAACTAATTCTATATCCTAGTCAATTCCATAAATTTCAATCAGTACAGAGGACAATATCATGAGCAGTGATAAAAAAGAACCAAGAAGTACCATATTTGATATCGATAAGGAGAAAGATTTCCCTGATTGGTTTGGTGAGATATGCAAAGTAGCTGAACTTGCCGACATCAGGTACGGCGTAAAGGGATTCACGCCGTTCCCTCCGTGGAGTCTCATGACCATGAATAACATGTTTGACATCCTGGAGGAGGTTCTCCAACGTAAGGATCACTTGCCTATGTTATTCCCTACTGTAATCCCTGAGAGCAACCTAACAAAGGAGGCTAAACATGTTGAGGGCTTTGTACCCCAAGTGTTTTGGATTGAGGATACAGGCGACGATGAAAAACTTGAGGAGCGACTCGCTCTTCGTCCTACAAGCGAAACTGCAATCTATCCTATGTACTCACTCTGGGTGAGAAGTTGGAGAGACCTGCCTATGAAACGGTACCAACGCTGTTCTGTATTCAGGTCCGAAATCAAGAGCACGCGACCATTCTTACGAGGAAGAGAGTTTCTCTGGATAGAGAGTCACAATGTCTATGCAAGCCATGATGAGGTCAAGGCACAGGTCATGGAGGACCTTGAGACAACAAAGGAAGTTGTAACAGATAACTTTGGAATTCCAGTAATGGTATTTCGCAGAACCCAGTGGGATAAGTTTCCTGGCGGTCTGAATACCTATGCTGCAGATACGCTCATGCCGGATGGTAAGGTAATTCAACTACCTTCAACTCATGACTTGGGAGATAACTTCGCTCGGGCATTTGACATCACTTATTTGAACGAGAATAATGAAACCGTATATGCATGGCAGACATGTTATGGACCTGCAATCTCGCGTATTTTCGGTGCACTAATCTCAGTTCATGGTGATAACAAAGGTCTCAGACTACCATTCAAGATTGCACCTTATCAGGTAGTTGTGATTCCAATATTCAGAGGTGATGATGCTGATGCAGTACTCAAATACTGTGAAGATATTCAAAAGACCCTCAAAAAAGCAGGACTCAGAGTGCATATTGACAAACGAGATGACACTCCTGGTTGGAAGTACAACTATTGGGAAATGAAGGGAGTTCCAATCAGAGTTGAAGTTGGTCCTCGGGACCTCAAAGGCAACAAAGCTGTTCTCTTCCGCAGAGATACTATGGACAGAGAAACCATTGACATCACAGACCTGAAGAAGAAGGTTCTCTCTCTTGGAACTGAGATTGATAAGAATCTCAGAAGGATAGCAGAATCCCGATTCGAAGGACTTGTTGTTGATGCTGATAGCTTTGGTGCTATTGAAGACGCTCTAGATAAAGGTAAGATTGCCCGAATCCCATTCTGTACCACTGAGATGGAAGGTCTCTCCTGTGACGAGGAGATCAAAGATCGTACTGGTGGCGAAGTTCGTGGTACCCGAATTGACGTCGAAGAAAAACCAGAAGGCGTCTGTGTAGCCTGTGGAAAGGTTGCCACTGAAATCGTCTATATCGCACGGTCCTACTAATCATATACCCAAGGGCTCAATAGGCCCTTGGTACTTCTTTTTATTGGATAAGAATGAAGGTCCTAGTCGCATCAAGCCATGAGTATGCTAAACTCATTCAAGATATTCTTGGAGATTCTGCAGAAGTAATCGTCACTGATACCTCACCTGATTCCATTCTAGAAAAAGGAAGAGATGTTGATATTATCGCCTCTAATAGAGTTCCTTCAGAGCTCATTGAGTCGTCATCAAGATTGAAGATGATACAGACATTCTCTGCTGGAGTAGAAAATATCGATTTTTCCGCATTACAGGGAAGGGATGACCTAATTATCTGTAATTCTCATATCAATGCCACTGAAGTTGCTGAATATGCAATAACCCTTCTATTTGCAGTTGCAAAGAATATCATACCAAACGATAGAGAAATTCGAAAAGGTGATTGGAAGTTTGCTTTTGGAGGGCCTAATCCTAATATTGAGATACGAAACAAAACATGTCTAATACTTGGGCTTGGAAGTATAGGATCTGAGATTGCTAAACGGTTGAGAGGATTTGATGTTAGGATTTATGCTGCAACACGAAGCGGGAATTCCAACCATGCTGATTTAGCTGAAAAATTGGTTATGATTGATGACGTTAGACCACTTGTCGAAAAAGCAGATTTTGTTATCCTATCATTACCACACACCCCAGAATCAGAAGGGCTAGTTGATGAAAAATTCATTTCATGGATGCGGCCAAACTCAATTCTTGTGAATGTTTCACGCGGCCCCATTATTAAAGAAGAAGCGCTCTTCAACGCACTTCGAAATAACAAGATTCGAGGTGCTGGAATAGATGTATGGTGGCGCTACCCGAAGAAATGGCGCGGAAAAGGCAGTCCTCCCACTGATATGCCATTCCAAGATTTAGATAACCTAGTTGCATCTCCCCATAGAGCAGGATATTCTGAGAATACAGAACATGAATATTTCCAGTTTGCAGGTGAGAATATACTGCGATACATCCGAGGAGAAACACCTTTCAATGTTATAGATCCTATGCGTGGATATTAACAAATTGTAACTATTCTATTGTCCATGTGGGAATCCCTAAAAGTAGCTCGAAAATAGTTGAGATTGTATTGAAATGAACAAAAATACTGCTGCACTTATTGCTATAACTGGTGGCTTGATAGTTTTTAGTATCAAGATTATCGCATATTTTATCTCGAATTCAGTAGCATTGTTATCGGACGCTCTGGAATCGATAGTTAATATTCTTGCATCAGGAATGATGATTTTTTCAATTTATATTTCAGAAAGACCCGCTGATGAAACGCACAATTACGGTCATCAAAAAATCGAGGATATTTCAAGTGCATTCGAAGGAATTCTCATAATAGC
>SDNZ01000126.1 GCA_004524565.1 Candidatus Thorarchaeota archaeon
CAATTTCATACTCTAGAATTCGTGATTCAGTTCCCTTCCAGCCCTCAATTGTTGTACGGATGAGAGTTGCATCTTTTCCAGAAGGTGGTAAATTATTTTCCAGACACTTCTCAAGAACTCGTCGAGGATTGACTTTCATTCCGTCTACATCAATCTCTTTTGAATCCATAAGACCCAGTTTGAGTAGACACCACATCTTGTGACCATGCCCCGGATATCGGATTGTCTTGTAATCAAGTTCATTCACTTTCCCGAGATACGTTTGTGGAAGTGTTGAGGTACCGCCACTAGTGTTGAAAGCTTCTAACTTACCAAATGGTTCAGGAAACGTCAATTCTTCAAATCCGACAAGGGGATCTTCAATCACCAGTTTTCCATCACGTATAGCTTCGCAGGGTTCGACATATTCATTGATGAGACCTTCAACTGAAAAGATCAGTGCATAGTTAAGAGGAGGTCTTGGGTCCTGTTGGAGACCTCCTACCCTAATCTTAACACTCTCGACTCTATCAAGGTATTCAATTCCGTGACGAGCAAGAACACTGACCATTCCTGGTGCTACGCCACAATCTGGCACCACTGTGACTCCTGCTTCTTTAGCTTGATCACTCATCGCAATCTGTTCTTCTACAACGAATTTATTCCCCCCAAGATCGCACATATGGGTCCCAGTTTCAATAGCAACCTCAGTATGAAGTTTGTTCACTGTGTAGCTGACTGCACTGACAACTGAATCGACCTTTGAGAAGGCTTTTACCAAGTCAGTTCGTTTCTTGGCATCAACTTGTAGTGCAATAGCTTTAGGTCCCATCTCTTTTGCTAATGCTTCTGCACAATTTAGGTCAATGTCAGCACAAATAACCTGCTCAACGCTGTCCTGTCTTACTAAATCATACGCCGCACCGCGACCCATGAGTCCGCTTCCCATAACCAGTACTTTCATCTCATACTCTCCTCAAAGCGATGACACCTAAAAGATACCACATGGCAGGTAAAAACAGTATCGCATTACGCTGTACTGTGCTTAAAAAAGGGAAATCCCCCTGATGAATATTGAATTTACATTCAGAGGAATGTTTTCCGATGTATAATACCTGTATTACATAGATATCATCTGTGTATTCCGTGGATTATACCTCTCTTGAGAAGATTGCTTGTTTCGACACTAAGTGTGGAAGGAGTAGTCTCTGCTTAGGTGCGAAAGTGGTCTTATTTTGGATCTCCCTAATAAGGTCACCAAGAGACATCTTCACCTGATCCTTCAGCTCTCTTCGGCGAATGGAGAGTTCACCACTCTTCTGTTCTATTTCACCAATCACTGCTATATATGGTATCCAAAGCTTCTCAGCAGAACGTACTTTCTTACCTACGGTCTGTGAACGGTCATCTATTTCGTAACGTATTCCTGCTTCGTCAAGAGTCTTACCAATTTCCAAGCAATAATCCACGATAGCATCGTCTACTGGAGCTAATCGAACTTGAACGGGAGTCATCCACAATGGTAGATGTGGAACTTGACCCTTCTTCATATTCTTGTACGCTTGTTCCAAAACACCATACAATATTCGTTCAATGGCTCCGGAGGGCGATGTATGGAGAATCAATGGGTACTTATCTTTCCCATCCTCATCGACGTAGGTAATCTTGAACCGTTCACCATTCTCGACATCGATCTGAACCGTACTTAGACATCCTGCCTTATTCTGTGCATCGACTACGTTCCATTCACCCTTGAAGACAAAATAGGCATAGCGTTCTTCAAAGACCTCAATCATAATTGGCTTACCAATTCGTTTTGCAATCTTTTCCATGAAGGAAGTATTCCGTTCATAGAATTCCCTAAGAACTCTAAATGAGACCTCATAAGAAACCTCAAGCTCATTCATGAGTTTCTCGACAAACTCAATCTGATTCATAACTGATTGTTTTGCCATCTCCTCATCTGCCACAATCTCATGGATGTCAGGCATGGTAAAGGCTCTAAGTCGTCTCATACCTGCAAGTTCTCCTCTCTGCTCACGGCGATACGAAGGTGCAATCTCAAAGAGCTTGAGTGGGAGCTGCTTGTGAGAGATAGTTGCCTGGGATGCAAGTAAGAACTGACCAAAGCAAGCACTGAATCTTGCAAAGAAGTCATGATCCCCAGACTTGACAACATATTGGCGTGATGGAAACCTCTGGAGGTACGACTTCAGCGATGGGTGTTGGTAATCATAAATCAGAGGAGTCTGAAGTACATGTGCTCCATAATCAACCATTTCAGAAGTAACACGTTCTTCAATTGCCTTCTTCAGAGTAAGTCCTCTGGGAGGCCAGCGGAAATTACCTGCATCTGAACCCGGTTCATAGTCCACCAACTCAAGTTGTTTCATCAACTCGATATGTGGAGGAGGTTCCTGGGCAGTTCGATCCTTTGCAGTTTCGTAGTTTACATAGAGCTTCAGCTCTTTGTATTTTGCGAAGTTGAAGTCTTTGACTGCTGTGACCGTTCCATTTGTTTCCATAATGTAGAAAGTCGAAGTAGCTTTCTCCTCTGCTTGAAGTGCAGTAAGATCTTCTCCTTCAGTAACATCAACATCTGCAGCCTTAGCTATCTCCTTTGAAATATCTAGTACCTTTGATCGCTCCGCTAACGGATGACCTTTACAATGTATTGCAAATGCTTTGTACCAACCAAATGGAACTTGAACCACATTGAATCCACGTTTTTCAAGGTCTTTTGTAACAGTTTTGAGTAGTTTCATTGCAGTGCTTGGCTTTGAAGGAGTTTCGGAAAGATGCACCCAAGGATAGACCACTATGTTGGTTTCCTTGACCTCTTCAGCAGCAGTAGCAATCATATCTGCTGTAGTTTTGGCAGCGCCTGTGACATTAGTTTCATCGCTAGTTTCAGCTGCGATGAAATTGACTAGACAGGAGTCTTCAGTTTTGTAAACTTTTTCCGTTAAGTCTTCTGCATTCTTAAGCGCTTTTCTTTTAGCTTCAAAGCTAAAACCATCACTGTGTATCTGAAGCATTCTCATTCTATAGACCTCAGTATTCTACTAAGAAGGAAGGTTTGCCACTTAAGCTTGATGTAATGAGCGGAATGTTTAGAAAATTCATACCAGAGTTCAGATTAGTTGTATAGAAGCGTTTAGTATCTAAACGTATAGCATCTAAACACATAACAGCAAACAAGACCTAGAACTCACAATGATCAGTAAATCCGAAGTAAACGGTGGGGGCAGGTAATGTCTCAGAACCCTGCCCCCGGTCAGGCAATACTCCCTCACAATTCCCCTAGTTAGATAGGGGTTAACCACAGCTTTCCCGTCTCGTATTTCCTATCTCCTTCCATAGATGTAACTTATCGATTGCCGACCTGATACAAAGCAATAGCTAAACTTCGCCTTAAATTGACTTGTGGACATAAGCACACATTCATTGCGTGAAAAGAAACTCTGGATTTTCAGAGTTTGATACCACGCACGATATAAGGAACTACTGTAAAATAATCCATTATGACAGATATCGTTGTTGTATCAGCTTGTAGAAGTCCAATTGGAACTTTTGGAGGTTCACTAAAAGATCTGCAAGCACCAGAACTAGCTGCACAGGTTATCAAAGCCGCAGTAGATCGTGCAGGAATCGACCCTGCAATCATTGGAGATGTTAGATTTGGAAATTGCCTTGAACCCGCTAAGGCACTAAATATTGCTCGTGTATCTTCACTACTAGCTGGAATACCGTACACAGTTCCTGCAGTTACTATTAATCGAGTATGTACCTCAGCAATGGACGCAATAATCAGTGGTGCACTCCAAATTGAAACAGGATTTACTGATACAGTTTTAGCAGGAGGAGTAGAATCAATGTCTAACGTGCCATATTGTGTAGAAAATGCACGATGGGGAGTTCGACTCTTCGATGGAGTCTTCATGGATGCATTAACAACAGGTCTTCATGCAGGTAGTCACTTCTATCCTCATCCCGAAACTGGCAAGCACTACATTATGGGGGAAACAGCTGAATTTCTGAATGACAAGCACGGATTCTCACGTGAGGACCAAGACATTGTTGCCTTGAAATCGCACAATAATGCTGAACGAGCTACGAAGGAGGGTGATTTCAAGGAAGAGATTGTTCCAATAGAAGTCAAAGGAAGGAAAGGGACAACAGTAGTCGATTTAGATGAACACTTTAGACCTGGACTCACCATGGAAGATCTTGGAAATCTAAAACCCGCATTCAAGAAAGATGGAACTGTTACTGCGGGTAATTCGAGTGGTCTTAATGATGGTGCAACAGCAATGGTCATTATGTCTCTTGAAAAAGCAGAGTCACTTGGATTGGAACCACTTGCTCTAATGACAGGGTATGGAATGGGGTGCAGTGAACCGCATCTTATGGGTGAATCACCAATAGCTGCTGTAAAGAACCTCATTGATCGAACGGGTCATGGGTTCGAGGATTGGGAACTTGTGGAACTCAATGAAGCTTTTGCAAGCCAATTCCTAGCAGTCGAACAAGGTTTGAAACCTCTGGGATGGGACCGCGAGAAAGTCAACATTAATGGTTCAGGAATAGGTCTGGGACATCCTGTTGGATCAACTGGAGCACGCATCGTTGTCACATTACTCTATGCAATGAAGAAGAGAGGTCTCAAGAAAGGAATGGCTACACTATGTGGCGGCGGCGGCGTAAGTACAGCGACATCATGGGAGCTTCTTTAGTTAGATTACTGACCAGCTTTGGAACGTATCATGAGAACAACCATCATCATGATTACGACAAGAGATGCAAAGGAGATGACCATTGCAGAAGTGCTTATCAAAGAATCATAATCAGTATTTGTAACACTGCTACTCGCAGTTGTATTATCTATTGGAGCCCCTTCCCCAGTGATTACATCGTTCCAGTCCGGGGCATCGTCTAGTGATGTAGGATAGAGATCTAGACTCATTGCATCTCCGGGAATTAAGTAGGGAGCTTCTCCTGAAAAATCACTCCAGTAATTACCGATTTGTGAGTAGTCTTCACACCAGTGATTCCCTACACCGTTATCTTGAGCATTCTGTGTATTATTTGGACCCAACCAACATTGAACCGTAGTAATATTGGTCGTATGAGTATTCAAATTGATTCCGTACAGAGAGCAATTACTAATCATCGAGCGTAGCACAAAACCTCCTGATACGTCAATCATATCGATGCCTATCCCGCATGAATGAATCATTGTTTCTTCCATGACCCAATTTTCACTCTCTGCAACTACTACTCCCTGTTGCGGTCCGTAGAGAGCATTATGTCGAAGAAGAGTACCTGAATCTTTTATACACTCGATTCCTGATTCGATAGGATAGTCAATGATTGTCTGATCTATAAAGGCATAGAGAGTGTGATTGAGTCTGATTCCGATATCACAGACTATGATATCAAGTGAATGTAACCATACTGCTGAGCTTTCATTCACAAAAACGCCAAAGCCCGAACTCATTATTTCAGTCCTGTAGACATAGGCATTGTCTGCATTGCCAAGAAAGATTCCGATATTATAACCAACAACTACACACATTTCTATTGATGCGTGATGACAGTTCTCAATGAATATACCAAAATGAGGATCTGACTCCATTTCATATGGTTCAATTAAACAATTCTCTATAACGAAATACAGACTCACTTCTTCGATACGGATGCCTGAGGACTCGCTTTTAATTTTCATATCCGCTATTACTATCGGAGAATCTTCACTTCCAGTTCCCAACCAGCCCTCATTAGCTGCTTGAGATGTCAGATCCTCATTTCCGTTGATTGCTATTGGTGCGTGTTCGCTAAGCTCAGGATAGTTAAGTGAAGTAACCATCATCGGGTAGGTACATGATGAAACAAATAGAAAACAGATGAAACCGAGTATCACTCTTCTAACCAACAGACCACCCACCTATCTAACTGAATGTTAATTCTAATAAAAATCAGCTTGTTATTCAACCCACACAACCTTTCGAGCTCAACCTACAAACTTATTAACAATAGTGAACTTGTTAATAACATGAAGGACTATGATCTGATCGTTATTGGGTCTGGAGCTGGAATGAATGTTGCTTCCGCTGCCTATGAGAGAGGAATGAAGGTTGCTATAGTAGAGCATGGACCAATGGGAGGCACCTGTTTGAATCGAGGATGCATACCTACAAAAATTCTCACCTATTTAGCAGACATTATTGTTCAAGCAGAGCATCTCAAATCTCTTGGAGTTAAAATGAAAATTGAGAGCATTGACTATCCCTCAATAATGAAACGTATGCGAAGCGAAGTTGATGGTTCAAGCAAGTCACAGGGAGAGTCCGTAGATGCTGCAGAAGGCATTGATTGGTATAAAGGGACCGGTAGTTTCGTTGATGATTACACAATAGAGATCAAAGGAGAAAAAATCAAATCAAACACTATCCTGATTGCCGCAGGTTCGAGACCTGTGGTTCCGAATATCAAAGGTCTGGATACTGTCGAATACCTATTGAATGATGATGCATTACACCTGATGGAACAACCAAAATCAATGGTCATTGTTGGAGGTGGATATATCGCAGCTGAATTCGGACACTTCTTCGCAGCTGTAGGAACAGAAGTCACAATCATAGGCAGAAATCAATATCTCGTAAAAAACGAGGATCCAGATATTTCAGAGATTCTCAAAAAACAACTTTCCAAAAGAATGAACGTTCATACCAATCAAGAAGTCGTTGAGGTCAAAGAAGAAGATGGAATGAAAGTTGTGATAGCTCGAAATAGAGATACAGAGGAGGAAACAGAGTATAAAGGAGAAGTACTACTCATAGCTTCAGGGCGACGGTCCAATGCAGACCTATTCAAACCAGAAAACACCGGAGTGAAGACAGACGAACGCGGATGGGTGATTGTCGATGAATACTTCAGAACTAGTAAGAAAGGGATTTGGGCATTCGGAGATGCCATAGGGAAGTATCAATTCCGGCATGTTGCTAACGATGAGTCGCAAATTGTTTGGTTCAATATGTCTAAGGTTCTAGATAATGATAAAGAAAGAGAATTCTTGACAATGGATTATCACGCAGTACCTCGCGCTGTATTTTCATACCCACCAATTGCTTCTGTAGGAATGAACATGAAAGAAGCACAGGAATCAGGATTAAAGCTCTATGTAGGAGAGGCAGACTATTCTGTAGCAGCAAAAGGATTCGCAATGGGAAATCCACCCAGTAAGATTCGTGTAATAGTCGATGCGGAGAGCAAGAGAATTCTCGGAGCTAGCATCATAGGACCATATTCACCAATCCTCATTCAGGAAATTATCAATCTCATGTACACTCGAGATGGAACGTACTATCCAATGTTCCAGGCTATGCACATTCATCCAGCTCTTTCTGAAGTAGTGCAACGAGCATTTGGTAGAATGACTCCAGTAGGGGAACATGAACACCATCATTGATACTAAAGGAGGTCGAGGCGATAAAAGATATTTTCAGGGTAGTCGAGGAAAGCTACGACAAGATGGGAGAAAGATATCATCGTTTCAGAGATAATGAGAAATTTAAAAGCGAATTAGAAAAGTTTGTAGAATTACTTCCAGAATCGGGCAAGGTTCTAGATGCAGGTTGTGGCGTCGGAACACCAGTATCACAGTTTCTTGCGAAAAAAGGATTCAATGTAACAGGAGTAGATATATCTAAGAATCTGATTTATCTGGCAAAAGAGAACGTTCCAGAAGCTAATTTCTATCAGAAGAATATTCTCGAACTGGATTTTCCAGATAGCTCTTTTGATGGAATCATATGTGTATACACGCTTTGGCACATCCCTCGAACAGATCATTCTTCGATTATAATGAATTTTCATCGAATGCTAAATAGTAACGGAATACTAGTCCTAAACACAGGTATGTATGGCTCAGAAGGAATGAGTGAATTCTTTGGAGAACCCATGCTATGGAGTAATAACAATCCGAGCGAAACTCTTGAATCTGTAAAGAAAGCGGGATTTGAGATTCTGTTTGAAGGACCATTGATTCTGGGTGGAGAAAAACAGTACTGGGTATTTGCGAGGAAATCAACTGATCAACCAGATGTTATGATTTGATTTTAAGTCATATATACTCAAAATTGAGTAGCTTCCCACATCACCACTATACTTAATATCAAGATAAAAAAGCCAAAAAATATGGATAAATACGATATAATAATCATAGGTTCTGGATCAGGGTTGCGAATCGCCTTAGCCGCTCATGAAAAGAAGATGAAAGTGGCTATTATTGAAAATGGCCCATTAGGCGGCACCTGCTTGAATCGTGGATGCATTCCTACGAAGATTCTAACCTCAGTCGCAGATTATATCGTACAACTGGATGCCTTGAATTCCCTCGGTGTGAAGACCAAAATAGAGAGTATTGATTATCCATGGATAATGGAGCGTATGAGAAAGAAGGTAGACGATTGGAGCATAGAGCAGGGAAAGGAACTAGATAATATTGAAGGTGTTGATTGGTATCGAGGAAGTGGAAAGTTTGTTGAAGATTATGTAATCGAAATCAATGACAAACTTATCACTGCAGACAATATTTTCATCACAGTCGGTTCAAGACCTCTAATACCAGACATCAAAGGCATTGAAGACATCCATTACGTTACAAGTGATGAACATGGAAGGTGGATGGAATTATTTATGTAGCCAAGCTATGAATAAAAATAATGGTTATGGTGTTGAAGGAACTGGAATGGTAAAAGG
>SDNZ01000127.1 GCA_004524565.1 Candidatus Thorarchaeota archaeon
GATTGATGCTGTTGATACCATAGCTATAATGACGAGAAAAGTTAGTAATGTAATACCTCTTCGTTTACGAATACTAACACGTGAAAAATGGAATTTATGCATTATTTTCTCGTAAACTCCTATCTAATGGCGATTATTCCGGTAATATAATCATATCGAATTACGTTATATCTCGTAAGAAAAATAATCAAGTGTATTCTCATTTTACCTCTTCTTTTTGGATTATGAGTTCCTTTTGATGAATTCTCACCATACGAATGGAATATAGAAGAAGAACAAATCCTGCTACAACTCCTATCAACCACAGATCACTAGACAGTGGATGTCCAAGTATTTTAGTCAGAATAAAAATATTGATGCTAACAAAGAAAATTGCAAATGATACTAGTGTAGAATAAAACGACCATGGCATCTGTTGTTTACTCATCCTCATCACTACCTGGATGGATATATTCTGAGATATAGACTAATTGGTTCCATTTTCATTGTTGTAGTTATCATTTTCTCCGCTGGTATCTAATGGACTAATTAACAAGCCCTCGGAAGTTGCTCGTAGGACAACTCTTTTTCCTAACCCCGCCAATCGCCGAACAGTTTCTGGAATGACCATTCTTCCCTTCGCATCAATTTCAGTGATATCTCCGTAGAGGATGTGTTTTTGGCCTTCAATTAATCCATCACGAATTCGGAGAACACGATCTGCATATTCTGCAACCTTGGGATTATGGGTTACGTTAATCACTGTGGTTCCAAATTCCTTGTTTGTATTTCTTAGGGCTTCCATAACAATCTCGGTAGTTTCAGAATCCAGCTCTCCAGTTACTTCGTCTCCAAGTAGTAGCTCGGGATTGTTTGCTAAAGCGACACAAATTGCAACTCGCTGATTTTCACCTCCGGAAAGCTGATTCGGTTTATGTTCCAATCGATGACTCAGACCAAGTGTCTCCAAAAGCATCGTTGCGCGTTCGGTGGATGGTTTAGACGGTGCTCCTGCAAGTTTCATTGGTAGAATGACATTCTTCAATGCACTAAGTCCTGGGACCAGATTTCCGATTTGCCAAACAAATCCAACTTTCTGTCTTCGATAGAGCATTGACCTTCTATCATCCAGAGTTGTCACACTATGACCATCATAGAGTATGGCTCCTGCTGTCGGTTTATCTAAAGCACCGAGCATTTTCAGAAGTGTTGACTTTCCAGACCCACTTGGTCCGATGATAGATAGAAACTCCCCAGAGTTGACTTCAAAATCTACTCCGCGCAGTGCAATGACCTCTTTCTGGCCTCGTTTATAGACCTTCATGAGATCGCGCACGACAATCTTGTATTCCTCTGATAGTTCTTCAAGATTTTCCGACATGATGATCACTCATTGTATTGTATTTCTTCTGCGATATTCAGTTTCAAAGTTCGTACTAAGACGAAATATGTGGCAATTAGCGATGCTCCTATGGCAAGGCCAACAATGATCGATATTAGGGGTAAGGGTAACACAAGTTGAACTGGAAGTCTATTCCAAAGTCCTGATGTTGAAACTCCCATGTGCAGGAGCGGCATGTTCATCAATAAGAATGCTAACGTGATTCCTATTGTTGCACCTATTGCAGTAGCAATCAATATTCCAAGACTAGTTTCGGTAAGTGATGCAATGATGATTGATTTGCTTTGAGCTCCTAATGCTCTAAGTACTGAGAACTGCTTTCTTAATCCTCGAACCCTTACGATACTGACAATAATCATTCCTATGGTCAGATAGACAAGCGAAAAGAGAACGTTCAAAGTATAAGCTCCATAGATAGATTGTGTCGCCCTTGAATCTAGAACCGCATTGATTGATGTGTAGGGCGACTCGATATCATTGAAGCTATATGGTGCAATAGCATTGATGTCAAGCATTGCTTGAGTATAGTTAGTTCCTGGTTCGAGATCAATATAGAATTTTGTCACTCGGGAGTTGTTCATCATTGAATGAACATAGTCAAGATCAATAACAAGGAAATCAGAGGCGTCTGGCTCTCCTGGTACGTATGTTTGACCTCCCGTAGAGTCACTGACCTGTGCAGTCATTAGATCTACAATTGTACATTCAGTCACATTCCTCGAGGCTTCAGAAATTATCTGAAGATTAAGGGTGTCTCCATACTCGGGGTAACGAGAACCTATTGAGTCGATATTGTATCTTATGACTGGTTTGAATGATGAGATAATATTGATACTAGTTCCACTCGTTTCTGACAATAATGGTATGGAATTTTGGGGTATGTTGTAATATGTGAAGTAGCTCAACCAAAACGCTGATTCAATCCAGCTATCAGGTTCAACACCAAATATTGTGATTGTTCTGTTATAATTCTGACCGCTCCCATATGGGTGCGCATTCCAGTATTGCACATAGCCCGTAGTACGATACATGGGACTAACGTGAGATACACCCTCGATAGCTGATATGTTTGCAACAAGATCTATTGTGATATTTGATAAAGCGGGATTGATATCTATAGTTACATCTGCTCCGGTTTGAAACATGAAAACATCTTTCATGTGAGTGTCACCGGTTGTTGCAGAAACTGCTGCAAAGAGACCTGCTGTAAACACCATTGCTATGAACATCGTGCCCATAGCTTCAGATTTCTTAAACATGAGAACGGTTCTAGACATAAGTCGTGAGCCCACAATCAAGGAAGGACGTTTTATTCTTCCAAGAACTCTTGCTTTGATAGCTGCAGTTGGTCGTGAAAGGAGTCTAGTGAAGCAAAAGAGGAAAATCCCCAAGACTGGAATAATGATTGCTGAAAATGCTAGTGTACTGAAGAGATTGAAACTTGAAAAAACCAAGCTCCCGATTAGAGGAAATAACAACCATCCTGTAGTCCCTACAGCAATCAAATCAATCGTAGATGATCCCATCCTCTCTGCATCAATAAGAATATCTCTCCCAAGATTGCTGTGAGCTTCTGTTGGAGTCATTAGTAAAGCCTTCACGGCAGATGGTAAGGCTACAATCAATCCTACTGAAAATGAGAATAGGAATACAACTCCCACAGCAAATGGTTGCAATAAAAGCTCGAAACCAGCAATCCTTGCGGGATCAAATACAAGTAGTTCTTTTACGGTTCCTGAGAGAAGAGCTGAAATAATCCCTGTTCCAACTGCTCCTATACTACCTACGATTCCAGTAGCCAATGCATTACTCAATACCCAGTTGAATGCTTGCCATCCCGATGCCCCTCTCGTCTTTAGCGTACCTACGTCTCTTCGTTGAGAATCCGATAGTAATCTGGCATTATATTGAATTAGCATAGCTCCCATGATCACTGACGGAATCGAAAATGAAAGAGCTATGGCTCTCATACTAACAGACCAGCTGGAGAACTCGTAGACTGCTCCAATGAGTTGAAAATCATCAACAAGCGCATATGGAAGATTTTCCTGTTCTATCCTACGTTCAATATTAGAAAGTTCGGTTACCACATTTGTTGAATCAGATCGTACTATTAGTGAGTGATCCAGCTGAATCCATATTTTTTCTTGCAATCCATAATAGGAATCGTGTTCTAAGGCACTGAAAGTTGAAGCTATGGCATTTGGTGTTGTTATAATTTGCAGATAGGTAACCGCAGGTTGCCCCCATCTGATTGTATGCATGTAGATGTTTGATGAGAAAGTACCGACAATTTCGAAAGTCTTCTGAATTTCGACTTCCTCCCAAGTACTAGAAGATTGATTATATATCATTGCGAATAGATTGATTGTAAAGTTGTCACCAATTTCGTAACCTCGTCGCAAGAATAGTGAATTTTCAACGAAGCAGGAATTATCATCATACTCTTGGTCGAGTATTTCGACATCGATGGCATCAGGAAAGCTCTCAATAGATGTGAAATTGATACCGAGATATCCTTTCCGCGGATCCTCATTTTCTACTTCGTATTCATGAATACTCGCGAAAGTCACTTGTTCTGTTATTGTAACATAGTCCTGTTGTGCAATACTCTCTTCAATATCATCAATAGAGATATTGCTCTGTGCATAGAAAGGTGTAGTGAAGGTTACTTCCATATCGATAGGTACACCTGATGTCATGTCATTCAGTACATCTGGTGCTGTAGAATCCATATAGAATAGAACTCCGCCAAGTACACCGCTAGATAGTGCGAAAATTAGCAGTGTTGTAACTACTTCAGGAGCTCTTGATGATAGACGTGAGAAGAGGAACAACTATATGTCACCTCCATAGGGACCTGCTTCAGCCCATGCTGCATTAAGTGTGGAAGCCAAATTTATTCTCGAACTCATGGCAGCGATTACAAAGATGAACAATGCAACACTAGCTAGGAAGAAACCCAAGACTACGAAAATAGTATTCCATGGAATAACTGCAAACACGGGAACTGGATATATATCCCAATACCCCATGGTCGAACCCCCTGCCAAGGTTAGTGAGGTGATTAGAAATAAAGGTGCGTAAACCGTCAGTACCACCAAACTGAACAGCATTAAAACTAGCATCTCTGCCCCTTGTGACAATATGATTGTCCTTTTTGTGGCACCAATTGATCGTAGAAGAGCAATTTCTCTTCTTCGAGCACGCACTCCTTCTACTGCATAGATTGCAAATCCACCGACAATTGTTCCTACAGTAAGTACAGTCAGCATTGTGTCCAGAGCGCGGTCCATCTTGTATTGCACAGCACCCACATAGTTCTGTACGTTTTCACTAACAGCTTCCCAAATTCCTTGTTGCAGCACAATCTCTCCTCCAACAGCAAAAATGTCTTCGGTGATAATTGACGCGTTTGCTCCCGGAGTTGTTCTGACACTGAAGTAGTTGTTTGACATATTGAGTAAGGTCAGCTGTGATCCTAGATACTCCCGATTAACGAGAATTCTATGAGTCCCAACAACTTGAGGAGTATAGTAGTAAGGTGGATAGTAATAGTCGTCATAAAAAATGGGACCATAGTAATAACTTACTTCTGGTACTGTGGGGAGTGCATCTGAAATTCCGATTATTCTGAATGTAATGGGAATTGCTCCTTCTTCCAATGTTGAGGCTCGAATTGTATCTCCGATTTCAAATTGATAAGACTCAGCAATATCACGTGTAACAATGGCTCCATCGGGTGAGATTTCTAGATTATCCAGCAAGAATGATAACTCAGACTCATTGAGTGGAGTACCCAAATAATCGTACCCAATTTCCTTGTATTCCTGCGGATTCACCGCGAAAAAGTCTGTGCCCCCTTCGTATCCCGTTGATAAGAATAGAAACGCTTCAGATACAAGTGTACCACTTTCAACTAATTCATGATTTGTTACATTTGTGATGAATTCATCCCAGCTATCAAACTCAAATTCACTCAATGCAAATGTTAAATCCGCTCCAACACTAAGGCGAGCTTGATTCTGTGCTGTAACAGGCATTGATGCATCTATGATGGCACTGTTCCAACTCAAACAGATAGCAAGAACTAGAATCATTGAAGCAGCTCCGGCTGAAGATGCACCCTTTCCGATTCGTCTGATTCCAATAGATGCAGGGATATCACCAACTATTCTTCGCATTGCTCTACTAATTCCGTTTGCTCCCCACTTCAAAGCCTTCATTGATAAGCTAGCCACTCCAAGGAATAGTGGAATTGGAAGGATAGGTAGTACGAGTGCTAATATTGGATTGGTAGTAGCTGCGGTACCTCCAGTTACCATAGCAAAAAGAAAGAATGCTGATAGTCCAAGAATCATCACATCCCAACGAATCAGTCCTAGACCTTTTGATAGCTTTGCCAGTTTTCCCTTATCTTCATCAACATTCTTCTTTGTTGAATAAATAGCTCTGTACCCCCCTAAAGTAATCATTGGCAAAGCTATCGTAACGATAATCGAGATGATGAGTGAATCCAAACTAACCAGAAAGGGTTCTGAAATAAGTAACATCATATCGAATGTAAAGAATCCTGTAGATGAAATTGCCACTCTACTTAGAACAACACCAAGAGGAATTCCAATCACACATGATAGGAGAGAGAGTATGAAGATCTCTCGTGTTGTGATTTTTTCCAGATCCCCTTTTGCAGCACCTCGAGAGATCAGCATGCTTTCTTCGTAACGTCTCTCATTCACATTATGGCGAATTGCTAGGAAATTCACCAATACCAGCAGGAAGAAGACGCTTGTTACTCGAAGCATCTCTGTAATTCTTACTATTTGTACCCACGACATATAGGAGGAAACTGCCCATGTAAGTCTATTTTCAATTCGAAAGATTGACCGATGATACTGGGGATTATAGAATGGATCAAGTCTATGTATTGACTCATCAATTCCATTGAGGTATTGAAGTGATCCCGTAGGATTGAAAGCGGAAAGACTTGAACGATCAACATCGATCAAGATACGAATTTGTTCATCATAAACTCTCACAATACTTGGGTCTACTATAGCGATGCTACTGTATCTATAAGAGTATGGAGAATCTGTTCCAAATTTATGTTCATAGAATCCAACGATCGTAAGATTATATACGATTCCATCCGAATTCAGTGTTACATTTCCATCTATTTCTAAATTATTATTCCCACGAAGAGAATCAATAACCGCAATCTCATCAGAAGCAAGAGGTAATCTCCCCTGCAATACCGTGATGAAATCTGGAAATGTTTGGAGGAACTCTGTATCTGGAGTAAGGAGAGCCCCATAAACATCTTCCCACCCATATTCATCAATTAATTCAAGATATCCATCTCCCATACGTAGAGCTGCAGCTTTTGTTACTCCACTAATATCTTGAATGTCATCAACATAGGAATCTATGCCATTTCCCGATACACTTATGGCAACCTCTCCTACATTAATGTTTGTATTCCATTCATGAACTGAATATGAATCGACATAGACCGTAATTCCAATAGCCATAGTTGAAGCTAGTAGAAAGCAAATCAATGTGATAGCTTTTCTTCTAAGACTATGAAACGCTTCATATCCTGCAGGCTGTGCCGCCATGAATCATACCTCATTGCGAGTTCTCTATTTGACCATCGCGCATTCGGTAAACATAGTCCATCTGCTCGCCAACCTCTGGATCATGCGTCACAGTAATCAGCGTTCCACCTTCTCCCTTGGTCAGTGATATAAGAATATCAAGAATCTCTTGACCAGTACTATAATCCAGATCTCCAGTTGGTTCGTCCGCTAATACTATGATGGAGCTTGCTGAGCCTTCTGGTTTTGCGAGAGCTCGAGCAATGGCTATTCTTTGTTGCTCACCGCCGCTGAGTTCGTCTGGACGGTGTTCTGCCCTTTCTGCTAGCCCAACAAGTGAAATTAGGTGGTCAACTTTCTCCTTACGTGCGTCTTCTTCAACACCAGCGATTAGAAGTGGAAGTTCTATATTTTCGTATGCTGTCAAAACTGGTAGTAGGTTGAAAAATTGGAAGACATAGCTAATCTTGTCTCGCCTCACTGAGGTGAGTTCACTCTCAGACATATTAGTGATATCAACGTCATCAATGATGACCCTCCCTTCAGTAGGTCTATCAAGTGCGCCAATGAGATTCAGCAAAGTAGTTTTGCCAGATCCGCTTGGACCCATGATGCCAATTGCTTGACCCCGCTTGATATCAAGGGACACTCCTCGAAGGGCATGGACTTCAATCTCTCCCATCTTATAGACTCGAGATACTGATTGCAGATCGATGATTTTATCGTTACTCAGTTCAACCCTCTCCGATTTGACACCGCGATAGGTTATGGTAGCTCATGAAGACTAATAAATGACTGCTTCGAAGTACAAAGAATTGTACTATTGTTAGTTAAACTCAGTATATTCACTCTCCATTGAACCACATACAGCTCAGAGCATTTCTGAATGCTATTGAGAAAAAAAACCATTACAAGATCTAGTACAGATGACATAGATAAGAAAGCTTTATCTTATTCTATGGAGAGAGAATAGTAAGAGGTGCATCTTATCTTTGTCAGACGAGATTATGGAGCGCAAATATGAATTCTTCAGCATCCAAGGTTTTTTGGTAGGAGCCCTCTTGATTGCATGCTCATTAATTCTGCAATCACTCATTTCATTCCCTGAAATTTGGACAATGCGACCTTTTGGATACTTCTTACTCGTCTTATCTTCAGCTCTGGTTGTTGGAATAACTTCGGGTGGTGTACTTGTTTATCTTTATCCTCCGGATCAAGACGTCATTGGCATTGCGGGTTTGGGGAGTGATGACTCAACACAACACCTCTCTCTGATATTCGTTATTCTTTCATTGGCAGGTCCAATCTTTTTTGGATTTTCATTCTTCTATGATGAATTCAGCAATGATGCGTTCATCTTCATCTGGGTAATAGCTAGTTTTGCAGCACCGAGTCTAGGTCTTACAACTGCAATGTTAGAGCGATCCAGAGATATTGCTAAAGATCTTGAAGTCTATTTCTCAGTTCATCAGAAACTCGATATGGCAAGTCTTGATTGGCTTCACGGGCTTGGGCCTAGAACTGCAACCTATAGAATGGGTATGC
>SDNZ01000128.1 GCA_004524565.1 Candidatus Thorarchaeota archaeon
GCCTGGATCGCGTCTTTATGGTTGAACCTGTTATATGTGCAATCAATCCCATTGCTGGGTACGAGAGTACTACATCATTGGGTGCTTCAAGTTCCGGAAAGATTGCAGTTGTTGGCGGCGGACCTGCAGGGATGGAGGTCTCTCGAGTTCTAGCAATGAGAGGTTTCAGTGTTACTTTGTTTGAAGAGCAGCATCGCTTGGGCGGTCTTCTCAATATCGCGGCAAAGATACCTGGACGAGGAGAATTTGCGGCTTATGTGAGTTACATGCTTCGTGAACTCAAACGACTCAATATTCAGATTAGAATCGACACCCTGGCAACAGCAGATACGATTGCAGCTGGAGGATTTGATTTTACAATTTGTGCAACTGGAACAGTTGCGGGTGCACCACCTGTTGATGGTGTGGAAATGTCTCACGTGACAAGTGCGTATGATGCGATCTCTCTCGGTTTGCAGGATTTAGGTGATGTCGTTATTATTGGAGGTGGAGCTCTGGGGTGTTGTACCGCTATGTATCTTACCTCACAAGCTGATTCTGTACAAATAGTTGAAGCTGATGAAGCCCTTGGAGTGGATCTTGGTCGAACTACAAGATGGGTGATTCTGAAGTTTTTGAAAGCAAAAAATATTTCCACTCAACTATTGACAGAAGTTGTTAATATTGATAGCAAGAAAATAACAGTCTATCAAGATGAGAAATTTCACCATATCAATGCCAAGACAATCATTCTAGCAACAAGACCTCAACCAAGAGACCGTCTTCTCAGGCAATTAGAGAAGAAGGGTTTGAAATTTGAGAAGGTTGGTTCCGTCAAAAGATCGATGAATTTGTTAGATGTCATTCATAGTGCATATGAATTTGCTAATAGTTTTGAATTATCACAAACCTAGTAACCGTGGAATGAAATTGGTACAACTCTGCCTTAGCGGGAATTCTTATAATGCTACAGACGAGAATTTTGAATGCAGTTGATAACTTGGAGACCAGACACTATTGGCTTTTGAAGATGAAACACCGAGCGTTATTACATACCCAACGTTTGCTGAACTAAATGAGATACTTGCTGGCAAATTCGAAATCAAGATGAGTGTTCTTGAATATGGCATGCCAACATTCGTTGTCCAATGGGCTCAAGGATTCGCTCCCAGTAACAACGAACAAGAGGCTGTTTTCGAGGAGATAAAGAAATCCACAGAATCTTTGAAAGTGTGGCCATTGGTACGCTGGCGAAACGAGAAAGAAGGGGAGTACATCATACGGTTTGTACCCAAAGAAAAATCCAAACCAAGTAATACTAAGATCAACTATGCACTCTTTATAACCACGCTTGCTAGTATTGCTTTAGGAGGATTCCTTCAAGCCACTAGCCCAATCTTCCTTGCACTGTTTTACCCTGCTGGTTACACTAACTGGGATATTGCCTTTACAACCATTATCTTCGTGATAGCACTAATGGGGATAATCTTCACACATGAAATGGGTCATTATAAAATGAGTCAGAAGCTTGGAATTGAGGCGTCATTACCATATTTCCTTCCGGGTCTACCTCAGATTGGTGGAACCTTTGGTGCATTCATCTCACAGAAGAGTCCCCCAGAAAATCGAAGAGACCTCATTGACATGGGTCTTGCTGGACCTATCGCAGGATTTGCAGTTACTCTTGTAGTTCTTGTAATTGGATTCTTCATGTCAGTTCCTGTTACTGCTGAAGAGCTGATAGCAATCAATCAGGCATTTCCAAGTCAATCTAGTTCTTTAGCTGTTCCGTACCTCTTCGTATTCATGGAATACATCTTTGCAGACTTCATACCTGCTGGTGGAACCATCTACCTTCACCCTGTAGCTTTTGCAGCCTGGGTTGGATGTCTTGTCACAGCTCTCAATCTTTTCCCAATTGCTCAGCTCGATGGCGGACATGCTCTTAGAGCAATCGTAAATCCTCAGAGACACAAACAGATTGGATGGGCTGGAATTCTGATCATGCTCGTCATGGGATACTTCACGATGGCAATTCTGATTATTGTATTGTCGTCTGGTAGTGGGCATCCTGGACCACTTAATGATACAGTCAAGGTCTCAAATGGACGAATTGCATTATTCCTGATATCTATGGTGATTCTCATTCTAGCTATCCCACCTCTCGGATTGATGCTGTTCTAGTTAGCTGATTCCTCGATAGGTAATACTCTGAGAGAATTCTCGGAAACCTTAACAGGTACTTTGCAGGCTGGCAACTAGGTTATCAGAATGGGTAAGGCAAGATTTGCAGCTCCGTTATTTTTGTTCATAGTAGGGACATTGGTTGCTATTCAGTTAATTGCAACAGTAACAACAGATGTTCCACCTTCATCGCTTTTCGATGAGACATTAAGCCCATCAGTAGTAACGGATATTACGCTGATTATGGCAATTGCGTTGCCAATTCTTTTTCTTGAATATGTGATATTCGCTGTACCAATTGCGGTGATAATTCTAATCATCACCAAGATTGTAAAATCCACTCGTTATGAAATGAACATCATGAATATCGGTAGAGAATTTGGTGGTACCCAAATTGTTCGCCGCGCTGCAGCTCCTGCTTTATTTAGTGTGGCATCTGCTCAGCTATTCAGTGGAGTCATTCGCAATATATTGTTTCCAATAGATTACATACCTCCACAGGATCTTGTACCCCTCTTCAATGCAAGTCTCTCTCTTATGGGTGCACTGCTATTTACTCCCATTGCGTTGTTATTATTCATGCCAACATGGGTGCTAAATGATGCTGGAGTGGTAACTCATCTCAAATCAGACAATTTAGTTTCACGGCAGTGTCCAGATACACAGGGTGTTGGACGTTGGATAGCAAATATGTTAGGAGGATATGCTCTACTTGCGTTTCCAATTACCATGTTTGTGTCACAGTTCTATGAACCACTTATCCTACCAATGATGACTGGAACTCAAATATTCGAATTTACAGATATTATTTACCATGGAACAATTGCTTTGCTTTGGACAATTGGACTTCCATTTTTTGTAATGGCATATATACTACCAGTTGCCATGTTTAATGAAGGTATGCAAGCCCGTTCCACAGTTCGCATACTGAAGCTCGCCCAACGACTGGGCGCAAAAATGGTCCGCAAGGAGAAGATACAGGAAATCAAGCGATTGGGTTCGGTATATGATGAAGAGAAAAAGGCAACCGTGGAGCTCTATGCTGCTGCAACCAATCAGGAAATCGTGATGACTCAGAAAAGTATCAAATCAAAGACGAAGACTAAAGGCAAACCTGATAGTAAAAGTACGACAAAACCAGCTCCTAAGAAGAAGCAACCTAAGAAAGAAGCGAAGAAGAAACCCAATAAAAAGTAAGTCAGGCTTCATACTTTTCCAGAGCTTGTCGTATAGCTTCTCTCACAAATGCAGGAAATGATTTCCACGAGTCTCTCACATCTAACTTCTCGTATCGATCTTGCAGTGCTTTTGGAACTCTAACCATAGTATCAGTCATAATGCCATACAACCTTAGAATAATGGACTGGAATATTATAGACAAGTATATAACACTTCGTATACAGTAAGTATACGGTGGTATACATGTCTGCTGTTAATGACGTAGTTCGGATGACCCATGTGGTTGAGAAGGATCAATTCTCAGTTCCATTAAGGAAACGTGAATTTATTCGGACTGTTAAAAATCATAATAGCCCATCGCATAAATACAAGGTTTCAAAGGGTTGTCATAACTGCAGTCATCACTTCAGTAAATACTACTACTGGAAAAATAGTCCCTGTGATAGCTGCTCTCGATCCCCCATGTTCTACTACCGCTTCCTGAGGATGGACTTACCTGATAATTGGCAGGCTCGAATGCGTAGTTCTGAATTACAGAAGAACATCCTTCATTCATGAGACCTATCACAGTGGACAACATATCTAGGTTAATTTACACTCATCCCCCCGGCGTCTGTAAATTTCAAACATCGTTCATTCTACTCACTGAACGATGGGAGTACCTGAGGTTTTGGAATCCCTCCCTCTTCCTCAGGTACTCCAACCTATTGCTGTTTTTCTAAAAACAAACAGTCAGTGAATCCCTGACAAAAAAGAAATAGTGGCTCCCATGAATTATTTTTCAGGGAACCGTTATGTTTTACCAGTCTTCATCTTCGTCGACTTCGACTTGACCCCAGTCTTCTCCTTCTGGGATTCTCATCACACCGAGTTCGAGTAGACGATCCATTACTTTCAGAGCCGCCTCATCAATCTGCGGTTCGAATTTTGCGCCTGTGATAACAAGTTTACCTGATCCAAAGAGAAGGATGACGACCTTGGGGTCTCTCATCCTGTATATCAGACCTGGGAATTGCTCAGGCTCATAGAGTGTATTCTCTAGTTTCATGGCAGCCAGTTCAAGATTCAGTTCAGCACCGAGGCTTGCACTAGCAACGATATTCTGAACAATGATTTCAGGCTTACCGGTAATTTCGATTCCTGCTTCTTTGATGTTCTTGACAATCTTGTGAACTGCACGTTTTGCTTCTTTCTCGCTTTTCGCACCAGTACACACCATCTTTCCACTGTTGAAGATAAGAGTCGCAGTCTTGGGTTTCTTCAAACGATACACAAGACCCGGGAACTGTTCGGGGTCAAACTCAACATTGGGCATAGTGGCTGCAATCTCGTCGAGGTCAAGTCGCTGGTTCAAAACGACTGACGCAACAACATTCTCAATCTTAGTTTTTGGTTCTGGACGTGGCATCTGGGCTTACTCCTGCCTTCTCTCTAGCCCTTATATAGTATATAAGGCATATAAGGAACAAAAGTTTTGTATATAAATCGCCTTATAAATGTGAGCGAATGTGCGCATGACAAATCATTGTTTTTGAGTTGCTTTAGTTTGGTGACTTAGCAATCGCAATCGTCACTCTTGATTATTACTATCTTCACTTTGATGTCTTGTGCTATATCACCAAAAGCTTGATGGAAATATCTCGAAGCTTCCACGAGCCCCTTCTTACCTTGTGGTGTCAATTTGTAGATGATTTGCCTTCCCTCTCTGCGTCCCTTAATAAGTCCACCTTCCTTCAGTTCCTTTAATGCCGGGTAGATCGTACCTGGGGTTGGTTTGGTTGCTCTCCGCTTGGCTATCTTCTCAGCAATTTGTTGACCATTCATCTCTTCCCTATCGAGTTCCCAAAGAATCTGAAATGTAAGAAGTCCTCTCATGTCGCAGCAATCTGGCGGACAACATTGTGACGCAACACTCTTCTTACTCATACTCATCTATTGGACGTCCGATACCTTTAAATGTATATATCGGGTGTCCAATATTGGATGCCCAATAGATGGTGATAGCATGACAGAGAAAAAAGTTACTGCGAAATGTGATGTGCCTTACAAGTCAGAGATGGATATCGTTTGTAAGTCAACATCATGTGGCACAGATTATCTATCGAATGTTAATCCAATGAATACGGTGATTATATGACAGAAATGAAAAAGATCAGTGAAATGAAACCTGATGAAATCAAGGAAGAAGTCCGGAAAGCGTATTCGAAAGTAGCAGAAGGTACTGCTCAAGGGGATATAGCTACTGGATGTTGTGAAGAGCCAGCTCAGAAGCAATCAAGTTGCTGTGGTCCAGCTCCTGATGTTAAGGTCACAAGAGTAAATCTTGCGGATGCTCTTGGATATGATACAGAAGGCATGCCAATTTCTGCTACTGAGTCCTTTGCTGGATGTGGAAATCCTGTTGCTCTAGCGAGTCTTAGGGAAGGTGAGGTAGTACTTGACCTAGGTCATGGTGCAGGACTCGATATGTTCGTTGCTAGTAAGAAAGTCGGTAACTCAGGAAAAGTAATAGGAGTTGATATGACTCCCGCAATGATCGAGAAGGCAAAGAAGAATGCAAAAGAGCTTGGTATCACAAATGTGGACTTTAGATTTGGTGACATTGAGGATATGCCTGTCGATGATGATTCTGTTGATGTAGTGATCAGTAATTGTGTAATCAACCTAGCACCAAGCAAAGCAAAGGTCTTCCAAGAGGTATATCGTGTTCTGAAACCTGGAGGTCGTGTAATGGTCTCCGATATAGTTCTTTCAAAACCGCTACCCAAAGAAGTGAGTGATGAAGTCATCACCTATACAGGTTGCATCGGTGGTGCAATTCTTGATGAAGAGTACCTCCAACATATGCGCGATGCTGGATTTATAGATGCAAGGATTACAAGCAAAGCTGGTGAGAGCATTCATGGTGCATATAGCGCTTACATAGCTGCCACAAAGCCAGAGTAGAGAGGTGAAAGTTCGTGGAAGTAGAAGTTAAAACTGAAATTGCAATGGGTCATGTGAATATTCCAGTGTGTGTAAATGGCCACGGTCCTTTTTCATTTGTTCTTGATACTGGTGCATCAGTTACAACTGTTGGAAAAAGACTTGCTGAAGAACTTGGGATTAAACTGCGCGACGGAAGTCGAACTGAGGCACGAGGCGTTGGTGGTGGTATTCCCGTAAAATTTGCTGATGTTGAAGTAGGTATAGGCGAACTTGAGTTCGAAAAGGATGAGGTCTATGTGCTAGACTTTGATGCTATCTTTCGAGGTCTGGGCTCTCGTGATGGTGTTTTTGGATTCACTACCCTGAAACATTGCACGATGTCGCTTAGCTACAAAAAAGGCATTTTGAAATTACACAAAGGTAAGTCGCAGAGAGCCCTAGATTGGATTCCATTTGAGTATGTACACGATTCACACCTCATAGGATTGCCAGTCTATATCAATGGAAATGGTCCCTATTCTTTTGTACTCGATACTGGGGCTGGGGGTACAGTCATGGACCCCGCTTTGGCTAAGAAATTAGATCTTGATGTTCAATCTGTCGATGGTATTGCTCGCGGATTGGGTGGGGACGTTCAGCTTCAAATGGCTAATGTGAATAATTTTGATGTAGGGTCTGCAAAGATCACTAATAGTCAGGTAGTTGTACTCGATTCAGGGAAGGTATCTCCCAAAGGAAAGTTGATTGAATATGGAATTATCGGGTATAATTTTCTGATGAACTTTGAAACCATCATAGATTTTCCAAGTAAACAAATTGCTTTCATTGATGAACGAAATCTATAGACTTCGGAAGACAAATAGGTAGTATTGTAGTACAACTGAGTAGCTGGGTGATAAAAATGTCTAGTGAAGTGGAACAATACTCAGGACATGATGGAACAATAATGCTACTTCGTATCTGGAAACCAGAAGGTCGACCGCGAGCAGTCATTATTGGGTTCCATGGACTTGGTTCTCATAGTGGTCTTCAAGAACAATATGCAAAGATATTTGTCGCAAAGGGCTTCATCTTCTATGCACCGGATCTTAGGGGCTTCGGAACTTTTCCAGGCCGAAAAGGCCATGTAGATAGATATGATGAATATGATGAAGACATCAAGCTCCTTGTTGAACAGGTAAAGGAAGGTCATCCTGATGAGAAGCTATTCCTTTTCGGACATTCCCTTGGAGCAGTACATGCTGTAAGGTATGTGATGAAATATCCTAATGCACCAGTTGATGGAATTATCGGACCATGTCCTGCTGTTTCTGAACGACTCAAGGTCAGTGCTGCAACTCGAGCAATGGGCGCAGCAATGTCCAAACTCAATGTCAAGATGTACATTGACAATGGACTAGATTTCGATTTATTAGCAAAGAATAAAGAAGTTGTTGAACTGAACAGAAACGATCCTCTTAGATTTGACAAAGCCACACCTAGATATGCTATAGAGGGATTAGCAGCAGCACAAGATACCAATGACAATGCATTCAGAATTAAACTTCCGATATTCATACCACAGGCAGGAGACGACCAAATCGTAGTTCCTGAAAAGAACAAGGAATTCTTTGATAGAATAGGTTCTGAAGATAAGACTTGGAAATTGTATCCTGGTCTCTGGCATCAACCATTTGAAGATGAAGATGGCGGAGAGTTCATTGCAGATATTGTAGCTTGGATTGAGGAAAGACTCTAGGGCTTAGCCTTTGAAACCTTTCTCTTGAAGGATCTTACCAAGTTCAGTGTCAATACCTTTAATGTGGTTGACTAGCCAGTTTGTAAGATATGAAGTGATATCTTCGCTGAGTTCAACTGTTGCACCTTCCTCTTCGAAATCCTGTACCATCTGGTTAAGTCTTGTCTTAAAGTACTCATGGAGTTTCTTGTGGTCTTCTAGCATAGGATAATCATTCTCCATCATCACTTTCTCTTCTGCAGAAAAGTGGAACTCTGTATACTCGATCATAAAACTTAGTGTCTGAAGGATCTTCTCCAATCCACGTTTCATCTCTACAGCTTCTGAGATCGCATTAGTTTTTTCAATCAGCATTTTATGCTGATTGTCAATCAAATCTATTCCAACGGATAAACTCTCATCCCATTCTATGCCTGGCATGAATAGAAGCACCTCAATTCCATATCATAA
>SDNZ01000129.1 GCA_004524565.1 Candidatus Thorarchaeota archaeon
TACTTAGTACCATTGAATAGAACACGTCGTCCAGAGATTAGAACGCGGTATGCAAAGCAACAGTCATATAACTATTGTTAATAAGTGAAGTACCAATCGAGTAGTGACCATTCATGAATGATAGTACGAAAGGAAATTTTACCAACAGACTTGCACAGGAAAAGAGTCCATATCTTCTACAGCATGCAATGAATCCTGTGGATTGGTATTCGTGGAATGATGAAGCATTTGAGAAGGCTAAGAAAGAGAACAAGCCTATTTTTCTCAGCGTGGGCTATAGCACTTGCCATTGGTGTCATGTGATGGCTCACGAATCCTTCGAGGATGAAGAAGTAGCATCACTAATGAATAATGCATTCGTGAATATCAAAGTTGATCGAGAGGAGCGGCCTGATATTGATAGGGTGTACATGGAAGTTGCTCAGATGATTACTGGACGGGGAGGATGGCCATTGACAATCATCATGACCCCAGACAAGAAGCCATTCTACGCAGCGACGTACATTCCTAAAGAGAGTCGATATAGTATGCTTGGAATGAAGGAGTTAATCCCTCGAATTAAAGAACTCTGGACAACGAACCAGGAGAACATCGAAGAAGTAATCGGACAGATTGAAGAAGCGCTTTTAAGATCCAGTAGTCCAGGAGAAACGGGGGACTTAATCCTCGAAGATATCAATCTTGCTTACTCGCAACTTTCTCAGAGATTTGATGAAGAGAGAGGTGGATTTGGCTCAGTACCAAAGTTTCCTTCACCGCACAACCTGATGTTGATTCTTAGATACTGGAAAAGAACAGGAGATGAGAGAGCACTACACATGGTAGAGAAGACACTCAAAGAGATGAGATTGGGAGGTCTCTTTGATCATCTTGGATTTGGTTTTCACAGATACTCCACTGATGCAGAGTGGTTACTTCCACACTTTGAGAAGATGCTCTATGACCAAGCGAGTCTATTGATGATCTACACTGAAGCATATCAGATTACCAAAAAGCACGAGTATGCAGATGTAGTCCGTGATATCGTTGAGTATATCACTCGTGATCTGAAGGGTCCTGAAGGAGCCTTCTATTCAGCAGAAGATGCAGATTCAGAAGGAGAGGAAGGTAAATTCTATACTTGGTCTCAGAAAGAAATCGAAGATACGCTAGGAGAAGAAGTGGCATCCATTTTCATGCAGGTGTACAATGTTCACAAAGAAGGCAATTTCGATGATGAGGCAACTCGGGAGAAGACCGGTATGAATATCCTGCACATGAAACAATCCGTTGATGTGGCAACTGAAATGGTCAAGTTGAGTCGTGAAGAATTGACTATCCTGTTGGATAAAGCTAGAACAAAATTATTCATTCACCGAGAGAGGCGAGTGCGACCAAGTCTTGATGATAAGATTCTCACAGACTGGAACGGATTCATAATTGCAGCATTAGCAAAAGCAGCTGTGGCCATTGGAGATTTGAAATACATTGAGGTAGCAGAAAATGCACTTTCTTTTATCCTTCAAACCATGCTTGATGAAACAAAGGAGCTCTATCATAGATACAAAGATGGTGATGTTGCTATAGGTGCTTTCCTCGACGATTATGCTTACTTGATCTGGGCATTGCTGGAAATGTACGAAGCAACCTACAAACCGCAATATCTTGAGCAAGCTCAGAATCTGACAAAGACAGTGATAGAAAAATTCTGGGATGACAAAGAAGGCGGTTTTTATTTCACTAGCATTGATGCAGAGGAACTCCTTGTCAGAAAGAAGGATGCGTATGATGGTGCAATTCCTTCAGGAAATTCTGTGTCTTTCTTCAATTTGATAAGACTAGCTAGACTACTGGGAGACAATGAATACGAAGACTATGCAGTGAAGATCGGTAGAGCATTTTCTAGTGAAATTAAAAGAGCTCCTTCAGCATACTCCCTGATGCTCGTTGGGCTAGACTTTGCAATTGGGCCTTCATTTGAGATTGTAATTGCAGGAAATCCAGAGAATGATGATACACGAGAAATGATCGAAAAAATCAGGGGTGGTTTTATCCCTAGAAAGGTTGTACTTCTTAGAGGGACTACCGAGCAGTCAAAAGCCATAACGAAGCTTGCACCGTTTACCAAATTCCATGAACCTCTTAATGGCAAAGCTACAGCTCATGTTTGTATTGATCACAACTGCAAATTGCCAACAACTGACCTAGCAAAGATGATGGAGATTCTAGGTGAGGAGATTCATTGAGATGGCTTTTTACTAGACCACCAGATGAATAGAACCACGACCACAACTGCACCACCAATACCAAAGGCCAGAATTGGCCCATTTTGCGTTAGGAAATCATTTGGCCATATTGCAGCCAGTTCATTTCCTGCTGCTTGCCATGAATCAGCAATACCAAGGAGCGCTTCAGTGATATCAGCAAATTCCTGTTCATAAGGAGAAAAGGCAGCATCGATATCACCTGATGCATTGTAAGAATCTGCTACAGCCTTGAAGGTTGTAGCTACAAATCCTGTTGCTTTGGTAATGTTTGTTGGATAGATGAGGGTTGAATTGTCCACCAACACCTCGAAATGCGGTAATGCTTGTTCTCCTGCAGAAACAAACATGGACAGATTTGTATCAGACATGAGTGCTGGTAAAGCTTCGAGAGCGGTCCTATAAGATAGGTATTGAAGTGTGACTTGAGCTTCTAATCCCAATCCAATGAACATGATTGCAGACGCCTTGAAATTGACTTCATTTTCAATCCCATCAAAGATTGAGAGAAATGACTTGAGACCTTCTGGAGTCATATCAGCACTCATACTTCGAAATGCAATCTCACCAAATTTGCCAACATAGGCATTTGCACTACTGGGAGAGTAGATTGTCCCTACACCCAAAAGCTTGTCTCTGATCAAAGGACCTAACCGATCATCCACAGGTTCAGGTACATCTCCATTTGGTATGAATGTGTTTGAAATGTAATAGCGATGCTCCCAGGCTATATTCAATGCGGTATAGGTGATTATCGAATAATTACCACGGCCATCATCAGGATAGCCAAAGTCGTCGCCAAAGGAACCAACACCAGGATCAATGAAGGTAGCAGTCTGTTCAGTGTCATTATACCCTACAAGCAAGATACCATGTCCTCCACCTGAGAGACCTTCAGCTCTGAGAATATCATAATCTGGAGCAGGAAGCCAGGATGGGTCCACACTAATGAGTAGGGGATATCCAGAATCAATTGTGTCTCGCATTAAATCAAATGCTTCGTCTTCTCCATTGACTACTCCAATTGTGAGACCTTCACTCTCCCACACCTGAACGTTCTGTTCCAGATTAGGAATACCTGCATCCAGATAGAGAGTATAGTCTATCCCATAAAGATCAGCTAAATAGTCAGTAGGTTCAGCTTGAGTATAAAGAGCTCCGGGTAATATCAGCATAGTATCATTGATGTTGAAGTAAGCGAATGAGAAGCCAATGGATGAAGCTGCAAAGACATCGTAGAGCGTAACATCAGCACCAGCATATTGCATTGCCATTGCTGTTGCGGCCCATGCGCAGAATCCGTTGATCTCCTGCCATACGTACGATACAGGCGGTAGGATTGCTTCTGCTGATGGTACAGATACCCCTGCAGGAATTGCACGGTCTGAATTAGATTGCGCTATTGCAGGAGTAAGTAACAGAAATGTGATGAGCAATATCAATACAGGCAATTTCTTCAAATGTCAGGTCTCCAGACTCTAATTTTATCGTAGTAATCATAAGCCTGTCGATTGAGCAGTGATTGTATCAACAGTTATCATCTGAAGGGATAACAAATATCTCCATGTTTATTTCCAGCAACATACGAATAGGAGTATTGAAGATTGAAACAAGGCAATGCAATATGTGCAATTGTTCTGATTGGAATCATAGGAGTAGGGATTATCGGTCTCATGCTTGATTCAGCACCACCAGCACCAGTTGTCATTAACGAGAATGCTACGTTTTCAGGTTTCATCGATGTTGTAGGAGATAACCGATTTCACTCAATAAGAGTTAATGAAAATGTGACACGTATCCATATCGTTCTTACTTGTCCAGGAGTTGATTTTGATCTGTATGGTAGATTTGGTAAATTACCCTCTACGAATTACTATGATTTCAAAGGGTATCAGTTAGGAGGCGAAGATGTGTATTATGACTATCCGGATCCAGGAATATGGCATCTGATGGTTCATTCATATTCTGGCGTAGGTCATTATGATCTTATCTTAGAATTCGGATATGAGTAGTGAAGCTCATCAACGACAACCTTTATGCTATCATCAAAATGCAGAGAATACCACCTAGGAGTGATATCTGTTGAATTACCACCTTGTCTTGACAAGAAGATGCAATCTCAATTGTCAATATTGTCATGGTGGTGAGGAAACAGGTCCGGAAACTGAGATTCAGTACAGCTTGGATGAACTTACGCAGTTTCTCAATAAGGATGAAGATATTCAGCTTATGCTATATGGAGGAGAACCCACACTACGAATTCCTCTGATTGTTGAACTAATGAATAGATTTCCTCCAGCTCGCTTCATGCTTCAAACCAATGCGCTACTGCTAAATAAAATCCCTGCAGTTTTTGCAAAACGATTTCATTCTATTCTGATTTCAATTGATGGCCCAGAAAATGTTACTGACGGATATAGATCCAAAGGAGTCTATCAGAGAGTATTAGAAAACGTTCGTTGGCTGGAAAGCATTGGATACGAAGGGGATATAGTTGCAAGAATGGCAGTCAGTCAAGAATCCGATATCTACAGAGATGTGACTCATCTTTTGAATCTAAGAAATCCAGTCTTTCATCATGTCCACTGGCAGCTAAATGTCATCTGGGATGCTGAAGGAAACTGGCAGGATTTCGATAAGTGGGTTGAAGAATCATATAACCCCGGAATCACACGACTCATTGAGGATTGGATTGAGAAGATGGAGGATGGGATTGTCGAAGGAATAGTTCCCTTCATACCATTGATATATTCTATGCTAACAGGAGAGACCTCAACAATGAGATGTGGCGCGGGGATTGATACGTTTGCAATTCATGTGGATGGCAGCATCGGTATTTGTCCGATATCGCCAGATTGGGAGTTTTCAATTGTTGGAGATATTCGAAAGTCCCATCCGAAAGACCTGCGTAATATCATGACTTTGGATGAACCTTGCCTTTCCTGTGATGAATACGGGGTGTGCGGAGGAAGATGCTTGTTTACCAACAAACAAAGACTCTGGGGTGAGGAAGGATACAAGAAAGTCTGCAATACGGTAACTCATTTAGTTCAATCGCTTCGAAGGCAAATTCCTGTCATCAAGAGGTACATTACGGAAGAGTGCATTTCACTTGATGATTTCAAGTATCCAGAGTTTAACAATGGTTGTGAAATAATTCCTTAGTCTTCAAGCTCCATGTCAGACTCTAGCAGACTCTTCTGCATTACAACAATCTCTTCACCAAGACGCTCCATTCTGCCAGTTTCATGGTAACCCATTTTCTTATAGAAATCAAGTTGGGTTTCTACAGCCCCATAAATCTCGACTTCAATGACAGAGGCATTCATATGTTTCATCAGATTTTCAGCATAGTCTATAAGCATTGAACCGATTCTTCTACCTCGAAAAGATTGTCTAACGCCAACTCGTGATACAACACCAACCCGGCCAACTAAACGAACTCTCATTGTTGCAACGACAGTATCCCCGACAAGACCAACGTACTGATCCCCCATCTGAATATGTCTAGAAATTTTGCCTAATCCTTCTTCAAGTGCGGCGGGCATTCTCGACAGTTGCTTCCTAATTGGTTCATATGCTTCAACTATTATTTCCTTGATGAGGTCCACTTCACCAAGATTTGCCCGACGAACGGTAACTTCAGCGTAATTGTAGATTGGAGATACCTCCTAATGTCTGCTCATTCTCTTAATTACATAATTCGTCATAAATCATTTGGAGTGGTAACATTTTTTGAGCTAAAATCTACATAATATTCACTGAAAAACAGAGATTTGAGGTGTTTCAAAGCTGAAAATCAGAATTAGACCTCGCGAAAAGGATGATGGCGATTGGATAACAGAAGTTCTCCTTGATAATTGGGCATCAAACATCATTGTTACTAGAGGAATCAGCTTTCAGGCAGATCATCTCCCGGGATTTATTGCAGAGATTGATGGAACTCGGATGGGTCTTCTCACATACAACATCAGTGATGATGAACTTGAGATCGTGACTTTGAATGCAATCGAGGAAGGAAAGGGTATTGGAACTGCACTACTTGATGAAGTTGAGACACATGCAAAGATGAAAAAATGCTCACGAGTTTGGTTAATCACAACAAATGACAATATTGATGCCTTGAGATTCTATCAAAAGAGGCAGTACGAAATAAAATCAGTTCATCGTTACGCAATAGAAGAATCAAGAAAAATCAAACCACAACTTCCATTTGTTGGCAAGTATGGAATTCCAATTCGTGATGAAATAGAAATGGAGAAGCTACTCTAATCATATCACGTAGGTTTAAAACCGTCAAAATGTAAACAGAAAAGGAGGCTACCATATGACCGATAAGAAGAAGGAAAAGGATGAAATTCAAGAATCACAGATTAGCAAGCGCGATAAGAGAGAGATAGAGAGAGGAGCTTGCGTAAATTGTGCCATAGCATCATTTGTGATCACAATACTGATGATGGTAGCATTAATGCTTTAATTTGGTCGAATGTGAAATGACCTTTCTTATAGACCCAGCACTCTTGATACTATTTTCATTGGTATCGTGTGGCATTGGTTACTCTGTTAGAAATAAGACATCATTACCTGTAGGAAAGATGCTATCAATCCTCTGCCTTTGTGTCATTCTTTTTACCAGCACATCGCTTTATCTCAATCTCTGGTATATGGATTGGTTTTGGCAGCCCTTCGCACCTTTAGTAACATCAGGCAAAGATCTAATGATAAACTCAGGTATTTTTCATTTCGAGTCTACAAATACGGCAGGGTTGACAGATACTCTTGCAGCAATTCAAATCATCCTCTATCCTCTATGGACGTTTATTGGAATACGAATATGGTCGTATCATAAGAAGTAAACAAAAAAGAAGAGGATGAGGGTCTCTCAAGGACCCTCTCTGATTGCGTCTTGATTATTAATCGTCATCATCATCGCCAAGGCGCTTTGGTGCACCTAATCGACGACTACTATCAATTCTCAATCGACCATCATCACGTTCTGGTTCTGGAGCAGAATATCTCTGAGCAGGACGAGATTTCTCTTCCTCTTCAAGTTCTTCTGCAACATCGGAATCAACTTCGTCAGGTTGAAGTTTCTCTCCTTTATCGCGAGCTCTTCCTACTATACGTCCAGCACGTTCAACGCGGAGATAATAGATGGCAGTAAAGATAGCTACTAGTGGGAAAGCAATCAACTTGGATACATCCCTGAAGAGAAACAGGAATCTGGGGTCGGAGAATATACCTCCTGCATGGAACCATTCCCAAATGAGAGTAGTACTATCAGAAGCCACTGCAATTATAGAATCTACGAAGAAGAAACCACTTGCCAAGAAGAAGGTGAATAGTGGTCCAAAGTCACCAGTTCGGGCTCGCGATTCTTCAATAGCTTCAGTGACAGTGCTTCCGATTCCGCTCATTGCATAAACCAAGAAGAACAGTGACATGATGATATCGACAGGTCCGAGTCCAAAGATGTCATTTCTCCGCATTATATTGACTAGAAAGTAACCTGCGTAGATACCGATGAAGAGGGTCAGAATAGCGATGTTCAGAGCTGCGCCTCTTCCTGAATATCTCAGAAATGAGAATAACATTACAACCGCAAAGAGACCCATCATTGCATATGCAATATAGAGCATGTTCATTTGATTGATAATATTCAGGCTTGCTTGAGCAAAGATACCATTAACCATCGTACCTATACCAAACACATCATATGGAATTAGATAGAGTGCAGCAACTGCTTCAGCTGCTATGATTCCTAAACCAATTATGAGTATGATGAAGCTTCCAATACCAAGAAGGAATCCACCTTTCTTGGGTTCAGCAATTGTTGCAACTCGCAGACTTGTTCGGGTTGAGAGATATGCTTGGAATCCAATCCAACCTAACCAACAGACAATAGCAAAGAGTAGAAGAACAACAGGACCAACGAGGATTCTCATGAAGACTGCTATTGTAAATGAGATAGCCATCCAGGCAATGCCTTTGAGTTCGGTTGTTCGTCCTCTGCTTCGTCGAGTAATCCAGAGTCCATCTACTCCAAGACCTGTAAAGATTGCACCAAATGCAAAGTAAATTGTACCTGCAGAACCAACGAAGGCAAAGAAATTGACAAGCAATTCTTCAATTGGTGTTCCAACTGTCAGTGTCATTAACCACGTTACAAAAAGACCTAGGAACGTGGTGA